>DASTOW010000234.1:0-11382 GCA_035762425.1 Hyphomicrobiaceae bacterium | reverse complement strand
AACCTGAAGGGTCCCTCAAGGCCGGCCTTCGATTATGGTGGCCAGCGCCTCGCCCCGCAGCACCTTCAGGAGATTACCTGGCTCCTCGATAGAAAACACAATTACCGGAAGACTATTGTCGCGAGCAAGGGCAATGGCGGCACCGTCCATCACTTTGAGGTCCCTGGCCAGCACCTCTGCGTAGGTCAAGCGGTCATAACGCACGGCTGCAGGGTCCTTTTTGGGGTCGGCGGAATAGACGCCATCGACCTGCGTGGCCTTGGCCAACGCCTCGCAGTTCATTTCGATAGCGCGCAGTGCCGCCGTCGTGTCGGTCGTGAAGAACGGGTTGCCGGTGCCGGCGGCAAAGATCACCACGCGTTGGCTGGCCAGGTGATGCAAGGCCTTGGAATGCACGAAGGCCTCGCACACGGTCGGCATGGGAATAGCCGACATGACGCGCCCGTCCACGTTGACCTGCTCGAGGCCATTCTGCAGGGCCAGCGCGTTCATCACAGTCGCCAGCATGCCCATATAGTCGGCGGTGGCGCGATCCATGCCCTTGGCGGCACCGGCGAGCCCGCGGAAGATGTTGCCCCCGCCCACCACCACGGCGATCTCGACGCCAGCCGCCACCGCATCCCTGATCTCGCCCGCCAGGCGCTGAACGACGGCGACGTCGATGCCGTAGGCCCGGCTGCCCATCAACGCCTCGCCCGACAGCTTGAGCAGCAGGCGCCGGTACTTGAGCCCAGTGGCCTTGGCGCTCATCGTGGGGGTCACCTTCTCGATCTGGTCGATGTTCGGCGCAGGGACTTTCGGTTCGTCGGGCCATGGTAGGCGCTGCACGTGCCTTGCCGCAACGGGTGGCGAGCGGGCAGAGCGCCCCGCTCACAACCTTTGGTATATCATTGCTGCTGACCGGCCGCTGCGGCAACCTCGGCGGCGAAGTCGTCCTCTTTCTTCTCGATGCCCTCGCCCAGCGCGAAGCGCACGAACTTGCCAATTTTGACGGGCGCTCCCGCCGACTTCTCCACGCTCTTGAGCATCTGCTCGACGGTGGCCTTGCCGTCGCCGCCCGCGCCGACAAAGGTCTGCTGCAGCAGCACTACCTGCTGGTAGAACTCCTTGCGCAGACGGCCGTCCACCATCTTGGCCACGATGTCGGCCGGCTTGCCGGACGCCTTGGCCTGCTCGGTGTAGACGGCGCGCTCGCGCTCGATCAGCACCGGATCGAGCTCATTTGCGGTCAGCGCTGCCGGACTGGCAGCCGCGATGTGCATTGCCAGCTGCCGCCCGAACGTCGAGAGCGCGGCCTTGTCGCCCTTGCTCTCGAGCGCTACCAGCACGCCGATCTTGCCCAGACCGTCGGCGACCTTGTTGTGCACGTACTCGGCGATGACGCCCTCGCCCACCTCGAGTTGGGCCGTACGACGCACGCTCATGTTTTCGCCGATGGTCGCAACCAGTTCCTTGACGAAGGTCTCGACCGTTTCCTTGCTGTTGGGATATGGCGTGGCCAGCAGCGTTGCGACGTCACCCTTGGCATGCGCGGCCAGCGCAGCGATCTTGCGCACCATGTCCTGGAACTGCTCGTTGCGGGCAACGAAGTCCGTCTCGGAATTGACCTCGACGAGTGCTGCAGCCTTGCCAGCAGCCGTCACGCCGACGAGGCCCTCAGCCGCCACGCGGCCAGCTTTCTTGGCCGCTTTCGACAGGCCCTTCTTGCGCAGCCAGTCGATGGCCTTCTCCATGTCACCGTTGGTCTCGGTGAGCGCCGCTTTGCAGTCCATCATGCCGGCGCCGGTCTTGTCGCGCAGCTCCTTGACCATACTCGCGCTGATCGTCGTCATGTCTTGTCCTTACGAAAGAGTTCGCAGTCGTGAGATGGTGATCACCGTTGCGCTGCACATGGCGCGCGATAATCTCACCAGCCCACGACCCCTCAACCTCGCGGCTTTGATCAGGCCGCCTCTGCCTCGCTCAGCTTCTTGGCCGCTGCCACCCAACCGTCGCGCGCGATGCGACCCTTCAGGTTGAGGGTGCGGTCGAGCGCCTCTAGATTGTCCGCATCCAGATCGGCAATCTGCCAGTAGTGGTAGACTCCGGCGTCGTTGAGGCGCTGCTCCAGCTTGGCATTGATGCCCGGCAGACGCTTGAGATCGTCCGCCTCGCCGCGCGGCGCATCGATACCCGTGAAGCCGGCCTTGCCGGTCTCCGGCGGCAGGTCCTCGGTTGGAGGCGTCTCGGAGGCGCCAATATCCCTGCCGGCGCCAGCCTGGCCGCGCTCGATGCCGTCGATGGCGGCGCGCGCCATGAGATCGCAATAGAGCGTGATCGCCCGGCCGGCGTCGTCATTGCCCGGAATGACGAAATCGATGCCGTCTGGATCGCAGTTGGTGTCGACCACGGCCACGATCGGAATGCCGAGCTTTCTGGCCTCGGCAATGGCGATCTGCTCCTTGTTGGTGTCGATCACGAACAGCAAGTCCGGCAGGCCGCCCATCTCCTTGATGCCGCCGAGTGATTTGTTGAGCGTGTCGCGGTCGCGCGTGAGCTGGAGAATCTCCTTCTTGGTGCGGCCCTTGGCTTCGCCCGCCAGCAGCTCCTCGAGTTGCTTCAGGCGGCGGATCGACTGCGAGATAGTCTTCCAATTGGTCAGCGTGCCGCCGAGCCAGCGGTGATTGATGAAGTACTGAGCCGAGCGCTTGGCAGCGTCGGCGATGCCCTCGGCGGCCTGCCGCTTGGTGCCGACGTAGAGCACGCGCCCGCCGCCAGCCACCACGTCGCTAACCTTGACGAGTGCCTGGTGCAGCAGCGGCACCGTCTGCGCCAGATCGATGATGTGGATGTTGTTGCGGGCGCCGAAGATGAACGGCGCCATCTTCGGATTCCAGCGATGGCCCTGATGGCCGAAGTGGCAGCCAGCTTCCAGCAGCTGGCGCATGGTGAAGGCGGGGAGCGCCATGGACGTCTTCCTTTTCCGGTTGAACCTCCGCGGGAATTAGAAGGCCGTTCCGCCAACTGGCGTCCGGCCCACCGGAGCGCACGACGGGGCTTTCAATCCGCCGAGCGCGATCCCGCGTGTGGGATGGCGGCTGTGTAGTGGCTCGAGGCTGTCCTGGCAAGGACCAATGGGGCGGCGCGGGTGGGCGACCTTAAGTGCACATGCCGCGAGAACCTCCCGTGCTTCGCTGCGCAGGGTGCTGGACAAATCAGCGAATCTGATTGATAGTATGCTTATTACGCATATGAAACATCCAACCTTTTGTTGCGCACGCCACGGCTCTGCGAGCGCCTCGCAGCAGGCCGATCTGCCAACGAGCGGCGGGGCCGCGCACTCTGGGCTCGTGTCACCATCGATGGCACGGACAGCGTTCCCATCACGATCAGCGATGCGGTGGCGACAGCGAGTGGTGAGCCCTTACGCCTGCTGAGCAGAGGTGCACCGCGCCCCCACCAGGTGGCCCCGCTTGGCGCCGGCGCGCGGCCGGGACGGTGCAACACGCACACTGGCTCAACTGCGCCGCCTGCGGCAAAGGTCGGGCCGGGTTGGTGGCGTGCGTGGCCCACTCCATTGCAACAGGACAGGCAGCGGCTGCTCATTCTAGCCCTATGGCGGTCCTTGCTTTCCGTGCACCGCCACCCACCACGCGACGGGCACAATCCGCTGTTAGCTGCGTTGCACACCAGCCATCAAGCAGGAATGCGCCCATGCCGCAGCTTACGCTCTTTCACGCCGCGCCGTCACGCTCCTCGGTGGTGCACTGGATGCTCGAGGAGCTGGGTGAGCCCTATGACATGCACATCCTCAACCTGAAGGCCGGCGACCATCGCAAGCCCGAGTATCTGGCCATCAACCCGATGGGCAAAGTGCCGTCCATCAGACACGGCGAGGTGGTGATGAGCGAGGTGTCGGCCATCTGCACCTACCTGGCCGATGCATTCCCCAGATCAGGCCTGGCTGTGCCGATCGGCGATCCGCGCCGCGGCCCCTATCTCAAATGGCTGTTCTTCCAGCCGAGCTGCCTGGAGCCCGCGGTCGCCGACCGGGCCTTTCCGCGCAAGGAAGCGGCGCCCTCCAGTGCGCTGGGTTATGGCGACTACGAGCGGGTCATGGACGTGCTGGCCAAGGCCACGGGGGAGGCGAGCCCCTATCTCCTGGGCGAGCAGTTTACGGCAGCCGACGTCGTCATCGGCTCGGGCCTGCGCTGGGGCATGATGTTCAAACTGATCCCCGAGCGGCCCGAGTTCGCGGCCTACATCGGCCGCCTCAGCCAGCGCCCAGCCCTCAAGCGCGCAACCGAGAAGGACGCACGCTTGCAGAAGGAGCAGGAAGGCGCTGGTTAGGCCTGCGCAGATCCGCTCAACGCCGGCGCCATCGCGGCCTCATGTGCTTCAGCCAGCACCGCGCAGCTTGCGCTGTACCCGCTCGTCGAAGCGGGCAACGTTAACAACCACGCGCTGGTGCGCGCCGTCGCCGATCGGCTCGCGCTCGTCTCGCGCCTCGACCCGGAACGAGATGGTGCGACCTTCGATGGCCGTCACTTCGGCTCTGGCCGTCACGCGCAGACCGACCGGCGTCGCTGCGAAATGGCGCACGTCGAGGTGGATGCCGAGGCTCTGGTGACCCGGCGGCAGCAGATGCTCGACTGCTGCCAACGCCGCCGCCTCGATGACATTGATCATCACGGGCGTGGCCAGCACGGCGATGCGGCCCGAGCCGACCCGTGGCGCGGTATGCTCAGGGCCTACCACAATGTCGGCAGTGCCGATGAGGCCGGGTCGGATGGCAGACAGATCGAGCACGGGCACTCACACGTTGCAGCTCAGGCCAGCTGCACGTTAGCACGGTCCGCAACTCATTCCGCTGGGACCAGTTATCGCTTGGCAGCCTGCCGGGCCTTGCGCGCGGCATACTTGCGATCGCGTTCAGCCTTGCGCTCGGCGGCCTCGGCCGCGTCGCGGATCACTTTCTCGACGGCGGCCCGGCGCTCGCGCGCCTCGCGCTCGGCCCTCTCGATGGCTTCCTGCGCCGCCCGCTCCTCGGCCTCCTTGGCCTTGCGTGCAGATTTCTCCGCTTCGCGGACTTTGCGGGCCTCGGCAATGGCAACGCGTTCCTCGCGCCGCTTCACGACGTCCGGATCATCGGCCGCCGGCCGTGCCTTGAACTTCTCCAAGATGGCCTGCCGTGCTTTGGCAGCTCGCTCCAAACGCTCGTTGAGGTCTTGGCCCTTGAATCCGCTCATGAAACCTTTCTCTGTTGTTGCGCGCGCAACGCGCCGGGACCCGCAAATTGCCCCTGCCCGTCGTCGATTTTGCTGATGGGTCGCACCGGCGGTTGCCAGCGGCCTGGATAACGACGCTCACTTAAGGCGTCCGTCGCCTCAAAGCAATGGGCGGATTGGCTCAGCCCCGCAGCGGTGGAGCCTTGTGCACGATTGAGCACGAAATTGTGCTGCAGCGTTTATGCTCGCAGCACGCAGGCCTGACGTCGCCGACCAGCTTCGGCAGCTCGTGGCGCAATTGGCGGACGTCCGCCTCGCCGCGATGCAACCGGCCGTGCATCTTCGCCAGGCGTCCATTCGACATTCAGCAAATCAAAGGTGCACGGCGCGCACCCGCTCGGTCAGGAAGCCAACGCCGCCTTCCAGTTCGCCAACTCGGCGCGCCAGAATCGCGACTTTGACCCTCCACGTCGATGTGCCGCCTCGCCCGCCCAGGAATCCGAGAACAATGGCAGAACAGCAGTTGCGGGGGGCGCGGAGCCGCTCGGCGCCTCCTAGGCCGATGCGATCTCGTCGTAACCGCGGCCGAGAAACTGCAAGAGGCAGAAGCCGTTGCCGAACGGATCGGCGAGGTGGGCGATGCGGCCCCAAACCTGCGTGGTGGCGGGGTGGTCCAGACTCGCTCCGGCGGACAGCGCACGCTTCACCGCCGCATCGACGTCGTCGACGACGAAGTCGAGATGCACGGGCGTCCAGTGCCGGTCATAATGGCGGCGTTGCCCGCCGCTGGTCGGGCTCGCTATCGAGCCTGCCGCCTTGACCAGCAGGTAGAGGGGCACGGCCGCACCGACCAGTTCAACGCCGCCGGCGCCAAACCGGCGTCCAACCTTCAGATCCAGCAGCACCGTGTAGAACGCCGTGGCGCGCTGCAGATCATCGACGTCGATGTTGACGAGAATGCCAGGTGTCATCGTTGCCCCGTTGTGCGCGCCCCGCGCTTTTCACAAGCGTCGCGCCGACCATTCGACAGCAATCCATGGACCAACCCGCTTGCGGGAAACCCCGCCAATGGCGCGCTCGTGTCCAGCGACCGAATGGCGCTGTCGTGCCGGCGCCAGATAACCAGGGCCTATTTGTAACGGAACGTGGTCGCCCGCGCTGCAGCAACGGCGCCATACAGCCAGCCTCCGATTGCGGCCCGCCGATGCCGCGTACGGCCAGCAATCCCAGCATGTCGGCGCGACGGTGGCGAACTGCCAGGGTACATCCAGAGCAGATCCAGAGCAGACCCACGATAAAGAGGGTTGCTTGAAAATCTCGACGGCCCCAGAGCCGATGCGTGGAGCTTCAACCCGGCGGGTTGGCCAAACGGGGGCCGATCAGGCGGACCGTTCGCCGTCCTTGCCCAGCTGCCGCAGCAGGGCCTGCAGGATCGGTCGCTGGCCCTTCAGCAGTTTACGCTCGGCCGCGGCGGGCGCGAACCATTCAGCGCGATCGACCTCGGGGAATTGGCCCATGCGGCCGGAGCGCGGCGGCCACTCCATGGCGAACGTATTGCTCGTGAGACCGGCCGGATTGAAGTCGCCCTCGACTGCCCAGGCGTCGACCGTCTTGACGGCCGACTGGCGGAACGAGCCCAGTGGCACAGCCTCGCCGTCCAGCTTGGCGCCCGTCTCCTCGGCGAATTCGCGCCGGGCGGCGGCAAGGGGCTCCTCGCCCGGCTCGTAGGCGCCCTTGGGGATGCTCCAGGCGCCCTCATCCTTGTTGGCCCAGAAGGGACCGCCCGGGTGCACGAGCAGCACCTCCACGGCACCGTGTCGGCGCCGATAGAGGAGGATGCCTGCGCTGCGTTGGGGCATGGGGCGATGAGAAGCCGACCCGCTTTTGCGGTCAAGCGGAGATCACACTGGCAAGAGCAGTCTCGTTGCGACATCCTGCATGCGCTCGAACACCAGGTCGGGCTGATGCGCACGCAACGCTGCGGGCACCGCATATCCCCAGGTGACAGCCGCGCAGGCGATCCCGGCGGCGCGGGCGGCCTCGATGTCGCGTACCTCGTCGCCGATGGCGATCGCATGTGCAGGATCGACACCGGCCCGCGTCAGGACGCGACGGAACTTGCCCGCCTTGCCGAACAACGAGGCGCCGCAAGCCAACTCCGAGAACAGCGCCGCGTTGACTTCGCCCAGTTGTCGGCGCGCGTTCGTCGCGCTGTCGGATGTAACCAGCGCCAGCCGCACGCCGCCCGTCCTGAGACCGCGCAGCATCACCTCCACGCCGGGAAACACCGCAACGTCGCCCACATGCGCCGCCTTCAGTCGCCGCATATGCCGTGCGATCGCCGGCAGCTTCCAGAGCGGCACCTGCATCCGTCTCAGGATTTCGCGCGCGCCAGCCGCACGCAGCTGCTCGACCTCGTCGTCTGCGATGCGGCGAAAGCCGAACTGGTCGGCGACGTCGTTCACATGCCGCAGGAACCAGGGAAAGCTGTCGACGAGCGTGCCGTCGAGATCGAAGATGGCGAGCTCGTAGGGCATGGGCTGGTGATGAACCGGCGGCCGTCGCTGTCAAGCGGCGGGCGCCTACCGCTTCTTCTCCTCGGCCTTCACCTCCGCGAACCTGGCCTTGGCGCGCACGAACTTGTCGTTAAACAGCCACATCCCGTCGAGGATCTCGCGGAACGTCGCCGTCGTCTTCGCCCGGTCCTTCTTGCCGTAGCTGAAAATGGAATTGTTGCGCAGGTAGCCCATGATGGTCGGGTTCGCAATGCGATAGCCCGCGAAGTTGCCGGACGCCAGCGCGGCGCGCGTCGGCGTCGGGATCAGCTGAATGAGCTGGAACACCTTCATCTGGTCGATCTCATCCGGCAGCATCTTGGCGATGGCCGGGATCTGCGCGAACAGGTCGGCATGCGCGTTCATGAGGCCGTTGCGCACGCCGGTCCAATGGTTGTAACGCTGGTCGCCGCTGCCGACACGCTTCGTCTCCTGGTCGTCGCGTGCGGCCACCGCCGGGTCAACCGCCGCCACTTTCGCCTTCAGCGCCTCCCACAGCGCGCGCCCCTTGCGATCTTCCGAGACGCCCGTCTGCAGGCTGCCCTTGTAGGTGGTGGAGCGGGCATTGCCGATGTTCTGGTTGCCGTTGGTCTCGGCGAAGTAGATGCCGAGGCTGATGCGGCCGGCAGCGTCGACGGTCGCCGCATCGAGCCCCTTGGCGCGCGCGATCGCGCGGCCGAGATCGGCGACGTCCTTGAAGGGGGTCTCGGAGGCCTGCGCGTAGCTGGGCGGCGTCTGCATATGCTTGAACAGCGCCGTGTACTCGTCGATCAGCGGCTCGATGGCGACGTCGAAGTAGGCCGGCGGCACGCCGAACTTGTTGGGTCGCCCGATGCGCAACGGGTTCGCGTCGGTCAGGTCCTTGTAGGTCGACATCACCTCAACGCGCGCAAGGTAGACGGCCTGCCCCGGCCGCTCCGGCAGCGGCCGCTTGGCATCGATCTGCGCGCGGCGTTCGCTCAGCACCGCCTTGAACTCGCGCACCGCCCTGTCATAGGCGGCCTGCGCCTCCGACTGCTCCTTGGTGAGCGGCGCGGACTGGGCGGCGGCAGGCTTCGCATAGCCAAGACCATCGCCACCAGCTGCAACAGCGGCTAGGGCGAGTGCCGCAACGATAGTGTTTGGCAGGTATGGGGTCATGACCGGAACAATAACCCACTCGCGCCGCTCGTGTCCGCGCGTTGTTGTCGGAAGCATGAACGCGCCCCATGTGCCATACGCGGAGGCTTGTCCCGAGCCGGGGGCGCGCCGCATCGTGTGGCTGCAGAGGGACGCGAAGTCAGGCTCGACCTCATACGCGCCAGCAAGCCTCGTGCCGAGGCTGTACCAATGCTCCTGCTGTTGCCAGTGGCTCGCTTGATCCTTGCACCAAGTCCGAGGATGACTGCCGGCTCGCTGGCGCACCGCACTCGTTCGCAGTGCGCCGACCTCTATCCGGCAGCTCACGCGTCACCGTACTCCCATTTCTCGACAACCCAGCAGAATCGGCCCACCGGTTCTTGGCATCGATGTGCCGCTTCATACGCTTGGCGGGCCTTCATGGACCGGCGACTTCTTCCAATTGTTGTCGCGTCGTGTCTGATGTTCTCGGCCGCAGCCGCCCGTGCCGACGGCTACAAGCCGGCCGATAAGCCGTAGCCGTCTCGCAACCGATCGCACTGTGGACCGGGTTCTATGCCAACGCCGGTGTCGGCTACGGCCTGTGGGACGCACAGACGACGACGGACGCGCCCGGACGCTGCGTGTCGTGCGCGGCGACGGATCACGCCGGCAAGGGCTGGCTGGGCGAGGTCGGCTTGGGCTACGACCGCCGGCTCAGCGACCGGATGGTTGCCGGCGTGCTGTTCAACTACGACTTCTCCGACATGCTGGGCAGGACCAGCGACGCGGTGTTCACGACCGGCAACAGCCGCACCGACTGGAGCTGGTTCGTCGGCGCCCGAGTGGGCTGGCTGATGACGCCGGACGTCCTCAACTATTGGAGTGTCGGATACACGCGGACGCACTTCACAGGCTCGACGCTGCGCAACAGCTACACCGGCGACGAATTGCCGAATGCGGCGCATCTGGCAAGCTACGAGGCCGGCGGCTGGTTCCTCGGCGGCGGCCTGGAAGTCGCCATGCACCGTGGATGGTTCTGGCGCAGCGAGCTGCGCTATGCCGACTACACCAAGGAGGCGCGCGCCGAAACCGGCATCTCGCCGGCGTTCCAGCTGAACTTCGACCCCGTGGTGATGACCGGCACCACCCAGCTCGTCTACAAGTTCGACTGGCACCGCTGAATTGCCGCTTTGGGCGCGCTTGCACCTGGCGCCGACGCCGGCCGCATCGGTGCCACGTGCACGTTGATGTCGAGGTCGATGTCCGCGCCGCAACGTTGCTGCGTGCGGTGCCTGGTGCCGGCGAACCAGGGGCCCGCGCGCGTCCGGGCGTCGTGCACGCGCGACAAATGCAAGCAGCGCCACTTGCCACCCGAGGCAGGCCTGCTTCGCCCGCAACTGGAACGCCAGGCCTTTTTCCTCGCCGTCGGTGTGACCAACGATGTGCGCACCCAGCTCGCGGCGGTGGCCGTCGTAGGTACATGTGACCTGCTTCTCGCCGAGGGTCGCCTTGCAAAACCGTGCGTAGGCGGCGGCAGGCTACTCGGCCGCCTGGCGCTTGCCGCGCGAGGCGGCCGCGTTCTTGTGCGCGGCGCCGGCGCGACGTCCGAGCAGCTCCTTCAGGTACTGGCCGGTGTAGCTTTCCTTCACCTTGGCCACCTCCTCCGGCGTGCCGGCAGCCACCACCCGCCCGCCGCCGTCACCGCCCTCGGGACCCATGTCGATGATCCAGTCGGCAGTCTTGATGACCTCCAGGTTGTGCTCGATCACCACCACGGTATTGCCGGCATCCGCCAGCTCGTGCAGCACCTCGAGCAGCTTGGCGACGTCGTGGAAGTGCAGGCCCGTGGTCGGCTCGTCCAGAATGTACAGCGTGCGGCCGGTGGCGCGGCGCGACAGCTCCTTGGCAAGCTTGATGCGCTGCGCCTCACCACCCGACAGGGTGGTGGCCTGCTGGCCGATGTGGATGTAGCCGAGGCCGACGCGCGCCAGCGTCTCCAGCTTGTCGCGGATCGACGGGACCGCCTTGAAGAAATCGGCACCCTCCTCGACCGTCATGTCGAGCACGTCGGCAACCGACTTGTCCTTGAACTTAACCTCCAGCGTCTCGCGGTTGTAGCGCTTGCCCTTGCAGACATCGCAGGTGACGTAGACGTCCGGCAGGAAGTGCATCTCGATCTTGATGACGCCGTCGCCCTGGCAGGCCTCGCAGCGCCCACCCTTGACGTTGAAGGAGAAGCGGCCTGGCTCGTAGCCCCGCGCCCTGGCCTCGGGCAGGCCAGCGAACCACTCGCGGATCGGCGTGAAGGCGCCGGTGTACGTGGCGGGGTTGGAGCGCGGCGTGCGGCCGATCGGCGACTGGTCGATATCGATGACCTTGTCGATGTTCTCCACGCCGAGGATGTCGTCGTGGGCGCCGATGATGTGCTGGGTTTCCTCCGGGGATTCTGTTTCGTCGTCTGGTTCGGAGTCGCCGTTTGAACGAGAAGGTGTGGACTGTTTGGCCCCCCACACCCCCAC
>DASTOW010000233.1:0-3685 GCA_035762425.1 Hyphomicrobiaceae bacterium | reverse complement strand
GTCCATGCGGCGCGCCATCATGTCGGTGAGGGTGCGGCGCAGGGGGAAGGAGAACGGCAGGCCGTCGGTCAAGGCGCAAAGGGCCCAGCCGCGGTCAGGATCGGGCGCTGTACGGAAGTAATCGGCCATCAGCCGCAACTTGGCGTTGCGGGCCGGCGTGTAGGACAGGCGGTCGAGCAGGTCGGCAAAAGCCTTCATTCCGCCTCCTCGTCCTCCCAGCCGACCAGGGCCAGGGCG
Organism: Hyphomicrobiaceae bacterium; assembly: GCA_035762425.1. Classification (GTDB taxonomy): domain Bacteria; phylum Pseudomonadota; class Alphaproteobacteria; order Rhizobiales; family Hyphomicrobiaceae; genus AWTP1-13. The sequence goes on along the minus strand of DASTOW010000233.1, from coordinate 3,448 downwards.
CGGCCGCGTTTGCCCATCAGGCCGATCTGATGCACCAGCGCGTCCTCGCGGCCGTGCGTGACCCAGATCTCCTCGGCGCCGGTGTCGCTAATGGTTTGGATCAGCTCCGGCCAGTCGCAGTGGTCGGAGATGACGAGCGGCAGTTCGACGCCGCGCTGACGGCCGCGGGCGCGCACGCGCATCCAGCCGGAGGCGAATGCTGTGACAGGATCGGTGAGGCGGCGCGTCCAGCGATCCTGCAAGGCCGACGGCGGGGCGATGACGATCTCGCCTGGCAGCTTGTCGGGTGCATCCGATACCAGGCGGATGTCGCCCAGATCGATGCCAAGGCCGACATAAAGGTCGCACATGGATTTTAGGGCGCCGTGCAGCCACACGGGCTTGTCGTAGCCGGCCGCCCGCAGCAGTGCGATCAGCCGCTGCGTCTTGCCGAGACCGTAGGCGCCGACGAGATGCGTGCGGTCGGCGAAGGTGGCGACCGAGTGCAGCAGGCGGCCGATCTCGCGCCCATCGGGCTCGTGGCGGAATACCGGCAGGCCGAAGGTCGCCTCGGTGACGAACAGATCGCAGGGCACCAGCTCGAACGGCGCGGTGGTCGGGTCGGGCCGGCGCTTGTAGTCGCCGGACACGACGGCGCGCCAGCCGTTGCAGTCGATCACCACCTGCGCGCTGCCGAGGATATGGCCGGCTGGCGCGAGAGAGACGGTCGTACCGCCGAGCCCGAGCGTCTCGCCGTAACGCACAGCCTGAAAGCTGCCGGCGCAACTCTCGCCCAGCCGCGCCTTCATGACGGCGATGGTCTCAGGCGTGGCGAGCACGGCGCCATGGCCGGGCCGCGCGTGGTCCGAGTGGCCGTGGGTGATGATGGCGTGATCCACCGGTCGCAGCGGATCGATATGAAAGCCGCCCGGCTCGCACAGCAGGCCCGAGGCGTCGGGCTTCAGCCACGATTCGAATTTGGCGGCGGTGGGCATGCACGAAATATAGGTGGATACGCCGCGAGATACAGCCTTGGCAGGCTTGCCGTGGATCGGCCATCAATTTGCCACTGGCGGGGTGGTCCGATAGCCTGGCTCGGCATTGATGAGCGATGTCCTGAGCAGGAGCCGATCGAAATGACCCCTGGTCGCGCGCGCACCGCCGCTGCAGGTTCCCCGTTCAAGCCGAGCAATCTGATGATGGCAGGCGCGCCGCGTGTCCTCGCCTTGGCACTGGTGGGCGCCAGTGCCATGTTGGCTGGGCTCACCGGTGCCGCCGCCGATATCTACGTCATGGAATCCTCGGTGCCTGGCATGCGCGTTGGCGCCCGGTTGACGGACAACGATAGTCTCAGCCTGCCAGCCGGTGGCCAAATCCGCGCCGTTCTCCCGACCGGCAAGACGCAGACCATCCGTGGCCCGTTCTCGGGCAAGGTCGCGGACCTGACCAAGGGCATGGAAAGCAACGAGAGCCTGATGGGCCCGGTGCGCAAGATCCTGGAAACAGGAGGTTCCAGGGAGACCAGCAGCGGAGGCACACGCAGCGTCGGCGCAAAGGCGCAGGCGCCGCGGGGCTTCTCGCTGGTCGAGGTTCCTGCTTGGGTGACCGGAAAAGTGTGCGTACTGAAAGGTGGCAACGTAGCGCTGGCGCGGCAGTCGGCGGCAGGCGCCGAGCGCGCCATGCTGGTGGATGCCAAGACCTTCGAGCGCGCTCAGGTGACCTGGGAGGCGGGCCAAGCCACCACGGCCTGGCCGCAGAGCCTGAAGCTGCAGCCGGATGCCACCTACCAGGTGCTCGTGCAGGATCGAGAGGGCCGAGACGTCACGCTACGCTTCCTCGACAAGGCGCCGGACGAAGATGACATGCTGGTCGAGCTGCACAAGCTCGGCTGCGCGCACCAGCTGGAGACCTGGTTACGCGAGCGCCTTAAGGGCTAGGTTCCAGGTGGCAGCGGCCAGCTTTCAGGGACCGCATGTTCGGAACCCCTGATCCCTCGAAGCTGCGAGCTGGTCACATCGACCTCGCGACGCGCAAGCCCAAATTGTTCCAGCGGCTGCCGGCCTGCGTGCCGAGCCGGCCCGACAGACGCAGATCGGCCGCGGCGCCATTCCACGCACCGCCCCGGCGTGTGCGGCTGCAGCTGCTGCCATCCACGGCTTGCCCGTCCGCGGGAGCACCAGCGTAGTTGTTCTTGTAGCAGTCCTGTACCCACTCCCAGACGTTGCCGTGCATGTCGTGCACGCCGAAGGCGTTGGCGGCAAACGAGCCTACCGGTGCCGGTTGCTTGGCGTCCCACTGGCTGCCGCAACCCTTGCAGTTGGCGCGGTTCTGGCCGAGGTCGTTACCCCACGCATAAGCTGCGTGCAGGCGAGCGCGAGCCGCGTACTCCCATTCGGCTTCGGTGAGCAGGCGATAGGTCTTGCCCGTCACCTTGCTGAGCCAGGGCAGGTAGTCCTTGGCGATGTCGTCCCATGACACGTTGAGCACCGGCTGGCGCCCGCGTCCCCAGCCGTGATCGGCCGGGCTGTTCTGGCAGCCGCCGGCGGCGACGCACGCGTCCCATTCCGCGAAAGTCACCTCGAACTTGCCGACCGCGAACGGCTTGGCGATGGTGACCTTGTGCAGGGGCTTCTCGTTGCCGCCGCCATCGTTGGAGCCCATCAGGAACTCGCCGGCAGGCACCACCACCATCTCCGGGCAGTCGGCGCAGTCGCGGAAGGTTGCGCCGGCCTCGGTCGAGCCGCTTGTAAGCGCGCGAGCCTTGCCGTCGTCCTTTTGCAGCATGGCCACGCGCTGGCCGCCCGCGTCCGCCTGCTCCTTCCTCAAAGCCTCGATGCGCGCTCGCGCCAAGTCGGCGTAGTAGCTGTCCTTGAAGCGGGCAACATAGGCTTCGAGCGCTGCCATGCTGTTGGAGCGTTCGGCCACGGTCCAAGCTTCGCCGGCTTCGCTGGTGAGCACGGTCTCACCCTTGGCTGTCGTCGACCCCGGATTGAAGTAGAGCCGCCCGCGCAGCGCCGAATGCTCCCAGGGCACCTGGGCGTCCTTGGTCGCCGTCATGACGTCGTTGCGCACGGAAATCAGCACCGAGTTGAGATCGTCATGCGACGTGGAAAGGTGCTTGATGAGCGAGCCGGCATAGGGCGAGTTGCGCCCGCCGCCGTCGAGCGCCAGCGCGCCGGGGTGAGTGGAGAAACTGATCAGCGTGCCGGAGCCGGCCTCAATCTGGGCCAGGCCCTTGCCGACGTCGGCCGAGCGCGTGCCGAGGTTCTGGGCGAGATTGCGCGCCAGGGGATTGTCGCGACAGGCATCGAGGAACAGCACGTTGGTTTTGGTCAGGCGCTCCATGGCGCGGTGGATGATCTCGACCTTCATCATCTCGAAATCGAGCGCCACGGCAGCCGACAGCTGGGCATCGACGGGCACGAGATAGTTCTGGCCCGACACCTGCAGCCCGTGCCCGGCGTAGAAG
>DASTOW010000232.1:0-2041 GCA_035762425.1 Hyphomicrobiaceae bacterium | reverse complement strand
AATACGACGGCGCTGGCCGCCACGATCAGGCTGAACAGCGCCATGGCGATGGTGCGCGATGTCCCCGTCAGGGTGGTGGTCATGGCGACCGGTCCGCCGGCGGCGGCCGATGCGGTCGGTTCGGGTGCGGCGACCGCCTCGCGTCGTGCAAGCCCCACCCAGTGCACAGGCAGGCAGACCAGCAGGTTCATGGCGGCGAAGATCAGCAGCGTCTGGCGCCAGCCCACCGCGCCATTCAGCGCGTGGCCGATCGGCCAGAAGATGCTGGAGGCAAACCCGCCGAACAGCGTCAGGTAGGAGATGGCGCGCCGGCCGCGCGATGGCGTTACCTGCACGAGGGCGGCAAACGCCGCATCGTAGAGGCACAATCGCATGGCCACGCCGAGCAGCACCCACACCGCCAGATAGGCGTAGGGTTGGGCAACGAGGGACAGCAGCACCAGCCCGAACGCCGTGGCGATGGAGCCAAGCGACATGATGGCCCGGCCGCCGCGGCGATCGATCAGACGGCCGACCACGGGCGATACCGCGCCCGACGTGAGCAGGCCGACGGTCAGCCCGCCAAACACCAGCCCCTGGCTCCAGCCGGTGTCGGCGGCGATGGGCTTGCCGAGCACGCCCAGCGCGTAGAGGGTAGTTCCCCAGGCGATGATTTGGCTGATGCCGAGCGCGACCACGGCGTGGGCCGCAGGGTCGTACAAGAGACCGCTCCAGGCGGAGGGCGCCGTGGTCTGCCGCCTGCGATCCCGCATTTGCGATGCACCGGGCGGCTCTGTTCGGGACACTAATTGCCGCTCTTACCGCGAATCAGGTGGATGATGCCGGAGAAGTCGGTGCCGCCCTCGCCCCAGGCGTTGTGCAGGCCATAGACCTGTGCCGCCATTGCTCCCATCGGTGTGGCTGCGCCGGCGGCCGTGGCCGCTTCCTGGGCCAGCTTCAGGTCCTTCAGCATCAGCGCCGATGCGAAGCCCGGCTTGTAGCTGTTATTGGCGGGCGAGCCAGGCACCGGGCCAGGCACGGGGCAATAGGTGGTGAGCGACCAGCACTGTCCCGAGGAGGTGGAGGCGACATCAAACAGCGCCTGGTGCGACAGGCCGAGCTTCTCGGCTAGCACGAACGCCTCGGCTACCCCGATCATGCTGATGCCGAGGATCATGTTGTTGCAGATCTTGGCGGCCTGTCCGGCGCCGGGCTCGCCGCAGGCGACGACGCGCTTGCCCATCGCCTCCAGCACCGGCTTGGCCTTCGCGAAGGCATCCTTGCTGCCGCCGGCCATGAAGGTCAGCGTCGCGGCTTCCGCGCCGCCGACACCGCCCGACACCGGTGCGTCGAGGGACAGCATGCCGGCAGCCTTGGCCAGATCATGCGCGCGGCGCGCCGAGGCTACATCGATGGTCGAGCAATCGATGAAGACGGTACCCTTGCCTGCCGCCTGCAGCACGCCCGCTTTCTCGTAGACGGCCACCGTGTCCTTGCCGGCCGGGAGCATGGTCACCACCAGCTCGGCATCCCGCACCGCGTCGGCAGCCGAGTCCGCCGCCTCGACGCCGCGCTTGCCGGCCGCGTCAAGGTTGTCCTGGATAAGGTCGAACCCGCGCACCTGATGGCCCTTCTTGGCAAGGTTGCCGGCCATCGGCGCGCCCATGTTGCCGAGCCCGATAAAGCCGATCTTGGCCATGCGATGTCCTCCCCGGGTGTGTGCTGTTCCACTGACTCATAGAGCGTGTTGCACAGATCTGTCGAGGTGCATACGCGCGCAGCGCAAAGAGCAAATTCCCGCCAGTATGAAAACGGGCGAACTTGTTCAGACACCTCATTTGCATGTGTGCGCGCAACTGCGGCAAATACCTTCGTGATGGCCACGGCCATTGTGCCGGCAGCGCTTTTTGCAACCGGCCTGGCCGGTTGCGATCAGGCTGTGCGACTATGCCGTACGTTGGCTCATCATGCCGGTCCCGCAGCCGCGTCCATGGCGGCCAACTCCGCACGGCCAGCCGAGCAAGCAATTTGCCTGCATAGCGAGCGCCATGGCTCCTCGACT
>DASTOW010000231.1:0-16477 GCA_035762425.1 Hyphomicrobiaceae bacterium | reverse complement strand
ACACTGACGCGGTACTCACGCGACGCAAACGCAACCACACCCGACGCAACAACACTGGACGCACTGCCACTCACACAAACGCCACGCACGAACTCTACGCACTGAACACGGTCAGTAGCGGGGGGGCGTCTGACCAAACCATGGGCAACGCCGGAACGGCGACTGAGGGGGTACGCTGGCAGCGCGAGACGCGAGAACAGGGCAACGCGCGGAGCCACAACTCGACTGAATACGCTGCGAACAAGTTGCACAGTCCACTCCCCCTCAGCCTCACCGGTGTTCTGTTTGCGTTCCGGCGACAGGGCCAATATCCCTTCGCAACTTGTTGCTTGCGGGGCGCATCGAAGGCGAAAAAGAGGCTTGGTCGAATTTCCACAACTTGACAGATACACAGAAGACTCACGCGAAAACGTGCGAATCACCCTGATTCGGACCCACGGGAACCGGGACTAAATGCCGAAATTCCTAACCAGCGGGCCCGCCGACGCCCCGGTCCGCTTCCTATGCGCGCATGGCGCCGGCGGAGGTATGGTGAGCCCCTTCCTCGACACGATCGCCAAGCTGCTCGCCGAGCGCGGCATCGCCGTCTGGCGCTTCGAGTTCGCCTACATGGCGGCGCGCCGCGAGGGCGGATCGCGCAAGCCGCCGCCCAAAGCAGAGCGACTGGCGAACGAGTATCGCGCCGCAGTAGCTGAGCTGCCGCGCGGCGGGGCGGTGATCATCGGCGGCAAGTCGATGGGCGGACGCGTGGCGAGCATGGTCGCCGACGATCTGATCAAGGAGAGCAAAATCGCCGGGCTGGTCTGCCTCGGCTATCCATTCCACCCGCCCAAAAAGCCCGAGCAGCTGCGCACGGCGCACCTGGAGAAGATTACCTGTCCGACTTTGATCGTGCAGGGCGAGCGCGACCCGTTCGGCACGCGCGCCGAGGTGGACGGCTTTCGCCTGTCACCGGCGATCGGCCTGCATTGGGTGGGCGACGGCGACCATGACCTGGGGCCGCGCGGTACATCGGGCTTCACGCGCAAGGGCAACCTCACGGCCGCGGCCGATGCGATTGCGGCGTTTGCGCGAGGACTTGCAGGGCCGCCCAATTGAGCTCCAAGTCCTTGGTCTTGTGGGTTTGCTGCAGCGTCTCCGCGCCGATCCACAATCCGAAGCATGCCAGCGGGGATTGCGGCTCCTTGAAGACCTGGCGAGGCGTCGCTCACCGACGCCAGCGCTCGCTCGCTGTGAAGGTGCAAGCCAAGTGGAACACACCATGGCGAAAACGGTGCTGGCCATGATGAGTTCGTTGGTCTTGCGAGGTGGAGCGCCATCGCCCTCGAAGGCGTCGGTGACGTAGAGCCTAGGCATGGTCTCGAGGTACTCGGATCAAGAGCGGCAATGACCTCGCAGGCGTAGTGTCAGACCCGAGCGACGCCTTCTTCGATGCTTGCCTGGCGGTTTGCGACGTCGACCTCTCCATGACTAAGAAAATGCCGACGTACCAATGTCAGCGGCTGGCTGATCATCAGGCTCGCGACAGGACAACGGCGGTATTGCTGGACGCATTCCGGCTTACGTGTGCACCGCGACTTGGGGGGCGACAAGGCTTGCGGAGGGTGTGAAAATTCGTCTCGCGCAAGATGATCAATTTGGTCAGGCCATTGCGGCTGCGTCGACCTCCTGCTTGATGCCGACCTGTGGGGGCGTCGGCAAGCGTATCGGGACGCGTTGCGAGCAGACGACATCGTTGCCTGCAACAAACGGCTCGACGCAAAAAGGTGTACCCTGCTCGGACTGCGGCACCTGGTTGAAGAAGGGTGGTAGCAAAATCCTCTTGTAGGACCCCGAAGGCAACGTCATCGAGGTGCACCAGCCCGACCAATGAGCGGCGCTTTGCTCGGCACATGAGTGACACCAGCCAAACCCGGACGCGAGGCAACCCATGCGAATAGGATATCTCGGCGTCGGCAACATGGGGTTGCCCATGGCCGGCAAACTTCTCGACGGCGGGCATGAGCTTTGGGTCCACGACGTGCGCGCGGAAGCGATGCGGCCGCTCCTGGTGCGCCAGGCCAGGCGCGCTGCCTCGCCAAGAGAGCTGGCCGATGCTTGCGACACCATCGTCGTATCGTTGCCGACGCTCAAAGTATTTCGGCAGGCAATGGCCGGCCCGGACGGACTGCTGGCGGGCAAAGCCCTCAAGACTCTAGTCAACACGTGCACGGTCGGTGCGACATTCCTTGCCGAGATTGAGCAGGCGTGCGGATGCGCCGGGGTGATCCTTGTCGACGCGCCGATCAGCGGCGGCCCCGCCGGCGCGCGAGCCGGCACGCTGGCGATCATGGTCTCGGGCGATCCGGTGGCCGTGGCGGCATTGACGCCGCTATTGCGATTGTGGGGGCCAACCGTCGTGGTTGCCGGCGACCGGCCTGGTGCCGCTCAGATCATGAAGCTGACGAACAACATCCTGTGTGCGGTTGCATTGATTGCAACCTCAGAGGCGATGGCGATGGCTACCAAGGGCGGGATAGCGCCGGAGGCGATGCTGCAGGTTCTCAACAATGCAACGGGTCGAAATTTTGCAACGGTGAGCGTGTTCCCCGACGCGGTCATTCCGCGCACCTTTGACTACGGCGCGACCATGGAAATCCTGATGAAGGACGTTGACCTCGCTATCGAGCAAGGCGAAGCGCTCGGCGTTCCCATGTGGGTGTGCCAGGCGGCGCGCCTGGTCTTGAAGCATGGCATCTACCAGGGCCGGGCCCAACAGGACATGTCGCGCGTGGCCGAGATGATCGAGGATGGAGCGCGGAAGGGTTAATCGATGCATCCGGCAAGATCGAGCTGGGTGCGGACGGTGCATCGGGCTTAACGTGCAACGGCATCGGTGCAGCCGCCGCGGATGCCATGGCGCTTGCTTGCGAAGGGACTTGCATGGCGGCGGATCATCAAGTCTGCGCAAACCGGTGTCTTGGTGTGAAACCTAGGCATCCCAAAAATTTGCGGACGCAGTCGTCGAGCCCTACGCCCAATGCAGGCTCCTTAGGATGCCGCAAAGACGCTCTGCGCACGCACAGGGTTTGCCAATCCAAACAGCGTGAGGCCGGATCGCCGTCGTGCGGTAACTTGCATGGGTTGGTCTGATCTAGCCAACGTGCCTGCTGTTTGGTGTGCTGGGTTATGGGCTCCGCTCTTGCCCTACCGAGAATGCTAGGCCCGCGCGGCGGCGCCCTGTGCCTCGGGCAGGCGTTGCGGCAGCATGAAGACGGCGGCGAGGATGACGGCGGCCGAGACGGCGAGCACGCGGAACAGTGCGTCGAAGCCCCAGCGCTCGTAGATGAAGGCGATCAGCGGCAGCGCAGCGGCCAGTACCGTGAAGCTCACGACGTAGCGCACGCCGTAGATGCGCGCGCGCCACTCCCCCTCGGCGAGGCGGCCGATCATATAGTCGTTGATCGGGATCTGCCCGAACGCCGCCAGCATGAAGGCCATGGCGCAGGCGAGTGCCGCCCAGTCGGAGAGCCCTGGCATCAGCGAGAAGAACACCAGCTGCACGAAAGCTGCCGTCATGAACACGACGCGGGGACCCAGCTTGTCGAGAAAATGGCCGACGATCAGCTGGCCGATGGAAGCGAGCGCAAACACCACGAAGGCGAGCTGGCCAAGCACGGTGGCCGAGGTGGCGATGCCGCCGAGGCGCTCGTCGAACACCTTGGGCAACGCGAAGGTGGTCGACTGGAATACGATGCTGGAAACGGCCGTAGTCAGGAACACGATCATGGAGATGCGCACGAGCATCGCCTTGACGTCGGCCGAGTGCGTGACCTGGGCGCTGGCCTTGGCGGCACCCGGCGCCTTGACACGCGCCACCTGCTCTTTGATCTCCTCCCAGCGCAGCACGGTGTAAAAGATGCCGATGGCGATCGAGATGATGCCCGGCACGATGAAGGCGATGCGCCAGCCGCCGTGATCGATGAAATAGCCGGTGATCAGCGCGGCGCTGGCGACGCCGAGGTTGCCCCAGACGCCGTTCACGGCGATGCGCATGCCGGTGTTCTTCCACTTGGCCACCACGATGGCGAGGCCGACGGGATGGTAGATGGCAGCGAACACGCCGACCACGAACAGGCCGAGGCCGATCTCGACGGGTGTGCGGGCGAAGGCGGTGGCGATCGACGACAGGCCGATGCCGATGAAGAACACGCTCATCATGCCCTCGCGGCTCCACTTGTCGGCGATCCAGCCGGCGGGAAGTGCAAATAGGCCAAAGGCAAGGAAACCGGGCGTGGCGTATTTCAGCAGATCGGCGTACCCGAGCCCCCACTCGCGATGCAGTGCCAGCGCGGCCACGGTCGCGAAGATCAGCGTGAAAAGGTGATCCAGGAAGTGGCCGATATTGAGCAGCAGGAAGTGCAGCCGGTCGCGCATGCGATCTCCTTGGGCCGGCGTTATCGGCCGTGTGGCCGCAAAACTAGCGCCTTTGCCGTGTAGGGGGAACCGGGGTGTTGGCAGGGGCAGCACCCATCCAGGCGCATATCTGGCATTCTTGAGACATCCGCTGCGAATGCGCCGTGCGTGGCATTCGCCAGCTCAATTTTGGAGGTCGGTAGAACATGATGGTTCGCTATTGTTGGGCGTTAGGCGCCGCCGCAGCGGTCGCCTTGTCGGTGGCGTCGGCGGCATTTGGCCAGCAGACATCCGGGGCGCGCATGTTCGTGCGCCTCGAGGTCGTGCAATTCAGCGAATGGGTCAAGACCTATGACGGGTTCGCTCCGGCGCGTAAGGCGGCCGGCATCACGGAAAGTACCGTCTGGCAGTCTGCAGACGACCCCAACGACGTGCTCATTATCAACGATTTCCTGAGCCTCGAGCAGGCGCGAGCATTTGCCGCCTCCGGCGATCTGAGGGACGCCATGCGCAATTCGGGCCTGCGCGGTCCTCCGCAAGTCTGGTTCGCAGCCAAGGCCAGGTAGGGGTGCCGATTGACGCGGCGCGGGCCTGCACCTAGGGTCCGCGCCCGAACACAAGCCCGCAACGTGCCGGGCCAAGGAAGCCTGCAATGCAAGACCTCGAACCCGCGCTGGTCGCCGCCGCTCAGGATGCGCGCGCCTGGCCATTCGAGGAGGCGCGCCGGCTGATCAAGCGGCTGGCGGGCCTGAAGGGCGGCGCCGACAAGACGGTGATCTTCGAGACCGGCTACGGACCATCGGGCCTGCCACACATCGGCACGTTCGGCGAGGTGGCGCGCACCAGCATGGTGCGGCACGCTTTCGACGTGCTGGCGCAAGGCAAGCGCAAGACGCGGCTGATTTGCTTTTCCGACGACATGGACGGCCTGCGGAAGGTGCCGGACAACGTGCCCAACAAGGACATGCTGGCCGCGCACCTCAACAAACCGCTGTCCGCGATCCCCGATCCCTTCAGCAACGAGTACGAGAGCTTCGCTGCGCACAACAACGCGCGCCTGCGCCGCTTCCTGGATCGGTTCGGCTTCGAGTACGAGTTCTTCTCGGCAACGGAATGCTACAAGGCCGGCCGCTTCGACGAGACCTTGCTCGCCATGCTCAAGGTCTACGACAAGGTGATGGACATCATCCTGCCGACGCTGGGCCCCGAACGCCGTGCTACCTACTCGCCCTTCCTGCCGATCTGCCCGCGCACCGGCAAGGTGCTGCAGGTGCCGATGGTGGAGCGCCATCCGAAGAAGGGCACCGTCGTCTACGTCGATCCGGACACGGGCAAGAAGGTCGAGACTTCGGTGAAGGGCGGCGCCGTCAAGTGCCAATGGAAGGCCGACTGGGCCATGCGCTGGACCGCGCTCGGTGTCGACTACGAGATGGCCGGCAAGGACCTGATCGAATCCGTGACGCTGTCCTCGCGCATCTGCAAGGCGATCGGTGGTACGCCGCCGGAAGGTTTCAACTACGAGCTGTTTCTGGACGACAAGGGCGAAAAGATCTCCAAATCGAAGGGCAATGGGCTGACCATCGACGAGTGGCTGACCTACGCGTCGCCCGAGAGCCTGTCGCTCTACATGTTTCAGCGGCCCAAGAGCGCCAAGAAGCTCTATTTCGACGTGATCCCGCGCGCAGTCGACGAATACCTGCAGCTGCTGGCCGCCTATCCGCGCCAGGACGCCAAAGCGAGGCTCGACAATGCGGTGTGGCACATCCACACCGGCGCACCGCCGGCGGCCGAGCTGCCCATCACGTTCGGCCTGCTGCTCAATCTGGTGGCTGCCTCCAACGCGCACGACAAGGACGTGCTGTGGGGCTTCATCCGCCGCCACGCGCCAAGCGCGGGGCCTAACACGCATCCGCTGCTCGACCATCTGGCCGGCTACGCGGTGCGCTACTACGAGGACTTCGTAAAGCCGGCGAAGAAGTTCCGGCTGCCCGACGAGGTGGAGGCGGGCGCTCTGCGCGCGCTGTCGGCCGCGCTCGGCAAGGCTCACGCTACGGCCGCGGCGGAGGAGTTGCAGGGCATCATCTACGATGTCGGCCGCGCCATCCCGCGCTATCAGGACCCCAGTGCCAAGGGCGCCACGCCGGACAAGCCGGGAGTCTCGAACGCCTGGTTCGGCACCATCTATCAGGTGCTGTTGGGCGAGGAGCGCGGGCCTCGGTTCGGCAGCTTCGTGGAGCTGTACGGCATCGACAACACGCGCAAGTTGATTGAGCGCGCGGTGGCCGGCGAGCTGGTCAGCCAGGCGGCTTAGCGCACGCTGAATGGGTATCTTGCGAGGCGTGCCTCGACCGGCTCAGCACGCGCTGCCCGGGGCGGCGCACGCCCTGCTGGCCCTGCTGGCCATTGGGACTGCTGCAATACTGCCGCCCTATTGGGCCCGGCGCTCGTTGGGCTCGGTGGCCTTGGCCGCCTTGGCGCCCTGCAGCTGCTGCACACGGTCTCGCATGCGCGCCTCGGCCTGACGGTAGCATTCACGCTCGTATTCAAGCCTGATGCGCGTGGCAAGCTCGGCGTTGGGATCTGCAGCTGCGCCATCGGCCGATTCCGGCCGGCCCTTCTGGGCGCCGCAGTCGGGCTCGACCGGGGTGTCCACCCGGGCGCGCTCAGGCGACGCAGGCGCCGCCTTCGGCTTGATCTTTGCGACCCGCTTGGCGGCCACTGAATCGACGTAATCGGGAAGATGGTAGCCGCCATAGACCTCATCAACCTGGAGTGGCTTACCGCATCCGCTCAGCATGGCGGTGCAGAATAAGGCGGCGAGAACGAAAGGCGGACAACAGGGCTTGTTGCTCTTGGCCACGCGCACTTTCCCTGCGGCTCGGGCGGCGCCCCAACGCCGGGACTACGCGCCGTTGACATGCTTCAGCCGTATACTGGGTGAACGATGATCGTGGTCGAATTTGGAGCTGATTGCTCGCTATGAGCACTAAGCGTGACGTCAATGTCTGGCAACACTTCGGCAATACTTTATGCTGAATTATATGTTTTGCATTTTGGGGCGGAGAACGTATCGTAGCTTGCTGGGGCGACGTGGAGGGAGAGGCGTGCGGATAACCGCGCGCTATCCATGATCGTCCCCACGTTGCTCCCGCCGAGGTGAACATGCCTATCCGACCGGGCTCGGACCCGGCCGGGTACGTCGAGTAGTTGAGTATCGAGGGGGAGGTTGCCAGTGCCACGCCTTTTGTCGCTGCTTGTCTGCGTCGCGTTGCTTCAGTTGTCTGGAGTACCGGCCGGCGCTCAGAGCACCAAATCCGAGTACCTTCTGGCGCAAATCGGTCAGGCGCCCAAGCGTGCTGTCCCGATCCCCAACAAGCCGGTTGCCGAGGACGAGGTTGCCAGAGCGGCACGCATTAACAACTGGACGGTCGGTGTCGCCGGCGGACTGCTGGAAGGCACGTTCGTCAGATACGCCGCCGATCTCGGCAAGGCACTCGACGACGGCGACAACCTGCGCGTGCTGCCGATCGTCACCTATGGCGCGGTCGGTAACGTCACCGACCTCATTTATCTGAAGGGCGTCGATTTCGCGATCACCTACGCCGACGTGCTCGACCACTTCAAGAACGTCGAGAAGATCCCGGGCATCGAGCGGCGCATCAACTACGTCATTCCGATGTTCCAGGGCGAGGTCCACCTGTACGTACGTCCGGAGATTAGGACCATCCAGGATCTGGCCGGCAAGAAAGTCGGCTTCAATACGGTGGGCAGTGCCGCCAACTATACGGGCGACATCGTCTTCAAGCGGCTCGGCATCAAGGTCGATCAGGTTTTCCAGAACAACGCGCTGGCCATCGAGGCCATGCGCAAGGGCGAACTGGCCGGCATCGTGCACGTGGTTGGCAAGCCGAATGATCTGTTCACCAAGCTGAAGCCGGAGCCCGGCTTCCATTTTCTGCCGGTGGAATACGGCGACAAGTTCGCCGACTACTATGTGCCGGCGGAGCTCACCTCGGCAGACTATCCCAACCTTATCCCGCCCGGGCAGAGCGTTCAGACCATTTCCGTGTCGGGTCTGCTCGCAGTCTACAACTGGAAGACGGATACGGATCGCTATCGTCGCTGCGTGCGCTTCATCGAGTATCTGTTCAATCGCTTCGACAAGCTGCGCGAGCCCCCCTATCAGCCGGGCTGGCGGCAGATCAATCTGGCCGGCAGCATTCCCGGCTGGACGCGCTTTGCACCTACGCAGGAGCTGATCGACAAGGCGGCCCGCACAACCGTCGACGCGGGCTTGGCGCGTCAGCAGGCGGCACGCGCAGCGCCCAACAACGCGGCTGAGCAGGAACGACTGTTCCGCGAATTCTTGGAGTGGAGCAAGCAGCAGAAGCGTCAATAGCCAGAGGGCACATGGTCTGAAGGAGGCGCAGCTGTACGATCTGGATCAGGCACAGGCTTGCTGTAGCGCTGCATCCTGCAGCGCGCGGCCGACTGCGCGCGCTGCAGGCTCACGCTTGCAGCGCTTCAAGCAGCTCGGGTTGACCGCTTGCGTCGCCCTCTGCGTCATCGTGATAGGCTACGGGACACCAGCCCGGCCGGCCGAGGCGCAGCAGCGCCTTGCCATCGTTGTTCCGGCGGTCGTCAAGGCGCAGCCGGCGTCCAAGACGCGGCTGCCGATCGAGATCACCTCGTCCGACGGGCCGGCCAGGAACAGCTTCCTGCGCATCCGCGGGCTGCCAATCGCGGCAGCCCTATCGGACGGACATGTGATCGCGCCGGGGTCCTGGGCCGTGTCGCTCAACGCCCTGGCCAGTCTCAACGTCATCCTGCCGGTCGGCGTCCAGGGATCCTCAGACATCTCCATCAACCTGGTGAGCGTCGAGGGTACCGTGCTGGCCGAGGCTAGAACCGTGCTGTCGGTCGAGGTGACGCCGGCCGCCGCGGTGCGACCGGAGCCACCGGTCGCTATACGACCCGAGCCGCCAGCCGCCATGGGTACGGGCGATCGGGTGCCTATCACGCCGCTGCCGCCCGAGGAGCGCGAACGGGCCGCCGGCATGCATGCCAAGGGACAGGAACTGCTCGACCGTGGCCAGGTGTATGCCGCGCGCAAGCTGTTTGAGCGCGCTGCCGAGATCGGGCTCGCCCAAGCCGCCGTATCCCTGGCAGCCACCTATGACCCCGAAGAGCTGAACAAGCTGCAAGTCATGGGGCTGCCTCCGGACCCGGCCGCCGCGCGCAAGTGGTATGAGAAGGCGCGCGAACTTGGCGCCGTGGAGGCGTCCGACCGGTTGCGCCGTCTCGGCGCGGTACGCTGATCATTCGGCCTTGATGCCGCCCACGGTGATGACCGGCGCCCACCGATCGTGTTCCTGCTTGAGGACCGCGCGGAACTGATCGGGCGTGCCGGCAATGACCGACATGAATTGCGACTTGAGCTTCGTGACCACGGCAGGATCGGCGAGCACGGCCGCTGCTTGCGCGTGAAGCTTGGCGAGGATGGCATCGCTGGTGCCGGCCGGGGCAATCAGTCCCACCCAGGCGTCGGCCTCCACGTTGGCAACGCCGGCCTCGCCCAGGGTCGGCAGCTCGGGCAGCAGCGGGGAGCGAATGGCCGATGTCACTGCCAGCATCTTGAGCTTGCCGGCCTTGCCGAGTTCGGCCACCGAACCGGCCGGCAGCACCGCCACCTGCACGTCGCCGCGCAGTAGCGCCGTGACGGCGGCGGGCGAACCCGGAAACGGCAGATGCACAAGGTTCGCCTTGGCATGGAGAGCGAGCGACGCCATGGCCAAATGCGATAGCGATCCCCGCCCGATCGAGCCGTAGGTGATCTTGTCGGGCTCCTGCCTTAGCAGCGCCAGCAGTCCCGCAACGTCGTGCGCGGCCAGGCTGTTGGTGGCCACCAGGATGCTCGGCTGTGCGGCAAGGACGCTGATGGGCGCGATGTCCTTGGCGGTGTCGTAAGGCATGCTGGCAAACAGCAGCGCGTTGATCACCAGGGGTCCCACGATGCTGACCCCCAGGGTATGCCCATCAGGTGCCGCCTTCGCGACCGCGGCCGTGCCGGTATTGCCGCCGGCGCCTGCCCGGTTCTCAACGATGAACGGCTGCTTCAGCCGCTCCTGCAATCCCTCGGCCAGGATACGCGCCAGACTATCGGGCGTAGAGCCGGCGCTGAATGGCACGATGATTGTCACCTGCCCTGCCGGCCACTCCTGCGCCTGCGCCGGCAGGCACCAGAGCATCAGCATCGCGGCCAGGCAACCGGCTGTAAAGCGCCGCATAGACAAACCCTCCCATACTCATGCTGCTTGTGCCCAGCTGGCGAAAGCTATGCTGCTGTACGGCCATGCCAGCCGATTTTACATGTGCAAGCGGCCACACAGGAGCCCCGCTTGCGGGCCGGTATTCAATCGGGTCAACACAGGTACATATCGACAGAGCTTGAGCGCAATTCCAAGGCATGGCGCCAGCAAGCGTGACCACCGACGTTTCTCTGCATGCAGCGTGCACAACAACCTCGGCGACGGCAGGCTTGCGCCAGCACGACGCCATGCTTTCGTATGGCGTTTCGGGCAATCTTGCACTTGCAAATTCCTTGTTCACTGGCGTCTTCGAGCCATGCATGCCTCAGCGGCAAGGTCTTCTGCAATGGTATCTGCCGACCCTATCGGCCGACATGCATCGCGCGATGATTGCTCCTCCCTATGCTACGGAGCGCGTGTTGGGGCCTGTTGGGGAGCACCACCGGGGTGGATTTGTTCGCGAGCAATCCACAACGCATCCTGCTCGAGAAGTTCGCAACCCCGGTACGGCCGGCGATTCACCGACTGCTTGTGAACTGCCCGCATCGGGCGGCCAACGCCCTTGCTGGGCGATCACTACCACCGATCGGGCAATTCGCTTCACGCCAAAGGCGCCAAGCCCCGGCTAGCTAGCCTCTCCAGCAACGATCGAAGCGCTTCTATGGCCTGGCTGTCAGGGGCATGGTCAGGACGAACTCGGCGCCGGACCCGCTCCTCAGAACGGCGAGATTCGCATCGAGCTGCTCGGTCAGGGCCGATACGATGCGCATGCCGAGGCCTTTGGGCTTGCGAACGTCGAAGTCGTGCGGAAGCCCGTGTCCTTCGTCGCGAACTGCAAGCACCACGTTCTTGTCGCCCTCGCGGGCAACCCGGACCCAGATCTTGCCGCCGGCACCGTCGCGATAGGCATACTTGGCCGCATTGGTGACGAACTCCGTGACGATCAGGGCCGCCGGGACAGCGCGATCGATCGCTACCTTGATGCCGCCCTGGGCCTGCAGGTGAACCTCGCAGGTGCCGCCATCCTCCAAATCCTTGCAGATCTGGCCAATATAGTTGCCTAGATCGAGCGTATCGATGTCATCGCCACGGTAGAGACG
Source organism: Hyphomicrobiaceae bacterium (assembly GCA_035762425.1). Taxonomy (GTDB): domain Bacteria; phylum Pseudomonadota; class Alphaproteobacteria; order Rhizobiales; family Hyphomicrobiaceae; genus AWTP1-13. The sequence goes on along the minus strand of DASTOW010000231.1, from coordinate 4,674 downwards.
CTCGTGTGCGCGGCCGATTGCCAGAATGCGCATCGAGGCTTCGTCGAGAAGCTGCGTCAGCGTTTCATCGCCGACTTCGGCCGATTGCAGACGGAGCATGCTGGACGCAATCGACAGGCTGTTCTTGACCCTATGATTCATCTCCTTGAGCAGGAGCTGTTGACGGTTCAGAGCAGACTTGAGATGGCGCTCGTGGCGCTCGCGCTCGATGGCCATGCCGAGGATGTTGGCCGCCCCCTGCAGGAACGCCAAGTCGTGTTCGACGAACTCGTCCTCCGAGCGGCTGTCCACCTCCAGAACGCCGAACGGACGGCCATCGCCTTGCAGTATGACGTTCATGGCCCGATAGATGCCGTGTTGCGCCAAGATCTCGGGTGTCCTGAAGCGCTCTTCGTTCTCCAGATGATTGGAAATGACGGGCTTGCCGGTGCGCAAGGCGAAGCCAGCGGGAGAGGCGAGGTCCGCGCCGATCGTGGCTACACCGACCACGCCCGGCCCCCAACCCACGCCAGCACGAACCAGAAAGCAATTGCGATCGGGCATGTGCTCCAGCACTTTGCAGAACTCGGCGCGCAGGCCGTCGGCCGTCAGCTGCGCCGTGCGTGAGAGCAGCTCGCCGAAGCTCGCTCCCTGTAGGGCGATGACGCCCAGCTCGGCCAGGATCTCCTGTTGGCGGATGCGCTGTTGCAGGGCGCGATGAGTGACGTCCGGCTGGCCGTCGCTTAAAGGTTTCTCGACGACAGGCTCGTCGGTACCGCTGGCAGGAGTCATCGAGGCAAAGGTCCCCTAGTTGCAGCGGACGCATGGCGCGCCTGCCGGTTGGCCCCGTACCCCTCGACGTGCAGGGGGTGTGCCACTTTATGGCCGCGCACGCAATGCCGCCGCTGCAGCGTAAGCGTTGCGGCATTCGCGGACGAGGGTGGCTAGGGCGCTTGCGCGGTGAACCGGCCGCCGCCCAGCTCGCCGGCCTGCACGAGCTCCACCAGGCGAACGTAGGAGCGGTAGAACGCGTCGTGGCCGGCCGGCGTGCCGGCCTGCTCGGCCTCACCGCGCAACGTGCGGTACATGGCCAACCGCTGCTCCAGGATGGTCGCCCAGTCGGCGGTCAGATCCTCCGCCGAAACGACCAAGAAGCCTGCCGCCTCCAGGAGCTTGCGATGCTCCGCGAAGCTGTAGAGGCGCTGTACGGCCATGCCATCCCACATGAGCCGGCGATCGGCCTCCGACAGCGGTTGCTCCGCCACCCAGTTGGTGAAGGCGAAGCGGCCGCCAGAACGGAGAATGCGGCGCGCCTCGGCGAACGCACGCGGCACCTCTGGCACATGCAGGAATGCTTCCTGGCTGATGACGGCATCCATGCCGGCGTCGGGCAGCGGCACCAGCATGACATCGCCCTGCAGCACACACACCCTGTCTTGCAGTCCGACCAGGCGCGTGAGCTGCCCGGCACCGGCGACGCGGGCAGGCGTCAGCTCGATGCCCGTCACGTCGGCTCCGTACTTGTGGGCGAGGTAGCGCGCGGGGCCGCCGAGGCCAGCGCAGAAGTCGGCTACGCGCGAGCCAGTCTTGATCAGTGCGCGCTCGGCCAGGATGTCGTTGACGCCAAGCCCGCCGTAGTGGTCCTGGTCGTGCGCGAACAGCTCCTCCGGCTTGACGCCGTCGAGGTTGCCGCGCGCCTCCTTCAACTTGGCCATGATGATCTCGGCCGAGATCGGATGGCGCGCATAGAAATCGACGGCGGAGCGGATGTCTGTCATTCGGGTTGTCAGGTCTACTCACCAACTCGCTTGATCAGCTCCATCGCGCCGACCGGCGCGCGCACCTTGCCTTCGTGAATGAAGTAGACGAACACGTCGCGCGGCGCAGCTTTTGCGGCCTTGCCGTCGCCGATCTGCACCAGGTCCTTCGGTGCGCCGCCCTTGGCCCATGCCTGGGCTCGCTTGGCCCAGGCGTCCAAGTCTTTGGGCGGATAGCAGGTGGCGATGCCGTCCTGGCCCTTCTGCAGGCGCAGGTACATGAAGTCGCCGACCGGATCGGGGATTGCCGGATAGGTGGCATGCTCGGCAAACACGACCGGAATCGCATGCTTGCGCAGCAGGGCGACGAACTCCGGCACGCAGAAGGAGGCGTGCCGCACTTCGACGACATGGCGCAGCGTCTGGCCCTGCAGCGACTTTGGCAGCAACTCGAGGAAGGCGCCGAAGTCGTCGGGATCGAACTTCTTGGTCGGCGTGAACTGCCAGAGGATGGGGCCGAGCTTGTCACCCAGCTCGAGCACGCCCGATTTGAGAAAGCGATCGACCGATTCTTCTGCCTCCCCCAGCACCCGGCGGTTGGTGGCGTAGCGCACCCCCTTCACGGAGAACACGAAGCCGTCCGGCGTCTCCTTGGCCCATTTGGCGAAGGTAGCCGGCGATTGCGTGCGGTAGAAGGTGCCATTGATCTCGATGGTCGTCAGGCGCTCGCTTGCGTAGGTGAGCTCGCGCGCGTGGGGCAGGCCCTTGGGGTAGAATTCGCCGCGCCAGGGCTCGAAGGTCCAGCCGCCGATACCGACGCGGATTCTGCCCGGCTTTGCACCGTCGGTTGCCTTGGCCTTGGCCATTGCGCGCACCTATTTGCTGCAGGAGGCTGCGATCTGCGACTGCAAGGTAGCTGGGATCAGCGGCGCCGGCTGGACGTTGCGGCACAGCGCGCCGATCCGGCCCGGATCTTTGTCGGCGCCCGCCACGCAGTAAAGCCCGCTGCCGCTATTTTGTGGTGTAAAGCGCAGACCGCGCGCCTTGCCGGCCGGGTCGTCCAGCGTGGCCGCCAGATAGTTGAGGACATGTATGCGGTCGGCCCCCTGCTCACCCGTCAGCCGCCGCGGGCGGAGGTGGGTGTCGGTGACGGGGATAGCCTCGACGGCCCGGACCAGGAGCTTGCCGTCGGCGCCGCGGCGCAGGTGCACGCGCCCCAGGAGGCCGTAGTCGCGGCAGATGCCGGAGCTGGTCATGTTGGCGGTGCCGAGGTGCAGGAAGTTGCCGAGGCCGTAGAAGATCAGCGAGCCGTTGGGGGTCAGCTCGACGCCGCGCACCACATGTGCGTGGTGGCCGATGATGAGGTCGATGCCGTCGCGCATGGCGGCTTCGCCGCGCCACTGGGCGATCTGGGTGTCGTCGGTGCGCACCCGGCCCTCGTAGCCATAGTGGATGGATAGAATGCGTAGCGAAGCCTGGCTGTGCAGCAGGCGCCTGCGCACCTCGGCCCAGTCGTCATCGAAGCGGTAGGCGATCTGCCCGGGCCGATCGGGGGCCGCGCGATGCCGCTCAAGGTTATTGGTGACGATGCCGATGGCGGCAAACGCGATGTCGTTGCCCTTGACCCGCACCACGTACGGGCGGCTTGCTTCCTCGCGGTTCATGCCGAGACCGGCGGCTGCCAGGATGCCCTTGCCACGCAGGGCGCCGACATAATGCAGCGTGTCCTTGAGACCGGCGACGCCATAATCCATTGAGTGGTTGTTGGCGAGCGAGACGAGGTTGAAGCCCTTACCGACCAGATGGCGCAGGCCTTCGGGATGCATACGGAAATTGAACGGCCCGCTCTGCCCCTTGGTGTCGGCCTCCAGATCGTTACGATGCGTGACGACCGTCTCGAGATTGAGGAAGTTGAGATTGCCGTTGATGTCGGAGGCGATCTCCGCGGTCGTGTCCGCCCAGGCGTGAAAGCCGTTCTTGTAGCCGCCGCCTGGATCGACCGGCTGGTTGTTGGAGTTGATACCGACATCGCCGGTCACCACGATGGTGACGGTCTGATCCTCGCGCTGCGCCGGCACCGGCTTGGGCACCTCGACCTGCGCTTGGGTGCTGCCGACACGAGCGAGCGCTGCCGAAAAGGCCAGCGCCGCGACGGCAAAGATCCGCAGCGCAAGACTCATGTCGCTACCGGCAAGGGGACACCTGCGGCTGCAAAGGCCGCCTTCTGGCGTGCGCCCACGGCGTCGAGGTCGAAGCCTTCGATGGTCTCGTTGAAGATGTCGTGCCAGTTGAGGCGCGCGGCCAGATGCAGGAACACGCCGCCGAGCCCGATCGCTGCCCGGTCCATGAATACGAACTCGCGCGGCACCCGCACCGGGCCTTTCTCCTTCAACGCCTTGTGCACCGTGAAGGCTTCCTTGCGCCCGTACTGGCCGGGCGTGGTGCCCTCGGCGATCTCGCGCACTCGGTCGTCGAGCAGGGGGCCGTAGATGAAGCGCGCCCAGATGTTGAGCACGTCGATCAGCTCCGACGACAGGCCAGTGAAGCCCCAGGTCTCGTAGGCGTGCACGACGAGATCGCGCTTGCCGGTCTTCAGGCCGGTATAGAGGTCGATGACGCCCTGCACGAACTTGGTCGGGAAGGTGCGGATGCAGCCGTAGTCGAGCAGGTTGATGCCGGCCGGCCTGCCGAGCGCATCGTCGGCGCCCTTGCTGCCCGGTACCTCGAACACGGTGTAGTTGCCGAGGTGCGGATCGCCGTGGATGACGCCGTAATGCGAGAAGGGGAACCACCACGCTTTGAACATGGCGCGGGCGATTTCGTTGCGATCCTCCAGCGCCGCCGTCTTGTAGTCGAGCAGGCGCCGGCCCTCCAGCCAGGTCATGGTCAACAGGCGGCGGGTGGACAGCTCGGACAATAGCTCCGGCACGCGGATGCG
>DASTOW010000230.1:0-2657 GCA_035762425.1 Hyphomicrobiaceae bacterium | reverse complement strand
CACCTGCGCTACCGCGGCACCGTTGAGCGCGCCCTGTTCACCGCACAGGACCCCAAATCGCTGCGGCAGGCCTTCGAGAAGCTCAAGCCCAACCGCGAGCTGCATCCGCTCTACGAAGCCGCCGTCGCGCGGCAGCAGGCCGACCAGATCTTCAACCTGTCGCTGACCCGTACGGCGACTCGAACGCTGCTCGCACACGGCGTCAAGGGCGTCATCGGTATCGGCCGGGTCAAGACGCCCACCCTCGCCATCATCTGTCTCCGCGAGATCGAGATCCGCGATTTCCGCGTTGAGGATTATTTTGAGATCGTCGCCACAACCAAAGTTGAGGGCGGCACGTTCCTCATGCGCCATGCCCCACCGGCCAAGGCTCGGATCCGGGATCGTGCTCAGGCCGAGGCCATTGCGAAGGCCGCCGCCCGGCACACCGGCCCGCTCGCCGTGTCGGTCGAGCACCGCAGGCAGGCGCCGCCGCGCCTGTTCGACCTGCCGTCGCTGCAGAAGACCTGCGGTCAGCGCTGGGGCTGGACCGCCGACAAGACCCTTTCGATCGCGCAGGAGCTTTATGACGGCGATGGCAAGAAGCTCATCACCTACCCCCGAGCCGAGGCCCGCCATCTCGCCGAGAACCAGATCGCTGATGTGCTGGCCATCGTCGCCGCTATGGCCCGGTTGCGGGGCTTCGCACACATCGAGATCGATCGGCCCGTGATCCGCCGCGGCAAGTCCGGCCACTTCTGCGACAAGGCGCTCGAAGGCGTGTCGCACCATGCCATCGTGCCCAACGTCAATGTCTTGGATGACCTCGAGGCACGTATCGCCCGGCTCAGTGACGACGAAAAGCGGCTGTTCGCTCTCATCTGCCGCTCCTATTTGGCCGCGATCATGCCCGACTTCGAGTACCGCCAGACAGTCGTCACCATGAACGTACCGGTGCCACAACTGGGAGCGCGTACCACGGCAGAATTCCGCACCGTCGGCCGCATTCCTCTGGTTGAGGGGTGGAAGGCGGCGTTCGGGACTGCCGATCCCGAACCAGGGCGGGAGAAGGAGGGCGAAGCAGAAGGCGAGCAGACGCTGCCCGTGCTCATCGACGGTCAGCATGCAATGCTGACGCAACCACGGGTGCAGGCCAAGCAGACCCAGCCACCATCGCGCTACAACGAAGGCACGCTGGTCGACGCCATGCAGAACGCCTGGCGCTTCGTCAAGGACGAGGCATTGCGCGAACGACTGAAGGAGGCCAAAGGCATCGGCACGCCGGCGACGCGCGCCGAGATCATCAAGGGCCTCAAACGCCAGAATATGCTGGCAGCCGACGGCAAGCTGGTGGTGCCAACGCCGGCGGGGCTGCAGCTGTTCGAACTGCTGCGCGCTGCCGCACCCGCACTGGTCGATCCCGGCACCACCGCAATCTGGGAAATGCGCCTCGACGACGTCGTGGTCGGTAAGGCGAATTTCCGCGCCGTCATCGACGAGATCGCCAGCGAGGCGGGCCGTTTGATCACGGTGCTCCGGCAGCACAACGGCGGCACCGTCGACTTGAGCCAGCCGGCAATGGTCCGCACAAGACGCAGACGGTCTCCGGCGCGCGGTAAGAGCCACACTCGCGGTCATGCAACGGCCGCCACGGAAGAGACAAGACCCAAAACCCGGCGCCGGCGCAAAGCTAAGGACGCTTCGCACCAAGTGATCGGTCAGCGCAGACAGGACGACGGCACCGAGCCCAAGCAGCGGCCATCCGCCCGGGCTTCGCCTCCGACCAGCAAAATGATCGCGTTCGCGCAGCGGCTTGCCAAGGACAAGAAGGCCGCACTGCCACCCGGCTACGACAAGGATTTCGACATCTGCCGCCGCTTCCTCGATCAGAACGTAGGTCGCTGATGCGATCTGCGGCTTGTCAGCAACGTTGAAGCCCATCGTATCGAGCAGGACCTGCGATCAACCGCCGGGACCACCGGCGCACGATATCGAGGACTGGACGCTTAGACCGCTGCCTCAAGAACACCGTCGACATGTTTGCCGGAAGAGCCCGTACGCCGGGCAATGGCAATAAGCTAAGCTCGCCTCGTGCTGTCGAGACGGAGCGTCGACATGACGGCGTCTGAAATGGAGGCTGGATGCTGCCGACCTTACGCAATCTGCTGACATCTCTGCCCTCTGCATGCGACGCGGAGATGAGCGAGACCCTGATCGCCGCGCACGGCATTCGGTTGCAGCGCATCATCTCGTTTGGCCAGGTCTCGCCACAGGGATTCTGGTACGACCAGAAAGAGGCTGAATGGGTCATACTTCTGAAGGGACGTGCTCGCCTTGTGATTGCCGGTGAGGCGGAAGAGCGCGTCCTGGGGCCAGGAGATGCGGTGTACTTGCCGGCGCATTGCCGCCACCGCGTCGAATGGACCGATCCCGATCATCCGACGGTATGGTTGGCGCTGTTCATAGACGGCCACCTTGGCCCTACCGTTTCGGGCCTGATGCAGGAGAGGAACGCCCACGGGGGAAATTGAGGGCCCTACTGATTGCTGTACGCCTTCCTGAGTACCTCAGGGGAGGCTCTTAGACATGTAGGCATGCTTGCCACAAAGCCGTGGCGCCCATGTACTGGGCGTTGTCAGCTTAGAATCGTCGAGAGTAGACGCTGCAAATTAAGATGG
>DASTOW010000229.1:0-40109 GCA_035762425.1 Hyphomicrobiaceae bacterium | reverse complement strand
GACACGGCCCCATCCAGGCTTCCATAAGCGTGCAACAAGTCCCGTGGCCGTAGCAAAGAATAGCGCCAGGCCGGCCGGCAGCAGCGTCACGGCGAAGGGTATCAGCACCGCAAAGACCTCTGCCTCGACCAGAAACGCCTCGCCGATCCAGAACAATCCGAACAGGAAATAGCCAAAGCCGAACCACCAGCCCACCTCGGCCGCCCGCCCAGCGGGACGCCAACCCGAGCCGCCCTCGGCGACGGCGCCGTCGAGCAGCCAGACCAACACGGGCAGCGCGATCCACAGCACCGGCCAGGCGAAGAACGGCGCCATCGCCAGCACCGACAGAGAGCCAGCGGCGAACGCAGCCCAGCGTCGGCGCCAGCCGCCCAGGCCCTGCACGCGCGCCGCCGCCGATTGGATGAGCACTTCAGCGCGCATGGATCCCCAAGGTCGCGGACAGGCGCAAACTCCGCGCCTGCGCCGTGGCCGTCAAGCCTTGACAGGTGATGCGCCCTCGCGGGCCGGGCGCGGCGGATGCACGCGCAGCTTCTTCACACGCCGCGGGTCCGCATCGAGGATCTCGAACTCCAGGCCGCTTGGATGGCGCACCAGCTCGCCGCGCGCCGGCACCCGGCCGACCAGCGCGAACACCAGGCCGCCGAGGGTGTCGATGTCCTCTTCCTCTTCGGGCTTGAGCAGCTTCATGCCAAGGTAGCTTTCGAGCTCCTTGACCGGCATGCGCGCGGCACTTACCAAGCCGAGCTTGGGGTCCTTGACGATGTGGGCTGCCTCGGCCTCGTCATGCTCATCCTCGATATCGCCAACGATCTGCTCGACCAGGTCCTCGATGGTCACCAGGCCGTCGGTGCCGCCGTACTCGTCGACCACCAGCGCCATGTGGATATGCGTCGACTGCATGCGGATCAGCAGGTTGGCGGCCGGCATCGAGGGCGGCACGAAGATGACCGGCCGGCGCAACTTGGTCGAGGCAATGGGCTTGGACAGATCGGCCCTGCCGAGGTCGGGCACGGCAGCCCCGGTCGTGGTATTTGCGGCAATCTGTGCGCGCTCCCCACCCGGGCGCACAGGCGCGGACTGGATGTGCCCCTCGCTCGCCGGACGGCCCAGTGCGTCGCCGATCAGCCAGCGCATCAGGTCCTTGATGTGCACCATGCCACGGGGATCATCGAGCGTCTCGCGATAGAGCGGGATGCGCGACACGCCGGCCGCATCGAAGGTTTTCAGCAGCTCCCGGATCGGCTCGTTCTCGTCGACGGCCGTAATGTCGGCGCGCGGCACCATGACGTCGGCAACGCGTAAGCCGCCAAAGCGCAGGATGCGCAGCAGCATCTCGCGCTCCTCCACCGTGAAGGCCTGACCCTCGCCCTTCAGGGCGTCCTCGAGCGTGGCCCGCAGCGTCGGTGCGCCCGGCAGGCCAAGGCGGGTGCGCAAGGCTGCAAGCCAACTGTACGACTGCTCGCCGGCCGTCCCCTCGGAGAGGCCCTGCGAGGCCGTATCCGGTTTGGAGTTGATCGGTTTGACGCTCATGGCACGTATCGATCCAGTCATTGTATCGGCAAGTTGCGAGAGTTACGCGGACAGGTCGGCGTAGGGGTTGGCAATTCCCAGCGTGCCCAGGATTTCCGCTTCCAGATGCTCCATCTGCTCGGCCTCGGCGTCGTCTGCGTGATCGAAGCCCAGCAGATGCAGCAGGCCGTGCACCACCAGGTGCTGCAGATGCGCCGTCGGCTCGAGGCCGCGCTCGGCCGCCTCCCGGCCAATCGTCTCGGCCGCGAGCACGACATCGCCGAGATACGGCCTGTCGTCGGGCACGCCGCCTGGTGGCGCCTGGAATGGGAAGGACAACACGTTGGTGGCGGCATCCTTGCCGCGATAAGAGGCGTTGAGCTGCCGGACCATGGCATCGTTGGCGAGCACCACGCCGGCCTCATAGCCGCGCGCCCGCACGCTCTCAGCGTGCGATGCCAGCGCCGCAGCTGCCGCATAAATGGCCTCCTCAGGACGGTTGAAGCCGCTCCAGTCGGCCTGTTCTTGCACGATGCAGATGCGTAAGTCGCCCGATGGCTCCGGCTCCGAGGGTGGCTCGGAGTCGAAAGGGGAGGCCGTACTGTCGCCGGGGACGCTCATGCGAGCAGCGTGTCCTACTTCGCTTTTTCGTAGGCATCGACGATGCGGGCGACGAGATCGCGGCGCACCACATCCGAGGATGTAAAGCGCACGGCGGCGATGCCCTCTATGCCGCTCAGCAGCGAGACGGCCTCCTCCAGGCCCGACCGCTGCCCCGTGGGCAGGTCGACCTGGCTCGGGTCGCCGGTGATGGCCATCTTGGAGCCCTCACCAATACGTGTGAGGAACATCTTCATCTGCATGCTGGTCGTATTCTGTGCCTCGTCGAGGATGACGAAGGAATGGGCCAGCGTGCGGCCGCGCATGAAGGCCAGGGGGGCAATCTCGATAACGCCGGTGGCGAGATCGCGCTCGACCTTGGCCGGCGGCAGCAGATCGTAGAGGGCATCATAGAGCGGTCGCAGGTAGGGATCGACCTTCTCCTTCATATCGCCGGGCAGGAAGCCCAGACGCTCGCCCGCCTCAACCGCCGGTCGCGACAGCACAATGCGCTCGACCTCGCCGCGCTCCAGGCATTGCGCCGCATAGGCGACGGCCAAATAGGTCTTGCCGGTTCCCGCGGGTCCCAGGCCGAACACGAGATCGACGGCTTCGAACGCCTGCATGTAGGCGCCCTGCATCGGCGTACGCGCCGTCACGACCCGGCGTCGCGTGCGGATCTGGGGCAGCCCATCGGAAGAAGGCGCATTGCCGGCGGCGTGGCGCAGCAATCCGTCAATGTCGCCGGGGCCGATGTCCTCGCCCTGGCGGATACGCGCGTAGAGCTTCTCCAGCACCTCGCGCGCAGTGGCGCACGCGCCGGCAGGTCCGGTCAGCGTAACGACGTTGCCGTGCGCCTGCGCGACGATGCCAAGACGTTCTTCGAGAAGTGCCAGATGGCCGTCGTATTCGCCCAGCAGCCGATTCAAATGCCGGTTGTCCTCGAAGGGCACAACAACACGTGCCTGCTCCGATTTGAGCTGCTTGCCTAGCCCCGTTGCCGCTGGCCCGCGTGCGCCAGTCAATTAGCCGGCCTCCTGAAAAAAGCGGGTCTGTTCCGAATCCTCAAGTCCAAGCCTAGCACACCCATCGCCACTTGCGTCAGACCGCTGGGCGGTGCCGCCGTCCTGCACGATCACCCCCGCCAGACTATTGGGGCCGGCACTGCGAATTTCAACGGCAAGAAGACGCCCAAAAAGAGAGAAATCTGCTTCCGCATGAACGGCTTGCTGGTAGGGCGAGCGGCCGATTAGCTGGCCGGGCTTGCGCCCCTTGCGGTCGAACAGCACGGGCAATGTGCGGCCCACGCAGTGGGAATTGAACAACGTTTGCGCTTGATTGAGGGCCGCCTGCAGGCGGTGCAAGCGGTCGATTTTCACGTCTTCGGCGACCTGCCCAGGCATGGTCGCGGCCGGGGTTCCGGGACGCGCGCTGTACTTGAAGGTGTAGGCCTGGGCAAAGCCCACCCGCTCGACAATATCGAGCGATGCCTGGAAATCGGCCTCCGTCTCGCCAGGGAAGCCGACGATGATATCGGTCGAAAGCGCGAGGTCTGGTCGCGCCCAGCGAAGCCGATCGACCAGCGACAGGTAGTCGCCAATCGTATGCCTGCGGTTCATGGCGGCAAGGATGCGATCGGCGCCCGACTGCACGGGAAGATGCAGATAGGGCATCAGCTTGGGCTGGCGGCGGTGCACCTCGATTAGGTCGTCGGTCAGGTCGCGAGGATGGCTGGTCGTGTAGCGCAAGCGCTCGATGCCCTCGATGTCGGCCAGCTGGTCGATCAGCCGCGCTAGGGACCACGAGCTGCCGTCGCGACCGGCACCGTGATAGGCGTTGACGTTCTGGCCAAGCAACGTCAGTTCGCGCACGCCGTCGCGGGCCAGCTGGCGCGCTTCCGCTTCAATGTCCGCCACAGGGCGGGAGAATTCGGCGCCGCGCGTGTAGGGCACGACGCAGAAGGTGCAGAACTTGTCGCATCCCTCCTGCACGGTCAGGAATGCGGCCGGCGACTTGCCGGTCGCGCGCTGAGGCAGCGAGGCAAATTTGTCGACTTCTGGAAAGCCCGTCTCGACGATGCTTCGCGCGCCCACTGTGCTGCGGGCCAGCAGTTCGCCCAGCCTGTGGTAGCTCTGCGGCCCGACCACGATGTCCACCACCGGTGCACGCCGTGCGATCTCGGCACCCTCGGCCTGCGCGACGCACCCGGCCACCGTGACGACCGTGTCTTTCCCCTCGGCCGCCCGCTGTTGCTTGAGTTTGCGGATGCGTCCGAGATCCGAATAGACCTTCTCGGCTGCCTTCTCACGGATATGGCAGGTGTTGAGGACGATCAGGTCGGCGTCCTCCATGACCTCGGTCTCTGCGAAGCCTCGCGCGGCGAGCGCTTGCGTCATGCGCTCGGAATCATAGACGTTCATCTGACAGCCAAACGTCTTTATGAACATCTTTCGCGGCGCGGACATGGGCCCTGCTTGAACGACCTGCGTTGTGGTATCGGCTGTGCCGGGCGCAGATTTAGCCGGGCCCGGCCGCCGGGTAAAGCCGAGCGACCTTCACTTGCGGGGCCGCTTGATGGGCGTGCCGTACAGCTCGAGCTTGTGGCCGACCAAGCTGAACCCGAGTTCGCGCGCGATTCGCTCCTGGATCTCCTCAATCTCCTCGTTGCGGAACTCGATCACCTTGCCCGTCTCGATATCGATTAGATGATCGTGGTGGCGCCGCGTCGCCTCCTCGTAGCGCCCGCGGCCGGCCCCGAAGTCATGCCGTTCGAGGATGCCCTTGGCCTCGAACAACCGCAGCGTGCGATACACCGTAGACAGCGAGATGCGCGGATCGATGACGTTGGCGCGCCGATAGACCTCCTCCACATCGGGATGGTCCTTGGCCGCAGAAAGCACGCGTGCGATCACGCGGCGCTGGCCGGTCATGCGCAGGCGCTTGTCGGTACAAAGTTGCTCGATGCGGGACAGATCGCTTTCCGGCGAAGCAACCATGCGTCCTCTCGGAACGAGTTGACGGAATTTTTTGTCGTTATAGGTGAGCCGCTTGCATACCGCAACGCGGTCCAAACCGCTACAGGTTAAGGGCCAGCGTGAGAGCGTCCTCGGCGGGACCGGCCGGCTTTTGGTAGTAGGCGTTGCGCCTGCCCACTTCCTGGAACCCCAACGACTTGTAGAGGCCTAGAGCGGCCGCATTGCCCGTTGCAACTTCCAGAAACAAGCGCCGTGCCTCGGCCTTCTTGACCGCCCGCGCCATCGCCTCAACCAACCTGCGACCGATGCCGTGCCGCTGTCGATCGGCGCGCACACCAAGGGTAAGGATTTCAGCCTGATCGGCTGCGAGTTGGCCAACGATGAAACCGACCATCTCGACCGGCGATCCGAGCCCCGCCAGCAAGGCCGTTGAGCCCGGGTGGCTCAGCAGGTCTTGAAATGCTGCCGCATCCCACGGCTTGTCGAACAGACCCCGATGCAGTCCTGCCAGCTGCGTCGCATTCTCTGACGCAGCCCACAGAATGCTCACGTGCCTATAGTCGATGGCTTGGGTCATGACGCGACTCGCGAAAGTGCCTTGTCACCCTGCAGCTTGGCATCGGGATGGCGAAGATAGAGCGGTCGAAGGGGGCCGCCCGCTGCAACTTCGGCCGCGAGCGCAGCAACGACGCGCGCATGGGGCTGCAGGTCCAACAGCGCAGCATCGGCCTGCCTATCCGCTACTTCGGCAACGCTAGCCGCGGCCGAGCCGACGATCGTCGTCGCGCGTGTGCCGATGCTGCAGGCCGCGTCCGCAGCAGTAAGCAGCATCGGCTCGCTCGCGGCACCACCATCCTTAAACAGCTGCAGATAGACCATGCCGGCGCGCGCATCGACCGCCACCGCCAGATCCTTGGCTCGGCCGCCCAACACTCGGCGCGCTTCATGTGCTATCGCCGCCAGGCTGGTGACGCCGACACAAGGCTTGCTCATTGCCAGCGCCAATGCGCGCCCGGCTGCAACACCCAAGCGCACGCCGGTGAAGCTGCCTGGTCCCAGACTGACCGCCAATCGGTCGATGGCATCCAGCCCGATTCCCGAACGCGCCACCGTTTCCTCGATCATCGGCATGAGACGCTCGGCGTGCCCCGTGGTGCGCACCTCGTAGGCTTCCGACAGCACGTGCATTGCGCCCGCGTCAATACGGCAAACCGCGGCGGAAACCGCACCAAGACATGTATCGAAGGCAAGCACGTTCATGGCAACGCAGAGCTAAACAATTTGCGCGATATCGCCAAAGGCAAAGCGCGGCCCGCGTGCTCTCATGCCGGAGCCGTCGCCGTAGCCGATATTGCAGAGAAAGTTCGATCTGATGTCGGCTTCTGCAAAAAATTCCCGATCCACTCCGGCATTGTCAAAGCCAGACATCGGTCCCGCATCCAATCCGAGTGCCCGCGCCGCCATCATCAAATAGGCGCCCTGCAACGAGCCATTGCGCAGGGTTGCGTCCTGTATCCGGTCAGCCTTGCCCGCAAATCCATCCAGCGGTTGCATACCCTTAGGCAAATGCTCATAGAACTTGAGGTCGTAGCCGATGATCGCACACACGGGGGCGGCCATAGTCTTCTCCCGGTTGCCCTCGCTGAGGTGCGGCGTGAGGCGCTCCTTGGCCTCCTTCGACTTGACGAAAATCAAGCGTGCCGGCAGTGAGTTCGATGCCGTCGGTCCCATCTCCATGAGATCCACCAGCTCCTTCAGCGTGGCGTCTGCTACCTCGCGACGCTGCCAGACGCGATATGTGCGCGCCTTCACAAACAGCTGATCGAGCGCCTCGGCGTCAAGCCTGTTGCTCATGGCCAACTCCCAGCCAGCAATCCTCCACGCATCAATAACGAAAACCCCGCGCGCAAGCGAGCGGGGCTTTCTGGAGCTGATGCCAACCAGCGTTTCCGGTCAAACCGGACGGACTTCCTGCACGTCTGGGCAGAAATGCCGGAGCAGGTTCTCGATGCCGTGGCGCAAGGTGGCCGTCGAACTCGGGCAGCCGGCGCAGGCGCCGCGCATGTGCAGGAAAACCACGCCGTCCTTGAAGCCGTGGAAGACGATGTCGCCGCCATCATTGGCCACTGCCGGACGCACGCGGGTGTCCAGCAACTCCTTGATGGTCTTCACCGTATCCTCGTCCTTGGGATCGTAGTCGCCGACCTCGTCGTCGTTGGCGGCCTGATCGCTTTCGACCGCTGCCGCACCCGACATGTAGTGCTCCATGATGGCGCCGAGGATGGCCGGCTTGATGTGCTGCCATTCCCCATCGCCCTTGGTCACCGAGATGAAGTCGGAGCCAAGGAAGACGCCCGTCACGCCGTCCACATCGAACAGACGCGTAGCAAGGGGCGACGCATTGGCTTCGGACTTGGCGCGAAACTCGGCCGTTCCTTCGCCAAGCACGGTGCGGCCGGGGATGAACTTCAGCGTCGCCGGATTGGGCGTGGCTTCGGTCTGGATGAACATCATGCGCCTCACGCTCTGATCGGGTGCCAGTTTGGAATCATTCTAGTAGATGGGGCTAAGCTGGTCAAAAACCAAGTCTGCCATCGGGTATTGGGCCATGCTTGGGGCTCAGGCCAGCGCCTTGATGTCCTCAAGCTTTAGCTCGCCGGGGACGATGGTAATCGGGATCGGGAACTTGCCGGCCGTCGCACCGACCGCCAGCGAAGACACCAGCGGCCCAGGCCCGGAACTCTCCGTCGAGGCACCGAGCACGAGGATGGCGACATCCTCGTCCTCGTCGATGTGCTTCAGGATCTCCTCGACCTTCTTGCCTTCGCGGATGATTTCCTCGACCGGCACCGCGTCGAAGCCCTCGCTCGCCATCTTGCGCCTGAGCAGGCGGAACAGCGCCTTGGCCTTGTTGGTCTGCTCCTCGAGCTGGACCTGCCGCACGCCTTCCCAGAACTGGTTGTCGGGCTCGATTACGTACAGCAGCACGATGCTGCCGCTCGTGTGATAGGCGCGACCAGCCGCATAGTAGAGGGCACCCTCCACTTCGGCCGTCTCGTCCACGATGACCATCAGCTTGCGGCCGTGGCCGTCTTCGAACACGCGTCGTTTTTTGCCCATGCCTCATGCTGCCACGGGATTCTCCGGCCAACAATAGACCTGCGTGCCGGCCGGCTCAGCTTGTGCTGGGACACGCACCAGCACCGGATGTTCACGATCTCAGGAAGCCGACGATATCCTTGACCTTGTCCATGATTGGTCCGGCGATGGCCCTGGCCCGCTTGGCTCCATCCGCCAGAATGCGATCGATCTCGGCAGGGTCGGCCAGCAGGCGCGTCATCTCGGCGTTGACCGGACCGATGCGGGACACTGCAAGCTCAACCAGCGCCGTCTTGAAGGCCGAGAACTGCTGGCCGCCAAACTGCGCGACAACTTCGGCTTTTGTCTTGTTGGACAGTGCCGCATAGATGCCGACCAGATTGTCGGCCTCAGGGCGCTTCTCGAGCTCAGCTGCATCGCCCGGCAACGGCAGCGGATCGGTCTTGGCCTTCTGGATCTTCTTGGCGATGCTGTCGGCATCGTCCGTCATGTTGATGCGCGACAGGTCGGACGCATCCGACTTTGACATCTTCTTGGTGCCGTCGCGCAGGCTCATGACGCGCGTCGCCGGCCCCATGATGACGGGCTCGGGCAGCGGAAAGAACGTACCATCATCGAAGCCGGCGTCGCGGATCGGCCCGGCGAAGTCATTGTTGAACTTCTGGGCGATGTCGCGCGCGAGTTCCAGGTGCTGCTTCTGGTCTTCGCCGACCGGTACATGCGTTGCCCGATATGCAAGGATGTCGGCCGCCATCAGCGTGGGGTATGCATAGAGGCCCACGGAGGCGTTCTCGCGGTCCTTGCCGGCCTTCTCCTTGAACTGCGTCATGCGGTTCAGCCAACCCAGCCGAGCCACGCAGTTGAACACCCACGCCAGCTCAGCATGCTCCGGCACCTGGCTCTGGTTGAACAGGATGCTGCGCTTGGGATCGAGGCCGGAGGCGATGTACGCGGCCGTCACCGAGCGGATTTGATCCCTGAGCTCCTTGGGGTCCTGCCAGACCGTAATCGCGTGCATGTCGACCACGCAGTAGATGCACTCGTGGCTCTTCTGCATCTCCACCCAGCGCACCATGGCCCCCAGATAGTTGCCGAGGTGCAGGTTGCCGGTCGGCTGCATGCCCGAAAACACGCGCGGAGCTGGTTTTTGCGGGAGGCTCATGGGCTTCTCTCATTGCGAACGGCGCGGGTTATCGCGTGGCAATGCCGCAAAGGCAAGTGTCAGGCGCGCGGCGGCCGGCGCAGGAAGCCGCGCAGCTGGCGCAACCCGAGCGCGCCGGTTGCCAGGATGGCCAGTGCGTAGACCAGCAGCCCGATGCCCACCAAGATCGCCAGGGCTGTGCCGCGCGTCAGCACGCCCTGCGTGGCCATCAGCCACGGGTCGAGCCAATCGGCCGTCAGCCAGAGGGCCACGCCCATCAGGGCGCTCGCAAGCAGGATCATGGGCAGCACCCGGCCAAGGCGCGCGTCAGCGACGTAGTGGCCCCGCGCCACGAGGGTGTGGTAAAGCAATGCCGCATTGAGCCAACCGCCCAGTGAGGTGGCGACGGCAATGCCCAGATGCGGCTGGTAGCCCAACCACCCAAACAGCCAGAACAGCCCGACTGAGCCGACCGTGTTGGCGGTCAGGCTGATGACCGCGTAGCGCATCGGCGTTTGGGTGTCTTCGCGCGCGAAATAGGCCGGCGAAAACACCTTGATCATTACGAATGACGGCAGACCGAGCGCAAAAATGGCGAGTGCATTGGCAACGTTGCGCGAGTCCGCGGCGTGGAAGGCACCGCGCTCGAACAGCACCGAGACGATCGGGTGCGGCACCACCGCCAGGGCGACTGCCGCAGGCACCGTCAGCAGCATCGCAAACTCCAGCGAGCGGTTCTGACTGTCCATCACGGCCACATCGTCACCTGCTCGCAGATGCCGCGAAATGTCGGGCAGCAGCACAACACCGATGGCGATGCCGATGATGGCGAGCGGCAGCTCGTAGAGCCGGTCGGCGTAGTAGAGATAGGACACCGCGCCCTGCTGGAAGGAGGCGATCATGCCGCCGATCACGATGTTGATCTGCGTCACGCCTCCGGCCACGACACCGGGAATGCCGAGTGTGACGAGCCGGCGCACACCTTCCGTCATACGCGGGCGCCTGAGGCGCAGCAGCATGCCGTTGCGGCGCAGGCCATCGACCAGCAGCACCAATTGCAGAATGCCGGCCGCAAAAATACCCCACGCTTGAATCAAGCCGGCGGTCCGATCGTTCCCATAGCCAAGCGCCAATGACAGCAGCATGGCCGCCATCAAGGTGAGATTAAGGACGATGGAGACGGATGAGCTTTCGACGAACTTGCCGAGCGAATTGAGGATGCCCGACATCAGCGCGACAAGCGACATGCACAGCAGATAGGGAAACGCGATCTGCGACATGACGACGGCCAGGTCGAACTTCTCGGCATTCGACGCAAAGCCTGGCGCCAACCCATACATCAGCCAGGGCATAGACAGCATGCACAGCGCTGAGAGCAGGAGCAGTACGAACACAAGGCCGGCCATCGCCTCTTCGGCAAACTGCCGGGCTGCCGCGGGCCCCTCCCCTTCGAGGCGACGGGCGAACAGGGGCACGAAGGCCGAGTTGAAGGCCCCCTCGCCGAACAGTCGACGGAACAGGTTGGGGAAGCGGAACGCCACCACGAAGGCATCGGCGACCAACCCAGTGCCAAACACCCTCGCCAGCAGAATGTCACGCATGAACCCGAGGATGCGGCTGACCATTGTCAGGCCGCCGACCGTTGCGAAGGCGCGGTAGAGCTTCATGGGCTGGCAGGGGTATCCGACGGCGCGGCCCGGCACAAGGCCGACCGGGTCACACTAGACGACGGTATCCAAGCCGATGCGGCCGAAGCCCGGCAGCTTCAGCGCCGGACGGCGGATGTCGAGGCCCGTCACAAGACCCAGCACGTTGATTTCGATGCCTTCAATCCAGCCGATGGTCACCCCGAGCAGGCCATCGATGGAGAGCTGCAGGCCCGTTCCGCTGGGCGTCCGCCCGACAAAGAAAGTCTGATCGCGCCAGTCCTTGCCGATCGCCGTCGGCGGCAAGGCAATGCGCGCCTCGGGTATGGCGGCAAGCACATAGGAGACGAACGAGTTGGAGTTGGGGCCGGGCCACACCGCATAGCCGCCGGAGCGATTGTAGGGATAGCGGGCCACTGCCGCCTTGATCTTGGGAATCAGCGCTTCGGCTGCCGGCCCCTCCACCGACCCGACCAAGGTCGGATGGTGGCCGTACCAGCGCGCATCAGGCGCCCAGTTGTCGATCTTGACCGGGCGGCCCCAGGCCACCTTGTCGTAACGGGTGTAGCTGCCCGAACCGCGCTCCTTGATCACCACCCAGCTGTGGTGGGCGAAAATGCCTTTCCAGCGGCCGGTGCGCGCCGCGTATACATGCACAATCGCCTCCGACTTGGCTGCCGCCGACGGCAGCAGGCGCGCGCTCGACCAGTCGGCGCGATTCCAGGCCACGGCCGTGTCGTGCGACAGCCACCAGACGGCATGCAATGCCAACGGCGTCAGGAAGAGAGCGAGGAAGCCGAGCAGGCTCAAGCGGATAAGGTGCATGCGCTACAGGTGGGTGGCGATTGCGCCGACATCATGGCTCAATCGAGTTGCAGGCGCTCGCTGTGGTCGAGCATGTCCACCTAACGAGCCTCCGCCATCCAATCCGTCCCCAGCACCTCGAGCAGGCGCTCGCGGATGGCCTTCTGGCGGGCCGGGTTGGCAATCTTTTTGTCCGTCAGATCTGTCACATAGAACACGTCGACGACCCGCTCGCCGAACGTGGCGATGTGCGCGGAGGTAATGTCCAGGTTAAGATCCGACAAGGCATTGGTCAGTTCGTAAAGCAGGCCAGGACGGTCGAGGCCTGCCACCTCGATTACCGTGAACTGATGCGACAAGGCGTTGTCGATCAGCACCTCGGGCGCAACCGTGAACGCGCTCAAGGCGCCCGCACGCTCGCGCCGCTTTGCCATCAAGCCATCCAGTCTAATCTCGCCCTTCAGCAGCCGCTCGATGGTCTGGGCGATGCGTCCGGCGCGGCGCAGCTCGTCCTCGTCGTGATCGAACTCGCGAGCGAGCAGGAAGGTATCGAGGGCGAAGCCGTCGCGCGTCGTGGAGATGTGCGCGCCCGAAATGTTGGCGCCGGACGCCGCGCAGGCGCCTGCGAACAGCGCCAGCAGTCGTGGATGGTTGGGCGCGAACAGCGTCAGCTCGGTGATGGCCGTGAAGGCGTCGGTCTTGAAGTCGCTGGCAAGCTTGAGCCCGGCGCGCTCGGCATTGCGAAGCAGCGCGGCGTGCTCGACGGCCTTCTCGGTCTCGGTCTTGAGCCAATAGTCGGGATAGTGGCGATCGAGGTATCGACTGACCTCGTCCTCCGGCCAGCCGACGGCCTGACGGAAGGCTGCCTGCGCAGCCGCGACGCGATCGCGCGAGCCGAGTTGCGTGTGGCCTCCGGCCAGCACCGGCTCGACCTCGTAGTAGAGGCCGCGCAGCAGCTGCCCCTTCCAGCCGTTCCAGGTGCTCGGGCCGACGGCGCGGATATCAGCAATGGTCAGCACCAGCAACAGCTTCAGGCGCTCCGGGCTCTGCACGATATTGGCAAAGTCGCGGATGGTTTTGGGGTCGCCGATGTCGCGACTGAAGGCGACCGAACTCATGGTCAAATGCTGCTCAATCAGCCAGGCAACGGTGTCCGTCTCGGCCGGGCTCATGCCCAGCCGCGGACACAGCTCGCGGGCGATGCGCGCGCCCTCGATCGAGTGATCCTCGGGGCGACCTTTGGCGATGTCGTGCAGGAACGCCGCCACATAAAGGGCGCGACGGCTCTGGATGGTCGAGAAGATCTTGGTGGCGAGCGGATGCGGCTCGGCGGCGACCCCGCGCTCGATCTCGGACAGCACGCCGACGGTGCGGATCAGATGCTCGTCCACCGTGTAGTGGTGGTACATATTGAACTGCATCATCGACACGACCTTGCCGAAGTCGGGAATGAAGCGGCCGAGCACGCCCGCTTCATTCATGCGCCGCAGGGTCGGCTCGGGGTTCACCTCCGAGCACAAGATTTCCAGGAAGATGCGGTTGGCCTCGGGGTCGCGCCGCAGGCGGTCGTCGATCAGACGCAGTGAGCGGCGCAGCAGGCGGATGGCGGCGGGATGGAAGAAGGCGCTGGTGCGCTCGGCCTGCGCGAAGAAGCGGATCAAGTTCACCGGATCACGCTTGAAAGCATCGGCGTCGGCGACATTCAGGCGGCCATTATCGATGCGAAAATCGCTGGTCGTGCGGATGTGCCGCCGGGTGCGCCAGCTCAATGGATTGAAATATTGCGTGAGGCCTGGCGAGGCCTTTACCTGCTCGATTTCGAGAGCCGAGCACAGGATGGTGGTGAGATCACCCACTTCCTTGGCCACCAGGAAGTAGTGCTTCATAAAGCGCTCGACGGCGCGCAGTCCGCCGCGCTCGACATAGCCCAAGCGCTCGGACATGCCGGGCTGCACGTCGAAGGTCAGCCGCTCCTCCGCTCGCCCGCACAGGAAATGCAGATGGCAGCGCACCGTCCAGAGGAAGTCCTCGCACCTGCGGAAGGTGTGGCGCTCTTCGCGTGTGAAGATGGATGAGCCCTCCGCCTCGTCCACGGCCAGCCCCTTGCCGTCGATATACTTGGCAAGCCAGTGCAGGGTGTGCAGATCGCGCAGTCCGCCTTTGCCCTCCTTGATGTTGGGCTCGACGCGGTAGCGTGACTCGCCTGCGCGCTCGTGGCGGGCGTCGCGCTCGGCGAGCTTGGCTTCCACGAACGCGCGCGCCGTGCCATGCACCACCTCGTTGTGGAAGCGCTGGACAAGCTCGGTGAAGAGTCCCTTGTCGCCAAGGATCATGCGCGCATCGAGCAGCGTCGTGCGGATCGTCATGTCGGCACGCGACAGCTTCAGGCACTGATCGATAGTGCGGGTGGCATGGCCGACCTTCAACCCCAAATCCCACAACAGGTAGAGCATGTACTCGACCACGCTCTCGCCCCAAGGCGTCTGCTTGTAGGGCAGCAGGAACAACAGATCGATGTCGGAGCACGGGGCGAGCAGCGCGCGGCCGTAGCCGCCGGTGGCGATCACCGTCATGCGCTCGGCGTCAGACGGGTTGGTGGCGCGATATACGTGCGCCACCGTGTAGTCATAGACCAGCCGGATCAGCTCGTCCTGGAACTTGGCGAGCCCCTCCGCGCAGCGCCGGCCGTTGCCGTCGGTAACAAGCTGGCGGTTGGCTTCGCTGCGCGCAGTTTTCAAGAGCCCTTTCAACCGATCGAGCACGGCAGGCCGTGCCGTATGGGCAACGCTGTTGCGCTTCTCGAACATCCCCGTCAACTCGCGGCGCAGGTCGCGCGCGTCGAAATAGGGAGATTGACTGATGATGCTCGTGTCCATCACTCGGCAAACATCCAACTCAGGCCGCAGGCAGGGGTGTACCTGCGCAGGTCTTGTAGCACGCGCGGCCTCACGTGCGATCCTTGGCCGCCAAGCCCTTCAGATTGTATAGCGCCTCAAGGGCCGCCTTCGGGCTCATTTCATCGGGGCTGATCTCGGCCAGCGCCTGCTCCAGCGCCGAGATTGTGGAGAGTGCGGGCGCGGCGACCGGCCGGCTGGCAAACAACGGCAGGTCCCCCAGTAGGGCTTCGCCGTCGGGTGTCTTGCGGTCGGCCTTCTCCAGGAGTTGCAACACCTCGGCGGCGCGCTTGGTTACTGCCTTCGGCAAACCGGCGAGCTTTGCCACCTGAATGCCATAGCTGCGGTCGGCCGCTCCCGGCTTGACCTTGTGCAGAAAGACGATCTCGTCCTTCCATTCGCGCACGTCCATGGTGACGTTGGCAACATCGCCAAGACGTCCGGCCAGCACGGTCAGCTCGTGATAGTGGGTGGCAAACAGCGCGCGGCAGTGGTTCACCTCGTGCAGGTACTCCACGACTGCCCAGGCGATGGACAGGCCGTCGAAGGTGGCCGTGCCGCGGCCGATCTCGTCCAGGATGACCATCGAGCGCTCGGTGGCCTGATTGAGGATGCCGGCCGTCTCCACCATCTCGACCATGAATGTCGAGCGGCCGCGGGCCAGATCGTCGGCCGCTCCGACGCGCGAGAACAGGCGGTCGATGATGCCGATGTGCGCTGACCGCGCCGGCACGAACGAGCCCATCTGAGCCAGCACCGCGATTAGCGCGTTCTGACGCAGGAAGGTCGACTTACCGGCCATATTGGGCCCGGTCACCAGCCAGACGCGCGCCTCGGCCACCTCGTCGAATCGGGCCGGGTGGTCGGCACGTGGCGTCACCAACACGCAGTCGTTGTCGATGAAGGTGCCAGCCTTGGCAGCTTTCAGCGCCTGCTCGACGACGGGGTGTCGTCCGCCGCGAATCTCAAAGGCGCAGCTGTCGTCGAGCACCGGTCGTGTATAGGCCTGCTCGGCGGCGAGTTGTGCAAGAGCTGCCTCGCAATCGAGCTCTGCCAACGCGCCGGCAAGCTCGCCAAGCTGCTGTGTCAACGCGGCGATGGCCGCACTGAGCTCGGCGAAAACATCCTGCTCGATGGCCAGCGCCCGCTCGGCGGAGGCGACGATGCGGCTCTCGATTTCGATCAGCTCATCGGTGGTGAAGCGCACCGCGCCGGCCATGGTCTGGCGGTGGCGGAAGGTTTGCGCGAGTGGATCGCTCAGCAGCGGCTTGGCGGCGTTCGCCGGCACCTCGACATAGAACCCCAGAATATTGTTGTGGCGGACCTTCAGCGACTTGATGCTGGTCGCATCCAGATAACGCGCCTCGAGCGCGGCCATCACCTTGCGGCTATCGTCACGCAATCCGCGCGCCTCGTCGAGATCGGCACGGAAGCCTGCCTTCACGAACCCGCCGTCGCGGCGCAGCGGTGGCGGCTCATCTATCAATGCCTGTTCGAGGGTCGCCTGAAGGTCGGTGCCGCACACGGCTAGGCTGGATGCGATGCGCTGCAAAGCATTGGGCAGGCCGATCCCGCCTGCGGCTTTGCGCAGCAGTCGCACACAGGCGCCGGCGGCGCGCAGCCCGTCGCGCACGGCAGCAAGATCGCGCGGGCCGCCGCGCTGCAGTGCAAGTCGCGACATGGCGCGGGCGATGTCGGGCGCGGCGCGCAGCGAGGTGCGTGCATCGTCCCGCAGCAGCTCGTTGCCGAGCAGGAAGCCGACCGCATCGAGGCGAGCTGCGATCACCTGTGCATCGCGCAGAGGGCTCGACAGGCGCGCCGCCAGCTCGCGCGCGCCGGGTCCCGTCACCGTGCGGTCAATGACGCCGAGCAGGCTTGACTGCCGCTCGCCCGACAGCGAACGCAACAACTCCAGGCTCGCCCGCGTCGGCGCGTCGATGATGAGGCGGTTGGACGGGCCGGTGCGCCGCGGAGCCCGCAGGCAGGGCTGCTTGCCGAGCTGGGTCAGCTCGACGTACTTGAGGAGGGCACCGACGGCCGCCAGCTCCCCACGCGAGAAGGCGCCGAAGGCGGCCAGATCGCCGACGCTCAGCCGCGTCTTGAGCAGGCGCTCGCCGGCCATGCTGTCAAATGAGGCGGCAGCGACCGGCGTGGCTGCCGCACGGGCAATGTCTATCCACTTGCCGACATCGGCATCGGCCAGCAGCGTGTCGCCAGCGATCACCTCGCCGGGAGATAGCCGCACGATCTCACCCGGGAAATCGGCAGCCGGCACCTCGCCGACTTCGAATTCGCCAGTCGAGATGTCGAGCGAGGCCAGCGCAACCTGCGCCTGGCGGCCTTCCTTGCCGGACTTGAACACTGCCGTCAGGTAATTGCGCGCCTTGGCGTCGAGCAGGCTGTCCTCGGTGAGCGTACCCGGCGTGACCAGACGCACCACGTCGCGGCGCACTACGGCCTTCGAGCCGCGCTTCCTGGCTTCGGCGGGATCCTCCAGTTGCTCGCACACCGCCACGCGGAAACCCTGCCGGATCAGGCGCTGGAGGTATTCGTCGGCGCGGTGGATCGGCACACCGCACATGGGTATGTCCTCGCCCAGGTGCTTGCCGCGCTTGGTCAGCACGATGCCGAGCGCCTGCGCGGCAGCCACCGCATCCTCGAAAAACAGCTCGTAGAAATCGCCCATCCGGTAGAACAGCAGACAGTCCGGATTGGCAGCCTTGATCTCCAGGAACTGCGCCATCGACGGCGTCACGCCCGCCGGCGGCTTGTCGGTCTCGACGGGCGCAGACGTGCTGGCGGCGGCCGGCTCATCAGCCGTCCGCTTCACGCCACTCTTGTTGCCATCCCGCTGCATTGCACCCCTTCACGCCGACGCGCGTAGCCATAGCCGGTTCGACCGCGTCAGGAAACCACGGCAACTGTGTGATGTGCCGGTATGCCAGCGATGCCCAGTGAATGTGCTGTTGTGCGACCCCGGGCCGGGCTCTATCGTTGCCGTCCCTACCCTCACCTTCAGCAAAGAAACGACGCATCCCGGAAACGCTCATGCCTATCAAGTTCCCTGCCGCGCGCTTTACGGCCCAGGAGGCCCTGCAATTCCACAGCCAGGGCAAGCCCGGCAAGCTCGAGATCACCCCCACCAAGCCGCTGACCACCCAGCGCGATCTATCACTTGCCTACTCACCCGGGGTGGCCGTACCGGTACAGGCGATCGCCCAGGACAAACAGCTCGCCTACGACTACACCAACAAGGGCAATCTGGTGGCCGTAGTCTCGAACGGCACGGCGATTCTCGGACTGGGCAACCTCGGCGCCCAGGCAGCCAAGCCCGTCATGGAGGGCAAGGGCGCCTTATTCAAGCGCTTCGCCGACATCGACGGTATCGACATCCTGGTCGACACGCCCGATCCCGAGGCGGTCATCAACTGCGTGCGCTACTTGGGTCCAAGCTTCGGCGGCATCAATCTGGAAGACATCAAGGCACCGGACTGCTTCATCATCGAGGAGAAGCTCAAGGAACTGCTCGACATCCCGGTCTTTCACGACGATCAGCACGGCACCGCCATCATTGCCGCCGCCGGCCTCATCAATGCGCTGGAGCTGACAGGCCGCGACATTCAAAAATTCAAACTGGTCGTGAACGGCGCCGGCGCGGCCAGCATCGCCTGCATGGACTTGCTCGCGGCCATGGGCATGCCGAAGAAGAACATGCTGCTGTGCGACACCAAGGGGGTCATCTACCGCGGCCGCAAGGACGGTATGAACCAGTGGAAGTCGGCATACGCGGTGGAGACTAAGGCGCGCTCACTCGCCGATGCCCTGGTGGGCGCCGATGCCTTGTTCGGCCTGTCCGCCGCCGGAACCGTGAGCAAGGACATGGTGCGCTCGATGGCCGACAAGCCGATCATCTTCGCCATGGCCAACCCGGACCCCGAGATCACGCCGGAGGACGTCGCCGAAGTGCGCTCGGATGCCATAGTGGCAACCGGCCGCTCCGACTACCCCAACCAGATCAACAATGTGCTGGGCTTCCCGTTCATCTTCCGCGGCGCCCTCGACGTGCAGGCCTCGACCATCAACCAGGAGATGAAGATCGCCGCCGCCACGGCACTGGCCGAACTGGCGCGCGAGGACGTGCCCGACCAGGTCGCCGCCGCGTTCCTTGGCCGCGAGGTCAGGTACGGGCCGGACTACATTATTCCGGCACCGTTCGATCCGCGCTTGATCACCAAGGTCTCGCCGGCGGTCGCCAAAGCCGCGATGGCCACCGGCGTCGCGCGCCGGCCGATCGTCGACATGGACGGATACTTGGCGCGACTGTCGGGTCGGCTCGATCCGGTGGCGGGCTGGCTGCACTCCATCTTCGCCCAGGTGCGCAACGCGCCCAAGCGCATCATCTTTGCCGAAGGCGAGCAGCCGCAGATCGCCCGCGCCGCTAATGCCTACCTCAACCAGGGCCTGGGCAAGCCAGTGCTGATCGGCCGGCACGCCCTGATCAAGGACGCATTCGCCGCAGCCGGCCTGAGCCTCACCGATGCGATCGAAACGCACGACACGAGCAGGGACGACCGGCGCCACGAGTATGCGGAGTTCCTCTACAGCCGCCTGCAGCGCCGAGGCTACCTGCTCCGCGACTGCCAGCGCCTCGTCAACAACGACCGCAACGTCTATGGCGCATGCATGGTGGCCATGGGGCACGCCGACGGCATGGTGACCGGCGCCACGCGCAATTGGTACACGGCCTACGAGGACGTGCGCAAAGTGCTGGACTCGAGGATCGGCCGGCGCGTCATCGGCGTCTCGCTGGTGCTGATGCGCGGCCGGGCGGTGCTGGTCGCCGACGTCAGCGTTACCGACATGCCAGACGGCAATGACCTAGCTGACATCACCGAAGAGGCGGTGCGCGTAGCCCGGCGTCTCGGCATCGAACCGCGCGTAGCGCTCTTGGCCTATTCCACCTTCGGCCATCCGCGCGGCGAACGCTCCGACAAGGTGCGCGAAGCCGTGCACATCCTCAACAAGCGCCAGGTCGATTTCGAGTACGACGGCGACATGGCGGCCGATGTCGCCCTCAACCGCGAGGCGATGAAGCTCTATCCGTTCTGCCGGCTGTCGGACACCGCCAATGTGTTGATCATGCCCGCGTTCCATTCGGCATCCATCTCGACCAAAATGTTGAAGGAGCTGGGCGGTGCCACCCTGATCGGCCCCATGCTGGTGGGCATGACCCACTCGGTGCAGATCTGCTCGCTCGGCGCCAAGGACAGCGACGTCCTCAACATGGCGGCGCTGGCCGCCTACGATATCAATGGCTGAGCCGGTCCGGTGCGACCGCCGCCCTCGATCACCTTCGCCTGCAGCGCGCACATGGCACACTGAAAGGCGCTGGCGGAGGCTTGCACTAGAGCTCGCAATTGGGGGCTTGCGCCCATTTGGCTCGATACTTCGGCCCAGGACCGCGCATGTAGTGCGCCTCCGGACGATAGCTATCGATCGGTAAGGAGAGCGAGGCGCACCGCGCACTGGATCGAATAACCCACGACCGAACAATTTGCAGTGGCGGCACGACGGCCGCGCGCATTCCAGCCGACACGCAGTGAGCGCACCTATCGATGATCTGCAGCATGGCGATTGCTCGTTAGGGCGCGCAACATGCGGCCCGGAATGGGGTGAGCCTACCTTGGCCGCATTAAGCCGAACCTACGTTAAGGTAAAGAAAGCGCTAACATGCGTTGCAGATTGAGATGTGGCCGAGCTCAGGCCGCCCGGGTCGCCTTGCTCATGTCGCACCATTTGTCCAGCATCCGTTCCAAGTCGTCGCGATCGAACGGCTTGGCAAGATAGTCGTCCATGCCGGCGTCCAGGCAGCGGCGACGGTCTTCCTCGAACGCATTGGCGGTCAGCGCCACAATCGGCGGCGCCCGCACCGCCGCATCAGGCTGTGCCGCATAAATCTCCCTGATCTGTCTGGTCGCCTCCAGCCCGTCGACGACAGGCATGTGCACGTCCATGAACACCAGGTCGAAGGGCGGATTGCTGCTCGCCAGTCGTTCCCGCATCGCCTCTACTGCCTCGCGCCCGTTGCCGCAAACCGTCACCTCGCAGCCGGCCTTCTCCAGCATTCGGCGTGCCAGCAGCGCATTGATGTCATTGTCTTCGACGAGCAGCACCATGGGCCGTCGGGTGCCGTTGCGAGCCGGCTCGTGCTCGGGGCGGGGTTGCGTCGGTGCAGGCATGTGTGGGGCATCCGATTCCAGGTGCGTCAGGGCCGACTGTGGTCGTACCGGCCGGACCAAATAGACATTGAAGCCCACGTTGCGGAACTCGGCGAAGTCGGCCTTGGCGGAGGTGTCGAGCACGACAACGCCTCGCACCGACCGTCCTGCTGCAACCTTGCGCGCGAGGTCGAGCAAGTGCCTTGCCTCCTGCCAGCCGCCCTGGTGGCCGACCACGACTGCTGTGAACGGCTCGCCCGCTTGGGCCGCGCCCCGGATCAGCCCCTCGGCGTCCGCGCTCGCGCATTCCTCGACCGGCAGGCCCGCACCTTCGATGGAAAGACGCAGTGCCTTGCGCTCGATCGGCCGGTCGAGCGCCAGCAGCACGTGCTGGCCGCTCCATCGGCCTGGTTTGCGCTCACGCTCCACGATCGGAGGTTCGAGAACCCGGCCGAGGCGCAATACGGCCGTAAACCTGGAGCCGGCCCCCGGCATGCTGGCCACGTGAATATCTCCCGACATGGCTCGGGCGAGACGGCGGGAGATGGCAAGCCCCAGGCCCGTGCCGCCCTGCCGGCGGCGCAAGGCCGCCTCTGCCTGTTCAAACTCGAAGAATACGAACGGCAGCGCCTCATGGTGGATGCCGATGCCGGTATCCTCGACGGTAACGGCGATGCGCACGTCTTCGGACTCTACTGCACTCTCGCCATTGCCATTGCCATTGGCGGGGGCGCGCGCGACCGTGACCAGCACGCCACCCTTGTCGGTGAACTTGATGGCGTTCCCGAGCAAGTTGGTCAGGATTTGGCGCAGCCGCACCTCGTCGCCCAGAAGCAGGATCGGCAGCCTGGGATCGATCGCCCAGGCGATGTCGATGCCCTTCTCGTAGGCCTTTGGCGCCAACAACTCAACGACGCCCTGCACGCACTCGCTGATCGCCAACGGCGCGCTCTTCAATTGCAGCTTGTCGGCCTCGATCTTGGAAAAGTCGAGGATCTCGTCGATCAGCGCAAGCAGTGTGCGCGCCGAACGCTCGATGGCCTTGGCGTAGGTTTGCTGCTCAGGCGACAGCTCGGTGTCGGACAACAGAGAGGTCATGCCGAGAATGCCGTTCATCGGCGTGCGGATCTCGTGGCTCATCGCCGCCAGGAACCGCGACTTGGCGCGGTTGGCCGCCTCTGCCTGCAGGCGCGCCTCGCGCAGTTCGGCTTCTGTCTCCCGCGCCTCCGTGATGTCGCGGCCGACGCACTGCACCTCCGGAACGGCGGCATCGGCCGACACGACGTGCTCCTGCCATTCAAACCATCTCGGTCCGGAGCTGGTTTCGATTTGCTGCACGTAGCGCTGCTCGCGCCGGCCAAGGCCTGGAGCGAGCGGTACGACCACGTCTCCCGACACCACGCTCGGCGCGAACGCGCGGCCAAGAACGTCGCGGCGTTCGACCCCGAACACCCTGCAGAAAGCCTGGTTGACGAATGTCAGCCGACCCTCCTCGTCACGGCGCAAGATCGCGTCCGCCTGGTTGTCGAGGAGATCGCGATAGCGCACCTCATTTTCGCGGATTTCCCACTGGACGTCCTTGAGCGTCTCCAGCCCTCGTTCGAGACGATCGCCAATGATCATGAAGCGTTCGAAGTCGGCCTCGAGATCGCGGCGGTCAGCAGGCAACGGCCGAGGGCCCACAGCGAGCTCGGGCGCCCGCTCGCCCTTGCGAGCGGCTCGGAGCCAAGCACGCAGGCGTCGGGACAGCTTTCGAAGAGTTGCCACGCTTGACGCTTCTTTGAGTGTCAATCCCTGTTGCCTGGAAGCCAATCACGCGGGCATTGAAAAACGCTTACGCCCGATGCATACGCCTTGTGCCGAAACGCAACGCGAGGCAAAAGGAAGATAACCACGATGGGCCCTCTCGCCGGGTATCGCATCATTGAGATGGCCGGCATCGGGCCGGCGCCGTTCGCGGCCATGCTGCTGGCCGACATGGGCGCGGACGTGATCCGCCTCGACCGGCGCGAGGCTGCCGACCTCGGCCTGCCGGGCAAGGAGCCCAGGTTCGAGGTGCTGCACCGCGGTCGCAGGTCGCTGTCGGTCGATGTGAAGTCCGATGCCGGGCGGGCGGTCGTGCTGAGGCTGGCCGCCAAGGCCGACGCGCTCATCGAGGGCTTCCGGCCGGGCGTCATGGAACGGCTGGGCCTCGGCCCCGCCGTACTGGCTGGCGTCAACCCCAAGCTCGTGTTCGGCCGCATGACCGGCTTCGGCCAAGACGGCCCGCTGGCTGAGCGCGCCGGCCATGACATCAACTACATCGCGCTAGCCGGCGTCCTGCACGGCATCGGCCGGCGGGGCGAGGCGCCCGTGCCGCCGCTCAACCTGGTCGGCGACTTTGGCGGCGGCGGCATGTTCCTGGCCTTCGGCGTGGTGTGCGCGCTGCTCGAGGCGCAAAAGTCAGGACAGGGACAGGTGGTCGACGCCGCCATGGTCGACGGGGCAGCATCCCTGATGGCTCTTATCTACGGCATGTACGCGCAGGGTGCCTGGCACGATGAGCGTGGCGTCAACGTGCTCGACACGGGCGCGCCCTGGTATGACGCCTACGAGACCCGGGATGGCAAGTGGCTGGCGGTGGGCGCCATCGAGGCACGCTTCTACGCGGAATTCATCGAGCGGCTCGGTCTGTCGGCTGCACACCTTCCGGCCCAGCACGACCGCAGCGGCTGGCCACAGCTGCGCCAGCGCTTCGCCGCAACGATCAAGCAGCGGACGCGCGCGGACTGGGAGCGTGTGTTTGCTGGTAGCGACGCCTGCGTAGCACCGGTGCTGGCGCTCAGCGAGGTGCGCGATCACCCGCACAATGCCGCGCGTGCGACGTTCATCGAGGCTGATGGCGTGGTGCAACCGGCGCCAGCACCGCGCTTGTCGCGCACAGCGGGTGAGATCGGCATCCCGCCACGTCCACGCGGGGCCGACAGCGAGGCAATCCTGCGCGATTGGGGGTTTGCGGCAGACGAGATCGACGCCCTGCGATGGGGCGGCGTGATCGGAGCGGCCAAGGCCGCGCAATAGGCCTCAGCCGGCAGGTGCCGGCCGTGGTTGCAACGACCTCCACGTAGCGGTCGCGTGGGCTGCCAGTTCGCCGTCGCTGCGAAAGGCGTGCGACTGCAGGAACGACAAGCTCCTGCCTTTGCGTAGGAAGCTCCCCTCGCAACGCACGATTCCGGACGTCACGGGCGAGAGGTATTGGATCTTCATTTCGAGCGTGGCGCCTGCACCCTCGACGTGGTGCAGCAGGTGGCCCATGGAGACGTCCATCGCGGTCGCAAGAATGCCGCCATGCAGCGTTCCCTGCGGGTTGAACAGCGTTGGTATGGCATCGAAGCTCACACTGCACCGGTCTGCCTGGTAGGAGACAGTGAAGCCGAGCAGTCGCGACAGAAAGAACGAGCCGAACTCCTGGCGTGGGTCCGAGCTTGCCCGGGCCAGCATCTGCTTGCCGAGAACGGCCTGCGCGGGCTCCTGCTGCTCCCTCATGCAATGATCTCCTAGATTAGTTGCGCCCTAGCCAACGCGCCCCCGTGCGGCAAGACCGCCGCAGCACAAGAACTGTAGCCTCAAGGCGCGGGATTAGACCATGGCGTCGGCGAGATCGCGCATCGTGCGAACGATGATGTCGGGCTGGTGCGGCGTCATGCCGAACGGTCGCTGGCGCCGGTCGATAAAGGCCGTGTGCATGCCGGCGGCCTTTGCACCGATGCAGTCGAAGGCGTGATTGGCGACAAACAGCACCTCGTCCATGCGTAGCCCGATCAGCTCGGCGGCCTTGGTGTAGGTCGCAACGTGTGGCTTGAAGGAATTCGCCTCGGCAACCGAGATGACCCGGTCGAACGGCACCTTGTGATACGCCTTGGCCGTCTCCAGCATGTCCGGATCGCCGTTCGACAGCACGACCAGCTGGTAGCGCGTCTGCAGACGGGCAAGCGCCTCGGGCACCTCGGGAAAGCACTCGAGCTTCTCAATCTCGGCGACGAGCGCCCGCACCTCGTCCATCGTGTAGCACAGCTTGCAGCGGTCAAGCACAAAGGCGACGGAGCGGATGCCGATCTCGCGGTAGGGCGTGTGCTGCTTGTGCAGCAGCGCGTCGATCATCGAGTTCTCGAAGTGCGTGCGCCGCCACCAAGTGACGAAGGAGTTCGGGTTGCCGGTCCAGCCCTTGTCCTTCAGATAGGGCGTTGCGATCTTGGTGAGGCCGCCCTGCATGTCCACGACCGTCCCGTACTGGTCGAACATGCACACCTTGATGGTCTTCTTCAGCTCCGCGGCCGTGCTCATCTTCTGCTCCGGGGGTGAGGCGTGAACCAGCCTTGGTACACCGCCTCGGCTCATATTGACCAAATCGATTTTTGTTCTATCGATATTCACGCTATGAATGCGAATGGATGGCCCTGTCACGTCGCCGACGCATGAACCTGCGATCGATTGATCTGAACCTGCTGGTGGCACTCGACGCCCTGTTGAGCGAGCAGCACGTCACGCGGGCCGCCGACAAGGTCGGCTTGAGCCAGCCTGCCATGAGCAATGCGCTGTCACGCCTTCGGCATATCTTCCAGGACGAGCTTCTGGTACGCACCGCAACCGGCATGCAGGCAACCGCACGGGCCCTTGAGCTGGCCGAGCCAATCCGGCAGGTGCTGCGCCAGATCGAGAGCGTGTTTGAGAGCGATGCGGGGTTCGACGCGGCCGCGTCAGCGCGCACCTTCACGATTCGCCTTTCGGACCTCCTCGGGTTGCTCCTGCTGCCAGTCCTCCTGGAGGACACGGGCAAAGAGGCATCATCGATCCGCTTCGACATCGTCCACTTGCCTCCAGCCCGCACGGTCGAAGCACTCGAAAAGGATGAGATCGACCTTGCCGTCAGCACCGGGCTGTCGCATTCCGCGTCGATCAAGGCGATGCCGCTCTTTCACGACCGCATGGTGTGTGTCACGCGGGCCTCGCCTGCCGCGGCGCGGACCAGAATGAGCATGAAGACCTTCCTGGCCGCCCGGCATCTCAGGGTCTCCATGTCGCCGACCGACGTGCGGTTCGTCGACGACCTCCTTGCCAAGCAGGGCGCAGCCCGCGCCGTTGCGTTGAACGTGCCGCACTGGCTTGTGGTGCCGCACATCCTGGAGCGAACCGACCTCATTGCCGTGATGCCGCACCGCCTCGCCCAGGCCCTGGCGAGCAAATCGCTCGCCATCGGCGAATTGCCGTTCCCCTCGCACTCCTTCGATTGGTCGATGTACTGGCATCGCCGGCACGACGGCAACCCGGCCATTACATGGCTGCGAGCCAAGCTCGCCCAGGTCGCGCGAGGCTTGGGTGAGGGCTAGACCCGCGCGATCGAGCTGCAGATTGAACGAGGCCGCAGGTTGATCTGCGCCTGGGTTTCGGGCATCTCAAGCCACCCGGCGCAGCCGCGCGACACTTTGTGGAGCCTTATCGTGAGCGGACGTTCTCCTCCCGAGCCGCGCTCGGCCTACCCGCACTTCCTCGAGATCACGACACGCTGGAACGACAACGACCCTTACCGGCACGTCAACAACGCCGTCTACTATGAGTACTTCGATACGGTCGTGAACCAGTTCCTGATCGAGAATGGGGCGCTCGATGTGGAGCGCAGCCAGGTGATCGGCCTCGTCGTCGAGACGCAATGCCGGTTCTTCAGCCAGATCGCGTTTCCGTCCAAGGTGCACGCGGGGCTGCGCGTCAGCCACCTAGGAACCTCCAGTGTCAGGTATGAGATCGGCCTGTTCCGCGATGATGACGAGACCACCGCGGCGCAGGGCCACTTCGTACACGTCTATGTGGATCGCGCAACGGGTCGTCCTGTGCCGCTACCAACGCAGCTCAAGGAGTTGCTCGCGTCCATCCTGGTCGCGCCGCTGCGGTCTTGAAACAGGTTGATGGCGTCGGTGACAATGTGCCGACGCCGACTACCTGAGTTCGACCGAGCTACTCGTCGTCGTCGTCGTCATCGTCGTCATCTTCCTCGTCCTCGTCGACGTCATCGTCTTCGGTGAGCGGCCGGCAGACAGAGACCGTACTGGCGTCGTCGAGCGGTTTGCAGATTTCGTAGGCAGCCTGCCCGAGCAGCCCCTCCGGCGCGCCCAGAGCATCGCTTCCACTGGTCAAGGGCGACGCGCGCACTCCAATCACCGCAATTGCGAGCGCAAAAACCAACGTCATCAACATCAATCCAAGGCGCATCGTGCCCCTCCTGGTGGTTGCATAGCCGGCAGCGACAATCGCTGCGCACCGGCATTCAACAGACAAGGGCCGCCCGGCGCAGTTACGGCCGGAACAGCGGCCGCAGTCCGGGCCAGGGAACCGCAAGGGCAGGTCGATCGTTTGACGGGCCAGACGGACCCACAAGATCCGTCAGGTGCCTGCAAGGGTACTGAGCCGCCCAGTAGCTTTCGGGCGACCGGCGGCTTCCTTCCTTGCTCGAATTCGCGCCACAGGGGGTTTCATATGGCGATTGGCAGCACCGCGTTGGCGAACTTTATCATCGTCCTCATCATCGGCATCGTCGTGGGCCTGGCGTTCAACCGCTATGCCAGGGGCTGGCTCGCCCGGCTCGGGCAGACACGCAGCAACGACATCACGGGCGCCCTGGTCGGTATCGCCGGAGCGTTCATCGGCTTCCACCTCGGAGTTATTGTTGGGCTGCTGCCCTCGCCGTTGATGTTGTACCTTGCGGCAATCGCAGGCGCAGTCATCGTGCTGTGGCTGTGGCGTGGGCGGTGACGGCGCCGACCGTGACTGGCCTGCGCCGATGCATGATGCATGATGCATCCTCCGCCGGCCATCCGGCGAGCTGCCGTCGGCGCTGGCGCAACAGGCGCCACCTTGCGTCAAATCACTTCGTCGGTTTTGTCGTCGGTCTCGCCGTAGCGGCGCAGCGTGGCGGGCTTGGTGCCGGCGTAGAGCTTGTCGATGCCCGGCGCGATCTTGGCGTTCTCGCGCTCGAACAGTGAATTGCCGGCGAGATCGCCGTCGACCAGGAATGGTCCGAAGTTCTCCACCTCGAGCACCCAGATGGCCTGGGCAAGGCCAAGCTGCTCCACCCAATGCGTGGCGACCACGCGCCGGATGCCGCGCCCGAGCAGCGCGCCGGTGCCGTAGCCCACCGTGGTGAGGTAGATCGCCTTGTGCGGCACGAAGGTCGACTTGTAGATCTCGCCCGTCATGCCGCCTTTGCCGATGATGACATTGCAGCGCGACAGCTTGAACCAGCCGCCCAGCCACTTCGCGAAGCGGAAGGACGCGGTGGCCGTCACCGCCCCCACCGTGTGGCTGCCGTCAGCGTTGACGCTGGCGGCCGGCGAGCAATGGAAATTGGCCAAGCCCAGCTCCTCCGGCGCCGCCGGCAGTCCGGCGCCGTCTTCCACCGCCTTCTTGTAGACGCCCTCGCGCGCCGTGTAGACGCGGCCCGTCAGGTACACAACGGTGCCGATCTCAAGCTTGGCCAGCTCCTCAGTGGAAGCCGGCAGCTTGAGATGCACCGTCTTGAGCTTGGTGGCTGTCGCCACGATCCTTACTCCTGTGTGTCGCGAACCCTGCCATCACCGCGTAGGCGGAGATCCACGCGGGTATCAGCACCGGGCGTGGATGCCCGCCTGGGCGGGCATGACGTCAGAAAACAATGACGCCGCGCGCCACCTGGCCGGAGGTGAGCAGCTTGAAGCCCTCGTTGATCTCATCAAACTTGTAGGTACGGCTGATCAAGGCGTCGAGGTTGATGCGCTTGTCCATGTCGAGATCGGCCAGCACGCCGAAGTCCACCGGCGGGCGGATCGAGCCGTAGTAGGTGCCGGTGATCATCTTCTCCTGGAACACCACCTGGAACGGGTTGATCTGCGCGCGGTCCGTGAACGCGGGCATGCCGACCATCACGGCATGCCCACCCGGCGCGATGGCATCGACGCACGTCTCCATGGTCTTGGCGCCGCCGATCGCATCGAAGGCGTAGTCGACGCCGCCGCCGGTCAGATCCTTCACGGCCTTCACCGTGTCGTCCTTCTTGGCGTTGATGGTATGTGTTGCACCGAATTCTTTGGCCAAGCTCAGCTTGTTGTCGAGCAGGTCGCAGGCGATGATGGTCTTGGCGCCGGCCAGCCTGGCGCCCTGCACCACGTTTAGGCCAACCCCACCGCAGCCCACCACCAGCACGCTGGACCCCGACTCCACCTTGGCGTGGCGGATAGCGGCGCCGACACCGGTCGCCACGCTGCAGCCAATGATGGCGGCGTGCGTCCACGGCAGGTCCTTACGCACTGCGACGACCTGCTCGGCCGGGCACACCACGAATTCCGAAAACGTACCGATGCGGGCCATCTGATTGACGGGCTCGCCGTTTAGCTTCACGCGGCTGGTGCCGTCGTGCATGCGCCAGCGCGGGCTGTCGTCGTGGCCGTTGCAGATCACCGAGCGGCCGGATGCGCAGTAGCGGCAGTGTCCACAGTTGGGGCGGAACGAGAAGATGACGTGGTCGCCCTTTTTGACGTTGTTGACGCCCTGCCCCAGCTCGACGACGACGCCGGCCGCCTCGTGGCCCAGCACCATCGGCAACGGCAGCGGCCAGTCGCCGTTCATGATGTGGTAGTCGGATAGACACACACCGGCCGCCTTCACCTGCACGCGCACTTCGCCAGCCTTGGGAGGCTCCTGCTCGAGGTCGAGAATCTGCAGCGGTTTGTTGACTTCGGTCAGGACGGCGGCGCGCATGGACATCTCCTCTCAGTCTGGCTCGTTCGCGAACTCGATGAAGTCGGGCGGAACGGCAGGCGTCAGCCATACACCATTCGCCGAGCAAAAGAATGGGGCACCCTGTCCCCACATCTTACCGGCAAACACGCGTAACACCACTGGCTGGCCGTGCCGCTGCCCGACCTTGATGGCAGTGGCCTCGTCAGGGGACAGGTGGACGTGCTGGCGCTTGCCAGGCTTGAGGCCTCCGGCGCGGATGGCGGCAAGGGTCGTGGCGGCCGTGCCGTGAAACAGGATGGCCGGCGGCTCGGTGGGCTCCAGACCCAGTTCGACGTCGACGGAGTGACCCTGGTTGGCGCGGATGCGCCCACCTGCCGCGTCGAGCGCGAAGCGCTGCTTGTCGCTGGTGGCGACGATGTCCGCGATCAGCTCGCGCGTCAGGGTAACGCCGTGTGCGGAAGCCTTCTCAATCAGGTCGCCAACCTTGGCCCAACCGTTGGCGTCGAGCGTCAAACCGATCTGCTCGGGCTTGTGCCGCAGCACGAAGCTCATGAACTTGCTCGCCTTGACCAGATTGCGCGTCATGCCATCTGCCTTTGTCGTCCCGGAATTGGCCAGCGGCAAATATCCGCGACCGAGGGGCTGCAAATATGGCTGTGCACGCACCCGCTCCGGCCGGGATGTCACTACCTACTCCGCCGCGTCAACCTTCAGCGTCGGCTCCCACTCGACCGTCGGCCGGCGCATGTAGTCGGTGAACCACTCGGGGTCGGTGCGGAACTCGTCGCGGCCATCGGGGAAAATGCGCGCCGTGGCTCTCCGCGAGGACAGGCAAAACATGTGCACGCTCATCGGCATGCCGCCTGTGTGGCAGTAGCCGACCTCGATGTGGCAATCGACCACCATCGACGAGCCCATGAAGCCCATGGCGCCCATGCCGATGTTGTTGCCGAGTTCCTTCAGTTCCTCTTCCAGCTTGGCGATCTTGGGATCGGGATTGCGGGAGCCCACGGTGCGCAGGCAGGAAGCCTGCTTGCCCAGCACCATGCAGATATCCTTCGAGCCCCCGAGGCCCACGCCGACGATGGCCGGCTGGCAGGCAAGCCCGCGCCGGCCGAAGGCGATCAGCGTGTCGAGATAGAAGCGCTTGATGCCATCGATGCCGTCGCCGGGAAACAGCATGCGATAGTCGGAGCCGAACAGCCCACCCTTGTGCACCGTGGTGAGGTCGATCCAGTCGGCGTCAGGGTGGAAGGAGTACTCGATCTCGGGCGCGCCGATGCCGCAGTTGTTGTTGTGATCGGTGCGCCAGAGGGGGTGCACGCGGTTGGGGCGCAGCGGCACATCGTGCGTGGCACTGGCGGTGGCGCGGCGCAGTGCCGCCTCGAGCGCGATGGGACCACCCTGGACGCGTGCCTCATTGCCGATCTTCACGTACCAGCGCGGCACGCCGGTATCGCCGCACATGGCGCGCCGGTCTTCCTTGGCCGCCTCGTAATTTTCCAACATGGCCTGGATCACGAAGGCGGAGAGGTCGCCCTGCTCGGTGTTCGCACACCGCCGCAGGCCCGCCAGGTAGTCGTCCGGTATCTCGATGGCGGCCTTTGCCATCAGCTTTTCCGCCGTCATCTGGAGGGCTGCAATAGGGATCATGATCTTGTGTCCTTGCTCACGCCCGGCGTGCCCCGCTGCTTAGTGCGTCGTGCAATGACTTGCCGCCGAACAGGATGAAGAGAACACCGGTCGCGCGCGCCACGAAGGTTGCGTGGCGGCCAACCAGGCGGCGGATGGGGGGCAATCCGGTCCACGCCACGACCAGCAGGTCGGCGATCACGAAGCCGAGGCAGACAGCGCCCAGGATACTCAGCAGCGAGACATTCGCGATCCAATCGCCAAAGCGCCCGATCAGCGCTGTGAACATTGCCAGTGCAAACGGATAGGCCTTCGGATTGGTCAATCCGAAAATGACGCCGACGCGGACAGGATCGCCAACAGTGGCGATCGCCCCGGCGCCGTTGCCGCGCAGAACCTTGGCGCCAAGCCAAATCAAATAGAGGCCGCAGGCAACGCCGAGCGCATCAAAAAGTCCGGGGCCGAGCCGGGAAACGCCGACGATGGCCAGGATGGCCAACACGGACCAAACAAGATCGCCGACAAGATGGGCGGCCAGGAACTTTGCGCATGCGCAACGGCCCAGGGTCGCCGAATAGTTGAGCGCAGCGAGCGTTGCGGGGCCAGGCACCAGCACATAAAGCATGCCGCCGGCAATCAAATAGCAGAAGAGCTCGGTTGTCATTCGGCGGCATCCTTGAGCAGGGATTGGCCCGGCTTGACGATGGTGAAGCGCACCGCTTCGTCGACGATGTCGAGGCGACCGTCCTTCTGGCGTGCCACCGTGAAGGTGGAGGTGGCGAGGTCGCCCTCATCTGGGAAGTCCTCGCGATAGTGGGCGCCGCGGCTGTTCTCGCGCTTGAGCGCTGCCAGCGTGATAACCTTGGAAATCTCCACCAGGCTGCGCAAATTCAGCCAGTCGTGCCAGGTCAGATTGAAGGCACGATCACCGTCCGACACGCCGATGCCGAGCAGCTCGCCCTCGATTGCTTCGACTTTCTGCAAGCCGCGGTGCAGAGCCGTCGCATCGCGCATGACGCCGACATCATCCCACATGGCGTCCATCAGCTGTTCGCGCAGTGCATTGACGTTGCCCGGCTTGCGTGCGAACGGGGCCTGGGCACGCGCCATCTCGGTGCCGATCGTCTGCTCGTCCGGAGCGCGGTGGCCGGGGTTTGCGGCGATCCAAGCGGCCATCGTCTCGCCGGCAATGCCGCCAAACACGGTGGAATTGGCGACGCCATTGCCACCGAGCCGATTGGCGCCGTGCGCTCCGCCGGAGTCCTCGCCGGCCACGAATAGGCCCGGCAGCTCGGTCGATGTGTCGACGTTGCAGACGAGGCCGCCCATGAAATAGTGCGCCGTCGGCACCACCTCGACCAGGCCGCCCGCCAGATCAAAGCCGCAATCAGCGCAGCGCTCCACCATGCCCTTGAACTGCGTGGCCACCTTGTCGGGACCGAGGTGACTCATCTTGATGTAGACGCCGCCGTGCGGGCTCGTGCGCTTGGCCCGCATCTCGGCGTAGATGGCGCGCGAGACGATGTCGCGCGTGGCCCGCTCCAGCTTCGGGTCGTAGTCCTCCATGAAGCGACGCTTGTGGCCATTGAGCAGATGGCCGCCGGCGCCGCGCAATCCCTCCTCCAGCACCGTACCGGTCATGCGCGTGTCGGGTCCCGCCAGCAGCCCGGTGGGATGGAATTGCACCATCTCCATGTCGCGCAGCGGCAGGCCCAGGCGCAGCGCCATGGCAAGGCCGTCCATGCTCTTGTCGCCGGAAGGCGTGTGATAGCGATACATGGTTGGCCCGCCGCCGGTCGCCAGCAGCACAGCCTTGGCCTCGACGAAGCGGAACGTGCCGCTGCGGACATCGATCAACAGCGCGCCGGCCAGCGACTGCCCGTCACTCGCCGGGATCAGCGCCACGGCGCGGTGCTCCTCGAGCCGCGCGATCGGCCTCGCCCACACCTGCTCCATCAGCCGGTTGATGATCTCGATGCCGGTCAGGTCGCCCTTGTGCACTGTGCGGTCGAAGGTCTGGCCGGCGAACGCCTTGCCGTGCAGGGTGCCGTCGGGGTTGCGGTCGAAGAAGCAGCCAACCTCGTTCTCCAGCTCACGCACACGCTCGATGGCGGTGGTGATGAGCGTCCAGGCCATGTCCTGGTTGGGCAGCCATTTGCCGCCCTCGATGGTGTCCATGAAATGCCGCTCGACCGAGTCGCCGGGATTGAGCGCCACGTTGTAGCCGCCCTGCACCATGCGCGTGCAGCCGCACTTGCCGAGCAGGCCCTTAGTGGCAACTGTAATGCTGAGATCCGGGTTGGCCTGATGCGCATGCAGCGCCGCAAACAGCCCGGCGCCGCCTGAGCCCAGGATCAGGATGTCGGTCTTCAGCCGTTCCAGCATGTGCTCCTCACACCGCGCAGGCCAGGAAAGCGACGGCCGCGAGGCCGGCCGCGACAAGAGCCGCCGTCGCCAGTTCCTTCTGCACCGGCCGCCACGGCAGATTCTCGATCACCAACAGGCGCAGGCCGCCCAGCATGTGGATTGCGAGCAGGAATACCAGCCCGGTCTCCGCGAGCTTCACAGCCGGATTGGCAGTCCACTTCAGGAAACCCTCGAGCCGTGCCTCGCCGTCGATCGCCAAACCGAGTACCAGGAAGTGCAGCGGCAGAAAGCAGGCGAGCGCCAGGCCCGACAGGCGGTGCGCCATGGCCGCGATCCACAGCGCGTTGCGGCGGTGCGTGGTCGCGTGCATGGTCATGGCAGCACCACCGCAGCGACAGCGCGCAGGCCAAGCATGGCCAGCAGCGCGCCAAAGCTCCACATCACAATGTCGAGACGCCGCCCGCGCAAGCCGGCCCATTCCGCTGCGATGACGCGCAGTCCGATCGACCCATGCGCAGCCGCCGCCAGCACAAACAGCGCATAGAAGGCGCCCCAGCCGATGCTGCCGCGCGTACGTCCCAGGATGTCCGCAGCACTCAGACCGCGGCTCGCCGCGTAGAAGATGATAAACAGATGTGCCAGCACCAGCGGCGCCATGATCATCGCCGTCGCCCGCTGCAGGACGTAGAGGCGAATGTTCATCATAGCTCGCCCTTGAGGTAGGCCTGCATGGTGCGGCGCTTCAGGCCGGCGATCGAGGCCGTCGGGTTGAGCTTGTTGGGACAGTGCTCCTGGCAGCTCTGGTGCGAATGGCACGCCGTACAGCCGCCGTTTGCCGCAACCGCAGCCAGCCGTTCGCGGTTTGCGGCGTCCTTCACGTCGTTGACCAATGTCCAGGCGCGATTGAGGGCCGCCGGCCCGAGATACTCCTCGTTCCAGCGCACGGTATCGCAGGCGGCAAAGCACACCGCACAGTTGATGCACTCGATCGCTGCATCGGCAGCAACGCGCGGCGCCGAGGCGGGCTCGATCTTCTCGATGGCATCGGCGCGCGTCTTGCTAGGGCTGAACACGCCCTTGGCGGCCTGCCACTTCTCGAAGAACTGGCGCATGTCGCAGGCCAGATCCTTGATCACCGGCAGGTTGGCGAGGGGCCCGATCCTGAGCTTGCCGTCCTCGATCACCTTGGAGGTGTGGGTGCGGCAGGTCCAGCGCGGGCGGCCGTTCACGGTCATAGCGCAGGACCCGCACATGCCGACGCGGCAGGCGAAGCGATAGCTGAGAGTGGGGTCGGCGTGGCGCTGCACCCAGGTCACCACATCGAGCACGGTCTGGTTGACGCGCTGCGGCACGCTGAACACCTGGTAGCGGCCTTCCTTGCCGCCACGCCAGAGCGAGACTTCGATGGTGCCTGTCATACTCAGAAAGCCTTGGCCTATCTCACTTTGACGCGGACGCGATGCACCGCGTTGTTGCCGAAACCAGCCGCATCCCACGGCGCCTCCAGGGGCTGAACATTGCCGTTGGCGTCAGTGGCGCGGCAGGCAAGTTCATGATCGCCGGACGTGGCGTCCCAGTCAGCGCTCCAGCCGCGCCAGGCATACTGGCCCTTGCTGTCGTCCAGCCGCGCCTCGGACCACGTGTTGTCGACACCCAGCTCGACCCGCACGATCGGCACGCCTCGCCCCGACCAGGCGCGGCCGCGGATGGTATGCGGTCCGCGATCGGTGACGCGCGCACGCGAGTAGAAATCAGGGATGCCGGGCGGGATCAGCAGCGACTTGACGCGCAGGTGCGTTACCGGTGTCGCCGGGCCACCGACGTGGCTGCGATACATGTAGGTGCCGACCTGCTGGTAGCCTTGGTAGCGTTTGTCCAGCGCCTCGATGCGGTTAAGCCATTTGACACTCGCCATGCCGTACCAGCCAGGCACAATCATTCGCAGCGGATAGCCGTGCTGCGGCAGCAGCGGTGCGCCGTTCATGGCCCATGCGACGAGCACGTCCTCGTTCAGCGCCACCTCGGGCTGCAGGCTGCGAGCGAACTCGTGCTCGCTGCCGCGGTCGAAGCCGCGGTCGGCGCCGTGGAAGGAGATCTCCACCACATCGTGCAAAAGTCCGGCCGGCCCCAGCAGGTTGCGCAGTGGCGTGCCAGTCCACTCGGCTGTGCCGACCGCCTCGTAGATCCAAGGCATGCTCTGATAGCGCGGGCTCATGGCTGCACGGCCGTTGCCGGCGCATTCGAGGGTCACCCGCAACGTGCGCGCCGGCATCGCCTTGATGGCATCGAGCGATAGCCTAACAGCCTGCTTGACGCGCCCACCGATCGCCACCTGCCAGTTGTCATCCGGCACATAGGGCACGTCGAAATGATTGAGCAGGTAGTGCATGCCTGCCGGAGTCACATCGTGGCGCAGCGTCTCCAGCAAGATGCCCGAGTTGCGGTTGGCGAGCCGCACCTCGGCAGCATCGAACGGTCCGTCCGTGTGCGGGCGCCGCTCGACGCTCTGAAAGGGATCGGGGTCCGGCATGTGCGCTCCCGTGGGGCCCATCACACTAGCAAACGGACAAGTTGAGTAATAGCGAATTGAACTCAATCATGTCTTCAGTTTTTTTGATCTTCTGTTCTTGCGCGCCGGTTTCTTCGCGAGCGTGGCGAGTTCGACCAGCAGCGCGTCAGCCAGCGAGGCCTTTGCATGGCTCGCTGGCCGCAGCAGGCCAACGGTACGATGCACTGCCGGCGCCGGCAGCGCCACCACGCGCAACGGAAAGGCCAGCGGCACACCCCGGCCGCGCTCCGGCACGATCGACACGCCGAGCCCGTGCGAGACCATGGCGGTGACCGCCTCCAGTGTGTCAAGCGTCATGGCCTCCGCGACCTTGATGCGCCGCCGGCGCATCATCGCATGGATCAGCCGCCCGACCCATGCCTGCCGCGTGTAGCGGATGAAGGGATAGGCGGCGAGCAGCTCGCCGGCCGTCCGATCCGGTGCATCGGGCGGCGCGATCAGCACCAACGGCTCGCGCGCGAACGGCGACCACAGACAGCCATCCGGCACACGCCCCAGCTCGCTGACGATGGCCGCATCGAGCACGCGCCGTTCGACGCGCTCCACCAACTCGGCTGACAGCGCCATGGCGATTTCGACATGCACGCCGGGATGGCGGCGGCGCAGCGCGGCGATGGCGCCGGGCAGAATGCCGGTGATGACGCTCGGTACAGCGCCGAGGCGCAGATGTCCCTGTACGGGCCCGGCATCGGTTTCGCGCCGCGTCAGACGCTCGTATCCGGCGATCAGCTCGGCTGCCTCCGGCAGCAGCGCGCGTGCCGCAACGGTTAGCGCCGGCGGACGCGTTGCGCGGTCGAACAGGCAAACGCCGAGTTCTGCTTCCAGCGCCTTCATCTGCATGGACACGGCCGATTCGGTCAGATGCACCTGGCGCGCCGCCGCCGCGAAGGAGCCTCGCTCAGCGATCGCCAGCAGGGTGCGCAGATGCCGGATGGACATGATCTGCCCTATCGCCTCGGCCTATCGACCCTTCTTGCCCTTGAGGTCCTGGGCGGTGAGTGCGAACACCTCGCCCGCGCTGTCCGCGCTGTCTAGCCACAAGAAGGGCAGGCCAGGAAACGTCTCCTCCAGGACCTCCCTCCCCGTACCGATCTCGACCACCAGCACGCCGGTCTCGGTGAGATGCGCGCTCGCCTCCGCCAGGATGCGCAACAC
The DNA here is from genome assembly GCA_035762425.1 of Hyphomicrobiaceae bacterium. Lineage (GTDB taxonomy): Bacteria > Pseudomonadota > Alphaproteobacteria > Rhizobiales > Hyphomicrobiaceae > AWTP1-13. The sequence continues at coordinate 2,752 of DASTOW010000229.1, read as the reverse complement.
GATGTCGAGCCCGTGCTCTCCACCCAAGTGCGCAAGCCTGGGCTCGGCCGCGTACTCGGGCGGAAAGGCCGCGACCGCCGCGGCGCTGACATAGGGCGGATTGGACAGGATGAGATCATACGTGCGCCCGGCCAGGCCAGCGAACACGTCCGAGCGCACCAGTGCAATGCGGTCGCCGAGCTCGTAGGTGGCGATGTTGCGCTCCGCCACCGTCAGGGCATCCGCCGAGATGTCGCTGGCATCGATCACTGCATTGGGTAGCGCCAGCGCCGCCAGGATCGCCAGACAGCCGGATCCTGTACACAGGTCGAGCACACGGTCGACAGCCTCGGGATCGGCAACCACTGCCGACAATCCACTCCCCAGCAGCTCGCCGATGTAGGAGCGTGGCACGATCACCCGCTCGTCGACATAGAAGGCATGTCCTTGCACCCAAGCCTCGTTGGTAAGGTAGGGAGCCGGCTTGCGCGTTGCGATCCGCTTGGCGATGATGGCGCCGACCGCCTGCCGCTCGGCCAGCGTCAACCGCGCGTCGAGCCAGGGATCGAGCTGATCAATCGGCAGCTGCAGCGTGTGCAGGATGAGATAGGCGGCCTCATCGAGCGCCGTGGCCGTGCCGTGGCCGTAGACGAGGCCTGCCTGGCTGAACCGGCTCACCGAGTAGCGCAGCCAGTCGCGCACGGTCAGCAGCGTCTGCGCCAGCTCCTCTGCCTCAGCCATCCCGCCTCCTTTGCCCTCACGTCTCTAGCGAGGGCTCCCCGGCGCGGCAAGGCGTTCCCCACGCTCATGGGTAAGCAGATACCCCGGCCGACCGCCCGTCGAGGCCGGACAACTTCGCTGACCCGAAACGATTGCAGATACACCATCGTATTCCAGATATTCTATCGAGTCCTACGAAGTGTAAGTTATGCAGTTGTCTTTACTTGAGGCCCATAGCGCCTTTGCCTCATAACGAGAACAATGCAGGCTGAGTTTGCCTTGTCTTAATGCTACATTCTGTAATTCTATTTCGGTTCGATACGGCCGAAAAGGAAGTGAGCATGGCCAAAAGCCTCGAGCGGATGACCTATAGAGAGCTGCAGCAGCTCAGCACGCGCGTCGACAAGGCGATGGTGGTGGCACGCGACCGGGATCGCATTAGCTTACGTCGGGAAATGGAATCTCTCGCGTCAAATGCCGGTTTGCGCATCGGTGATCTATTTGGCCGCGGCGGCAAGGGCAGAACCGTTGCAGCCAAGTATGCAAACCCCGACGATCCGACGCAGACCTGGAGCGGGCGCGGCCGCCAACCGAAATGGCTGGTTGCTAAAATCAAGGCCGGCAACAGGATCGATCGCTTCCTAATCAAATAGGCAGACGGCCCATTGGTGCGCATCATAATATGACGCTGCGCTAATTCTTTCCCATTTCATTCAAGTTTCGCGTTTGCCATCCCGGTGCTGGTCAGCGGGATGCCATTTACGTCCTCTGAAAACAGCTAATCGATGCGTTCCAGGCACAAGGCCCCGGCAAGACAAGCGCCAGCATGGCCGCGGCCTAGTGCGCCGCCTCCCAGTTGTCGGCCGCTTTGGCATCGACATGGATCGGCACTCTCAGCTGCACGGCAGGCTCGGCCGCCTTCTCCATCACCGTGGCGATCGTCTTCAACGCCTTGTCGACCTCGTCCTGCTTGGCCTCGAACACGAGCTCGTCGTGCACCTGCAGCAGCATGCGGGTGCCCTTGAGCCGCGCTGTCTCGAGCGCGAGCGGCATGCGGATCATGGCGCGCCGGATAATGTCAGCGGCCGAGCCCTGGATCGGCGCATTGATGGATGCCCGCTCGAGGAAACCGCGCATCGACGGGTTCCTGGTGTTGATCTCCGGATAGTGGATGCGCCGACCGAAGATGGTCTCCACGTACCCCTGCTCGTGCGCCAGCTTCTTCATGCCGTCCATGTAGTCCCGGATGCCGGGGAAGCGCTTGAAGTACGTGTTGATGTATTCGCCGGCTTCCTGCTTGGCGATGCCGAGCTGGTTGGCCAGCCCGAACGCCGAAATGCCGTAGATGATACCGAAGTTGATAGCCTTGGCGCGCCGGCGCACTTCGCCCGGCATGTCCTTGACCGGCACACCGAACATCTCGGAAGCCGTCATCGCGTGAATGTCGAGCCCCTCGGAGAACGCGCGGCGCAGCTGCGGGATGTCGGCGATGTGCGCCAGGATGCGCAATTCGATCTGGCTATAGTCGGCCGAGATCAGCTTGTGGCCTTTGTCGGCAATGAAGGCCGTGCGGATCTCGCGACCCTCCTTGGTGCGGATCGGGATGTTCTGCAGATTGGGCTCGTTGGATGACAGCCGACCGGTCGTGGTGGACGCAAGCGCATAGGACGTGTGGATGCGGCCCGTCTCGGCGTTGATGTAGTGTGGCAGCGCGTCGGTGTAGGTCGACGTTAGCTTGGTCATCTGCCGCCACTCGAGCATCACATTGATAAGCTTGCGCGCTGATTCCGGCAGATCCTCGCGGCCGGCGAGATCGTCGAGCAGACCGGCCCGTGTCTCCCACTGCCCGCTCTTGGTCTTCTTTCCGCCCGGCAGCTTGAGATTGTCGAATAGGAACTCGCCGAGTTGCTTGGGCGAGCCGAGATTGAACTTGTGGCCGGCGAGATCGAATATCTCACTTTCGAGGCGGGCGCTGCGCTGGGCGAATGTGGAGGTCAGCCGCGAGAGAATGCTGCGGTCGACCTTGACGCCCGCCCGCTCCATGTCGGCGAGC
>DASTOW010000228.1:0-10503 GCA_035762425.1 Hyphomicrobiaceae bacterium | reverse complement strand
GATTCCTGCGCGTCCCCGTGGTGTTAGCGGTCCAAACGGCGCACCGCGCATGGCCGCTGGAGGATGCCTGCATGTGGCGCCAGCGAGGATGGCATGCTCATGCGTGGCGGCACTATAGACAACAGGGTGTGCCATTCCAAGACGCAAGCGGTCACTTGCCGATGCCGTCAGGGTGGCGGATTACGGTTCCCGCTGCCCGTTCCGGGCGTAGCTCGATTGGAGTACAAGTCGGGCGCGTGGGGAGCCAACAAAAGGAACGATCATGGGCCGGGACGGGGCTGAAATTGCCCGCCTTAGCGCGGAGGCGATGTGGAGGGAGGACAAGGCCAGTCGCAGCTTTGGCATGACACTGGACAGCATAGAGCCTGGTCATGCAGTGGTTTCGATGGCCGTACGTGCCGACATGGTCAATGGTCATGGCACCTGCCACGGCGGGTTCATCTTCATGTTGGCCGACAGCGCGTTCGGGTTTGCATGCAGCGCGCGGGGACAGCGACAGGTCGCCCAGAATTGCCAGATCACCTATCTGTCGCCGGCGCGCTTGGGCATGCGCCTGAAGGCCGAGGCACGCGAACGCTACCGGGAAGATCGGGCCAGCATCTTCGACGTGACGGTGCGAGGCGAAGCCGACGAGGTGATCGCCGAGTTTCGCGGCTACAGCCGTGCGGTGCCAGGTGCGCTCGTTTCGCAAGACTGACGGGCCGCTCTTGCGCCGCGCTCCGATCTGCGGACAATGGTCGTGCCAAGTCCGGCTGCATATCGCCTTGCCGGACGAAGGCAAGAGTGGGCCGCCAAGGCGCTTGGAAGGACGCTGACATGGACCCTGCAGCCTTGCTGATTTTCGCAGCGACCTTGTTCGTTGCCGCGGCGTCGCCGGGGCCCGGCATCGCCGCCATTGTTGCACGCGTGCTTGGCCGCGGCCTGAACGGGGCGGTGGCTTTCACGGTGGGCCTGGCGATCGGCGACGTGGTGTGGTTGACAGTGGCCGTGCTGGGCTTGGCCGCCATTGCCAACACGTTTCACGTCGTATTCCTGATCATCAAGTACGCTGGTGTGGTCTACCTTCTATACCTCGCCTATCGGCTGTGGACCCAGGCGGTCGAGGCGCGCGAGGTGGTCGCCCAGCCGTCAACTGACAAGTCCGTGCGCCTGTTCCTGGCCGGCCTGGCGGTGACGATGGGCAATCCCAAGGTGATGGTCTTCTACCTGGCGCTGCTGCCGAGTCTGATCGATCTGCAGGTCGTCACCTTGCTCGGGTGGCTCGAGTTGTCGCTGGTGACGCTCAGCGTTCTGGCGGTGGTGTTCGGCAGCTATGTGCTGCTGGCGGCGCGCACGCGAGCGCTGTTCACCAGCCCGCGCGCCATCCGCATGGTCAATCGCGGCACCGGCGCAATGATGGCGTCGGCCGCCGTCGCTATGGCCGCCAAGTAGCCCACACATGGCAGCAAATTGACGCCGGGTGCGTTCAGCCGGCGGCCTTGGCTTTGGCGGCACGGGCCTTGCCGGACATCTTCTTCAGGCGACGGCGCACCGCGGCAGTGTTGCCCTGGATGCGTGTCACCTTGGCGCGCGGGGCAGCGCGGCGAGCTTTCTTTTTTTGCTTCTCGACGTTGCGTGCAGACCGAATGGCCATGATCGTCTCCTGGTGATGGGTGGCGGCCCATGTACGAGCTTTCGGCATCCCGCACAAGCGCGCTGCGAAGGGGCCGGTCGTCTTTTAACCGACCCTCCCGAGTGGGCCCGGCAGCTAGATCGCGGCGATGGGCAAATGGCGAGCGTTCAAACGCACCGGTGCTTGCCCGCGGGCAACTGAGCAAATCCGAGCAACGGCTCATGGGCAACGCGCGCGATGCGGAGCGCCCTGGACTTACGGCATCCGCCGCGACCCCGATCGGTGTCGCGGCGGTAATGCCGATCAGGACGAATGTTCCTGAAACCAGGGCATGAATAGCAAACGCATGAATTCGGTCTCCGCAAAGGGAGCGGCTGCTCACGCTGTATGCCGGATGCCAGGCTCCCCGCTGTCCTGGGCTCATCCCGAGGAGGACAGGACTAGTCGGCCGGCAGACGTCGCGCCTCATCCGTTTGAAGGAGGAGAGGATGGAAACAATCGGAGCTAAATCGCGGGGTCGCCAATGCTGGGGCAGCGCCAAGCCGAGATGGCCAATACGCTATGACAGAAAGCGCGATCCTCTCTGCTCTCATCGGCGACATCTACGATGCGGCACTGGACCCGGCACTGTGGCCAAAGGTGGTCGAAGACGCCTGCCGCTTTGTCGAAGGGCGCGGGGCAAGCCTGTATGTCGAGGATGTAGCAAACCGCAAAGCCACGCTCTTCCACGACTTCGGTCCCGACTCCCCATACCTCCGGAGCTACATGGATTCATACGTCAAGATGAATCCGCTTCTGCTGCTTGCCAGGTCGCTCCCCGTGGAACAGGTCGTCTGTATCGGCGACCTCATGCCCCGTCACGAATTTGCGGCCACGCGCTTCTACAAGGAGTGGGTGCAGGCGCAAGGGCTCGTCGACACGCTGGTCGTCAACCTGGACAAGTCGGCAACCAGTCTGGCCGTGCTCGCCGTCCGGCGATCGGAGCGGCAAGGTGAGGTAGATACCGCCGCACGCCGGCGCATGGCGTTGATCGCGCCGCATGTCCGCCGTTCGGTGTTGATCGGCAAGACGATGGATGTTCACAAGGCGGAAGCGGCCAATCTGGCCAACATGGCCTCCAGCCTGATCACCGCCGTGTTCCTGATCGATCGGAGCGGTCGGATCGTCTTTGCCAACGAGCCGGGTAAGGCGATGGTTGCGGACGGCAATGTACTGCGTGGCAGGCAAGGCGTGCTCACGGCCCTCAATGCGGAGGCGAACCGGTCGCTGCATGACGCATTGGCGGCGGCGTGCTGCGGCGGAGCAGACCTCGAGGCCCCGGGGGCGGCGATTGCCTTGTCTGCGTTGTCCGAGGCGCGCTGGCTGGCCCATGTGCTGCCGCTAACGTCGGGCTTGCACCGACCAACCGGCAACAGGTCCACGGCCGCGGCCGCTGTATTCGTGCGCAAGGCAGCGCTCGACATTCCCACATCGGTGGAAACGCTTGCTCGCATCTACAAGTTGACGGGGAGTGAGGCGCGAGTGCTGCACGGCGTGGTAGAGATTGGCGGCGCGCGCGAGATCGCCAAGGCGCTCGGTATCGCCGAGACAACCGTTAGGACACACCTGCAAAGCCTTTTCGCCAAAAGCGGTGCGCGCCGGCAGGCCGATCTCGTCAAGCTGGTCGCGGAGCACGCCTCGCCCTTGGGGCGTAGCCATGTTTAGGTGGCAAGCGCGTGCGGCCACACGGCGAGCGGCATGCCACCCTTCGGGCGTAGGGTCACGCGGCTGATCGGCTCTGGCGCATGGCGTCCGTCCCAGCCGAAGCGCGCGTGTGCCACGAGGGTCGCCAGGATGGCAACGCCCTCAAGCATGGCAAACGACATGCCGATGCACGACCTCGCGCCGAAGCCGAACGGCATGAATTGCGTCCGCATGTATTTGGCTTCGCGCTCAGGGGTGAACCGCTCGGGGTCAAACCGATCGGGGTCGGTCCAAAGCTGCCGGTGCCGATGCAGGGCGAAGATCGGCATGAAGATCAGCGAACGGGCGGGAATTCTCAGTCCGGCGAGTTCGGTATCCTGGGCCGCGATCCGCGTCATGATCGGCGCCGGCGGATAGAGCCGCATGGCCTCCTTCAGCACGCTGCGCGTCACAACGAGGCGATCGATATGACTTGCCCCGATCGGCTCACCTGCTGTGACCGAGCGCACTTCGGCACGGATGCGCTCCTGCCAAGTTGGCGCGCGGGCAAGAAGGTAGAGTGCCCAGGTCAGCGCCTTCGCGGTGGTCTCGTGGCCGGCCGCGAGAAAGGTCACGAGGTTGTCGATCAATCGCGCGTCCGACATCGGCGCACCGCTGTCCGGGTCAGTGGCGGCGGCAAGACGTGCGAGCAGATCGCTGCCCTCAAGGCCTTCCCTACGGCGGCGTTCGAGAATGGTGGCGACGGCCAGGCGCAGGCGGCGGCCGCCCCGACGCCGGCGCAGCCTGCCCGGTACCCAGACCCAGTTCGGCAAACCCAGCAGCGCCGCGGCGACGTCCCACGAGATGGTGGAGAGCGTGGTGTCAGCGGCCTCCAGGATGGCCGCTGCCTCCCGGTCGGCGCTGCCCGCAAACATGGTGGCGGAGATGACGTGGAAGGTTGTCTCGGTCATGTCGCGGTCTATCGCATGCACAGTTCCTACGGGTGCGCGTCGCCAGCGCGCGAGCTGGTCCTGTGCCGCCGATGTCATGGCCGGCACGAGCCCGGCAAGCTCGGTGGGACGGAATAACGGCGCGGCCGTGCGTCGCTGCCAGCGCCAGCTCGCTCCCTCCGAAGTGAGGATGCCGTCGCCGAGTGTGTCGCCCAGGACCTGCTTCTCCAGCGGCGACTTGGGGAAGCGCTGGGCATCCTGGAGAAGCACGCGCTCGATGAGTTCGGGATCGGTGACGTAGGCCACGCAATTGACGCGCCCCTCGTGCACGAGGATCGGCTGCTCGTAGGCCGATTGCGGCACGCTGCGCAGAGGATTGCGCACGAACGTGAGCAGGAAGCGGCGCAGCGGCAATGGTCGCGGCGGTGCCGGCACCGTCGGCGGATAGAGCACCTCGCTAGCATAAGGCTGTGCGACTTGTGTGGTCATCGAGCGCACTCCGAGTTCGGCCTCGAACACGTGCTGCTCGTGAAGTTCAGGAGAGGTGGTTAAGCCACCACTTCATGCCGTAGGTGCCCGGCGACAGCAGCACGAACGCCCACAGGAACGCCGAGCCCCAGTTGGCGATCTGGAACTTGATCTGCGGCATCTGTGTGACGCCGGCCACGATCGGGACACTGGCACGCAGCGGACCCGAGAAGCGTCCGATTACGATCGCCCACACGCCCCACTTATGAAAGAACTCGTGGCCCTTGGGTAGAAGATTGGGATAGCGGCTGAGCGGCCACATGCGTCCAATCCGCTCATGGTAGTGATAGCCGAGCCAATAGGACAGCCAGTCACCGAGTGCGGCGCCAACGGCGGCGCAGGACAGCACGGTCCAGTAGTTCAACGTGTCGCTGGCACCGATGATTGTGCCAATGCCGACCAGAATGATCCAAAACGGAAGAACCAGGGAGATGAAGGCCAGCGACTCGCCGAAGGCGAGCAGCAGCACGATTGGCCCCGCCCATTCTTTGTGGGCGCGCACGAAGCCGAGGATGATTTCCGAGTATTCCGCCATGGACATTGATTGCGCCTCCCCCGGCTCCAGCCGGAGAGCAAGGCCCGACCGCTTCCGATTTGTCAACGCGCGTCCCATCCTTAAGCATATGCTGCGTTCGGCATGCTTTGTGCTTGTTTCATATTGAGCTTATGCTTTGTATGGGCTTAAGCACGTGGATTGCGAGTGGGGGCGAATTTTGCGTAGGCCGTCCTGGAACTTGGGCCGCACAACGGCGGGCCGGTACATGGCGCTGGGCGTGCTGGCCTTGGCCAACGTCGGGCTGGTGGCGGTGGTCGGCGGCAGCGTCGGCTCGTTGGCCGACGTGATCGCGCCATTCACCGGACATCTCATGGGCTTCGGCCTCGCCGCCGGCGTCGCGCTGCTGGTGCACGGCAGGATCCTGACCCTGTTGGCTGCCGGCATTGCCGCGACCCTGGCGGTTCACGCCGGACTCGGATTGGCGCGCTGCTGCCAAGCGCCGAAAGACCTGTATGGGCCAGCCAACCTTACGGCGGAGATGCCACTTCACAGTTTGACCGTGCTCAACTTGAACACCTGGCATGCTCGCGGTGATCTCGGCCGCATCGAGCAGTACTTGGCAACCGCGCCTGCCGACGTGGTGGTGCTGTCTGAGCTCGACACCGGCAGGTCGCCGCTGATCGCCAGTCTGCGTGATGTCTATCCCCATCATGTCGAGTGCACGAATGAGCCGCCCTGTGCGCTCGCCATGCTGTCGCGTCTGCCGCTGGAGGCATCCGGATCGGCGCGCATCGCGGAGGGTGAGCCGTCGTTCGTCTGGGCCAGGATCAATCCGGGTCACCAGGGCTCAACCACCATCATCGGCACACAGCTCAACCGACCGAGCGGCAATCCGTGGAAGCACGAGGTCGAGATGCGCGAGCTGGCACAATTCGTCCGTCACATTGACGGGCCGCTGGTGTTGGCCGGCAATCTCAACACCTCACCGTGGTCGCGATCGTTCCGCGCGCTGCGCCTAGCTACTGGCCTGAGCCCTGCTGGTACCCTGATGCCGAGTTGGCCGGCGTGGCCGATCGCGCTGCCACAAGTGGCCCTCGACCATATCTTCGTGTCGCCGGAGTTTACCGTGGCAGCCTCGGGCACTGGACCCGCTGTAGGTTCAGATCACCTGCCGGTGTGGGCGCAGCTCGAGCGCCGCCCGTTGGCAGCCTATCCGGGACGCGCGCCGCGCTCACGCCTTGCAGCGGCGAGCGCGCATCTCGGTGCTGAGTTCCCGGGAGACCTCGGCGGCGAACATGGTGGCGCGCGCGATTTGAGCCGGTGAGAGCCCCTGACCTTCGGCTCCGCGCAGGCTCCTGCCGGCGCCGTCGGCTTCGCGCCGGCCATGGGCCAATTCCTCACAGGAGAGTTCCTTCTTGCGCGCGCGGAACGCAAACAGCCTGACGCCGGAGGCATGCGCGTGTGCGGTGGCCGGATCCTTGACCCAGGCACGATCCTTGTCCGCCAACATTGATTTCAAAGTCATCTGACGCTGGGCGACGCATTCGGGCGAGTCGTCAAGGCAGGAGTAGGCGGTCTTGGCATCGCCGCCGACCTCGAACATGCCGCTGCACGCCGTCAGCAACAGACCGAGGCCGCAGATGGCCGCGAGCGTTGCGTTTTGCAGTTCCCTGGCGCGCATCGTTTCCTCTTGAGGTTCGGGCGGCGAGCCCATAGAAGGCGGTCATGGCGCACGTGTGGCAGGTGTTCAGCTCACGGTGCCGACCACTTTCCTTATGCGGATTCGGCGGAGTTTCCGAATTGTTCCGCCCCGCCCAAACCAATGTGTAACAGGGAGTGTCGATCATGGTCCACGCCATCCGCATCCATCAAAACGGCGGCCCCGAAGTGATGCAGTGGGAGAACGTGGAGGTCGGCGACCCGGGCCCTGGGCAGGTGCGCCTTAAGCAGCATGCGATCGGCGTCAACTACATCGACACCTATCAGCGGTCCGGTCTTTACAAGATGCCGATGCCCTTCATCCCCGGCAACGAGGGTGCCGGCGAGGTGGCGGCGGTTGGTCCTGGTGTTACGGAATTCAAGGTCGGCGACCGCGCCGCCTACGCAAGCCCGGTCGGGAGCTACGCGCAGGAGCGGCTGATGCCGGTCGACCGCCTCGTCAAGCTGCCGAGCAGCATCGACTACAAGACCGGCGCAGCCATGATGCTGCAGGGCATGACGGTGCGCTACCTGCTGCGCCAGACCTACAAGGTCGGCAAGGGCACGACCATGCTGCTGCACGCGGCGGCGGGCGGCATTGGCCTGATCGCCAGCCAGTGGGCGAGGCATCTGGGCGCCACCATCATCGGCACCGTCAGCACGCCCGACAAGGCGGAACTTGCCAAGGCGGCGGGCTGCACGCATGTCATCAACTACAAGAGCGAAGACTTCGTGAAGCGCACCCGGGAGCTCACCAACGGGCACGGCGTCGATGTCGTGTACGACGCGGTGGGCAAGGATACCTATCCGGCTTCTCTCGACTGCCTGAAGCCGCTCGGGCTGTTCGTAAGTTTCGGCAATGCCTCCGGCCCGATCACCAACTTCGACATCCTGGCGCTGTCGGCCAAGGGCTCGCTCTATGCGACACGGCCAACCCTCGTAACCTATACGGCCAAGCGCGAGGACCTGCTCGCCAACGCCAACGAGCTGTTCGACGTGGTCTCAAAGGGCATCGTGAAGATCAACGTGAACCAGACCTATCCGCTGCAGGACGCAGCGCAGGCGCATCGCGACCTAGAAGGCCGCAAGACCACAGGCTCGATTGTGCTGCTGCCTTGACGCAGCGTCGACTAGCCTCGCAGGAACGACACGCCACGTCACCGAGAGTTGCGTTGCAGGCTCGGCTTGGGGGGCTAACGTGCCTGCCGAACGAGTGTCGCGGAGTTCGCATATCATGGCGCAGGGACCGATTGAGCTGCACTACTGGCCCACACCCAACGGGCACAAGATCACTATCATGCTGGAGGAGTGCGGGCTTGCCTACGAGATCAAGCCCGTCAATATCGGCCGCGGTGACCAGTTCAAGCCGGAGTTCCTGGCCATTGCGCCCAACAACCGCATGCCGGCGATCGTCGATCCAAACGGTCCGGGCGGCAAACCGATTTCGGTGTTCGAGTCGGGTGCGATCCTGCAATATCTCGGACGCAAGACTGGCAAGTTTTATCCCACCGATGAGCGCCATCGGGTGGATGTCGAACAGTGGCTGTTCTGGCAGATGGGCGGCCTTGGGCCGATGGCCGGCCAGGCGCACCACTTCCGCAACTACGCGCCGGAGAAGATCACCTACGGGATCGATCGCTACACCAACGAGGTGAACCGCCTGTACGGCGTCATGGACACGCAGCTGAGGGACCGGCCGTATCTGGCCGGCGAGTATTCGATCGCCGACATGGCGAGCTACCCGTGGGTACGGCCCTACAAGAACCAGGGCCAGGACATCGCCGAGTTCCCCAACCTCGAGAAGTGGTACCAGCGCATGCACGATCGCCCGGCCGTGGCCAAGGCGGTCAAGATCGGCGAGGAGCTGCGCGCCAACTACAATCTGGCGACAGACAAGGACGCGCAGAAAGTGCTGTTTGGCCAGCGCGCCCGCAAGTAGCGGGCTAGCCGACATGACAAGTCGGCGGCCTCAAGGCGTGGCCATCGTGCTGCCGCTCCGGGCCGCCAAGTTGCGGCATGTGCAACGCTCTCACATTGGCGATCTATGACCGGGCGGCACTGACGGCGGCCATCGCGCAAGGCTGGCGGCCGGAGTTCCTGTTCTTCTGGGGTCACACAGCGCGCAGTTCCGGCATCGGCAAGCATGTGCTGAGCCAATGGTGGCCAGCGGCCTTCAGCTTGGGCGGCGTCAGCTACGCCAGCGCCGAGCACTTCATGATGGCGGAGAAGGCGCGGCTGTTCGATGATGCGACCACGCGTGATGCTGTCCTCGCGGCCAGTAAGCCAAGTGCAGCTAAAGCGCTGGGCCGAACGGTCGCCGGCTTCGACGGTCGGCGCTGGATGGAACACCGCTTCGACATCGTCGTAAGGGCAAGCCTCGCCAAATTCGGCCAGAACGCCGACCTGCGAGGTTATCTGCTGGAGACGGGTAACAAGGTGCTCGTGGAGGCCAGCCCAGTGGATCGCGTCTGGGGGATCGGCCTAGCGGCCGATGATGCGCGCGCGCAGGTTCCTGCGGAATGGAAGGGGCTCAACCTGCTCGGTTTCGCTCTTATGCGGGCACGCGCGACACTGGCGGATGCGAGTGCACGCTGACGGAGTGGGACCATGCGAGCCAACCTTGGTCGCGTCCTTCGTGCGCTGTTGGTCTGCCTCTGCGTCTGGCCGGCAGGCGCACAGCAGCCGGCCACGACCATTGAGAAGCTTCTGTCGGATGGTTGGGAAGTGGCCGGCTATGTCTCCGCCTGGGAAAACCGTTCGCTGATCCTGTTCAAGCACAAGGAGCACAAACATCTGGTGCAATGTTCCGTGCTGATCGATGTCATGCGCAATCCGCGCGTGGTCACCTATTGCTACGAGATCAGGTAGCCAGGCGCGCAGGACCACAGCTCGCGCTACTCATCTGAAGACGGGCTGCGCCGGCCCGCTGGTCGTCCCGTCAGCACACCAAATTCGCTCGACTTGGCCCCGGCCTTGGCCGAAGCGCCAGCGACACCCAAGCCGCGACGAAGGATCTCGCGAATGGCTGACGCTCGGCTCGGCATGCGGTGCTTGAAGCGAAAATCATCGAGCGCCGCCAGCTCCTCGCCCGAAAGCATGATCTGCAGACGCTCTCCACGTTCCCTGCCGGCGGCGGACATGCCTATCCCTCCTCTCAATGTCAGCCATGTGCAAATGTACCACCGACATAGTCAATTACTAACTTTATGGCAAGATCACCTATGGCTGTTTCAACTACCTGTGTGCTTCTGGGTACAGACAAGGCAAGGGCGTCACTGACATATTGTTAGGTAACACATTGTTTTTGCTCAGCATTATTGCGTTCGCGCGAGCTGGACCTTAGGATGCCTGCTTGCCGGTCACAGCAGCTGGAGCGCGACTTGGAAGCCAAGCGGTTGATTGCCCAAGCGACCTATGGGCCGGAGACCTTGAGCGTGCTCTTCCAAGCCTTTGACGAGGCATGGAGAGATTTGGCGCCCAGCTGCGGCGAAAATCCCTTGGCCATTCATGCCGGCCGTCTGAAGCTAGCCAACGCGATCCTGAGCCTCGCCCGCAAC
>DASTOW010000227.1:0-12975 GCA_035762425.1 Hyphomicrobiaceae bacterium | reverse complement strand
GAAGCCATTCGTTCGACGCACAAAGCCACGGGCATGTCGCTGCGGTGGATGCTCGCTGCGCCACCGCTGCCAAGCTTGCGCGCCCAGCGGTTGGGCTGACCGACCTGACCCATAGATTGGCCAAAGTCTGTCTGAACGGCGAGTCTTGGCTCGCCTAACAGACAAACGCGCTTGGCTGGAAAGGGATTGCTCGTCTCACGTGGGCGTGAAGCGTATTGAAGGTGCTGGCGCTCCAGGTCGGTTCAACAATATGCGGCGCCTCGCTGACGGTGCACGACCTGGTCGGGTGAGCAACCGGACATACTGAGCCCGGTTCCCCGGCTCCGGCCATCGCCGATGCCATTGCTGCACGCAGCCATGAAAGTCGGTGCGGTTCACGCGGTCTTCACTGCAATCGCGGCAGATATCTTGTCCTTGGCGTTGCCGATCTCGCTCGAGCTCAGCACCCCATCGTTGTTGAGGTCGGCAGCCGCGAATTGATCGGCGCGGGTGGCCTGGTCAGCAGCGTATGCGGGCGAAGCGGCCATGAGCAGAACGGCTAGGCATGAGTTGGTACGCGGCATCGGTGTCTCCAGTTCGTTGCCTGGATAGCCAACGCGTCCCTAGACGCTTCAAGCAAATCACGAGAGGCGTCCACCATCGTTCTTTCGACTGACATGCAAGGTACCAAGGCGCCGGCGTTTGCAAGCGCCGTCGCCGTTCGCATGCATTTGCGTAGATGTCGACCGCGTAGCCATGTTTCAGAACGTGACGGGATTTTTCCCGATAGCCGACATATCCGCGCGCCCCCGCGCGTTGCGTTCGTCCGTGTCACGAACGAGCAAACGGTGATGCTGCGCCATTTCGCTTTGGATATCTTCGAATAGCGCGAGCAATTGCCAAGCGCTGCGCAGATCGTGCCCATCATCAGCAAGGCGCCGCATCAGCGCGATCTGTCCGGCAACAATTCGGTCAGCCGTCAGCAAGTGACTACGCGACAATGCAAGCTGGGCTGAGAGATCGGGCATCGCACATCATACCAGGGTCGTGGACCGCGCTCGACGCTGGCTACGCTGATGGAGGCTTGATATCAGCCATCAAGCAGAACACTAGAGGAGCGTCGCATCGGCTCGGGGCTAACGCTGTGACGTTTGAGCCACAGCGCTTCGACGAGAAGCGACTTGAACGAGGCGGGCACAAGCGGATGGCTACCCGTGTCTTTGGGCGTGGATCTCTCGCGCCTGCCGCAGAACCAGTTGTTCGTCGAGGGCGAACAGCTTAGGACGGTCATCCTTGGCGTCTTCCTCGCCGCTGACGGGGGCAACGGCTCTTGTCTTCAGCGAGGCCAGGAGACCCGTCTTCCGGTGTGTAGGCAAACTGTGGCGGCAGGTCCGCCTTGTGCATCGCCGATAAGGGCACAAAGGTCGTGCCGATCGATGCGGCCATAGCGACCGCCTTACGATCTCGCTGTAGGAGGCCCTTGCGGACGCTCGCTTCGATATCTCGACGAACTGGCAGGCACCCGCGGGCGCCCTTGTGGTGGCCGATGGCGCGGCGTCCGCGACACGCGCCAACAGGGCCACGTTGGGGCTCTTGGCCCATGACATTGCCCGGGCAATTGGTGGGGGTCCTGCCACCCTGAAACTTGGTATGAAGCCCTGCATTGGTGTGCGATTTTTCGGCCCGTCACGTCGGCGGCCGCGGCCTAAAGTCCCGTCGCTCGCGCCATCCCCGCCATGGCTCAACCCTAGCTGCTGGCTAATCTTGAGCTTCGGTATTCTGTCCGCGACGACCTCCCTGGTTGCGCGGCCTGCTGCACTGCGTTAACAGGAGCCTGTCACAGCTGCGCGGCTGCCAAGGCCCGCGCGCGGGAGCCCTCTATGAACCAGCTGCTGCTGGACTACCTGCCGCTTGCCGTTTTCCTCGGAGTATCGCTGGTCATCGGTCTGGCGCTGATGGTGGCGCCGTTCCTGGTGGCGGTGCGCAATCCAGACCCCGAGAAGGTCTCCGCCTACGAGTGCGGCTTTAACGCCTTCGACGACGCGCGCATGAAGTTCGACGTGCGCTTCTACCTGGTGTCAATCCTGTTCATCATCTTCGACCTCGAGGTGGCGTTCCTGTTCCCCTGGGCGGTGGCCTTCAAGGAGGTCGGCCTGTTCGGCTTTTGGTCGATGATGGTCTTCCTGGGGGTGCTGACGATCGGCTTCATCTACGAGTGGCGCAAGGGTGCGCTGGAGTGGGATTGACATGACGGCCCTCGCTACGCCCTCCAACGAACTCATCAAGCCCGGCGACCCGTTCTTTACCGAGGTATCCGACAAGCTCGCCGACAAGGGCTTCTTGGTCACCAGTACGGACGACCTCATCAACTGGGCTCGCACCGGCTCGCTGATGTGGATGACCTTTGGGCTCGCCTGCT
The DNA here is from genome assembly GCA_035762425.1 of Hyphomicrobiaceae bacterium. GTDB lineage: Bacteria > Pseudomonadota > Alphaproteobacteria > Rhizobiales > Hyphomicrobiaceae > AWTP1-13. The sequence continues at coordinate 10,577 of DASTOW010000227.1, read as the reverse complement.
GTGCGGTGGAGATGATGCAGGCCTCCATGCCGCGCTGGGATTTGGAGCGCTTCGGCTTCGCCCCGCGTGCCTCCCCGCGTCAGTCGGACGTGATGATCGTGGCTGGTACGCTATGCAACAAGATGGCACCGGCGCTGCGCAAGGTCTATGATCAGATGCCCGAGCCGCGCTACGTCATCTCCATGGGCAGCTGCGCCAACGGCGGCGGCTACTATCACTACTCCTACTCGGTGGTGCGCGGTTGCGACCGCATCGTGCCGGTCGACGTGTACGTGCCGGGCTGCCCGCCGACGGCGGAGGCGCTGCTCTACGGCGTGCTGCTGTTGCAAAGAAAGATCCGGCGCACGGGCACCATCGAGCGATAGGCCCATGCAGATCTCCGACATCCCGTTCGGCGTCACCGACTGGCAGGCGGTCGAGGCGACCACGCACGCCGGTGCTCCTGGCATTGCAACCTGGCGCACGCGCCAATTCGGTGATGTGCGCGTGCGCCTGGTGGAATATTCGCCGGGCTACATCGCCAACCACTGGTGCCAGAAGGGCCACTTCCTGTTCTGCATCGACGGCGAACTCGTGACCGATCTACACGATGGGCGCTCGTTCACGCTGCAGCCCGGCATGAGCTATCAGGTGGCGGACGGCGCCGAACCGCATCGCTCGCGCACGGCCAAAGGTGCGCGACTGTTCATCGTCGATTGAACGGAGACTTGCTGGAATGACCGGCACTCTGGAAAACCTTGCCAAGCATATCGAGGCCAAGCTCGGCGCGGCCGTCGAGGGCTGGCACATCGCGCGCGGTGAACTCACCATGCAGGTGGTAAGCGATCGCATCGTGTCGGTCCTGAAGACTTTGCGCGACGATAGTCTGTGCCTGTTCGAGGTGTTGATCGACATCTGCGGCGTCGATTATCCCGAGCGCGAACAGCGCTTCGATGTGGTCTATCACCTGCTGTCGCCGCGCCACAATCAGCGCATCCGCCTGAAGTGCCGCACCGACGAGGCGACGGCCGTGCCGAGCGCCATCGAGGTATTCCCGGGTGCCAACTGGTACGAGCGGGAGGCCTACGACATGTACGGCATCCTGTTCTCGGGTCATCCAGATCTGCGCCGCATCCTCACCGACTACGGCTTTCAAGGCTATCCGCTGCGCAAGGACTTCCCGCTTACCGGCTACGTCGAGGTGCGCTACGACGACGACCAAAAACGCGTGGTGTACGAGCCGGTGAAGCTGACGCAGGAGTTCCGGTCGTTCGATTTCGAGTCCCCGTGGGAGGGCACCAACTACGTGCTGCCCGGCGACGAGAAGGCCGCGAAGGCACCTGGGAAAGCGCAATGAAGGATACCATCGCGCCCGGGGCGTCGGCCACGTTCAGCTACACGGTGCCGGCCAACAAGACTGTGCCGCATCTCTATCCCGAGGCGGCTGACTTCCAGTCCATGCCAGCAGTGTTTGCCACCGGTTTCATGGTCGGCCTGATGGAATGGACGTGCATGAAGGTTCTGGAGCCTCACCTGGAGGCCGGCGAGGGCTCGCTCGGCGTCCACATCGACGTGAGCCACTCGGCAGCGACGCTGCCGGGGCAGACCATCACCGTGATGGCTGAGGTGACCAAGGTCGAAGGGCGTCGCGTGTCCTTCAAGGTCAAGGCGCACGACGGAGTGGAAGCGATCGGGGCAGGCGCTCACGATCGCTTTGTTGTACCCTGGGAAAAGTTCACCGCTCGCGTCAATGTCAAGGCGAAGACCGCGGGCGTCGCGCCCTTGAGTGAGGCAAGGACCTGAGTCGATGGCCGAGACAGAGATCCGCAACTTCACCATCAATTTCGGGCCGCAGCATCCAGCCGCGCACGGTGTGCTGCGCCTGGTGCTGGAGCTGGACGGCGAGGTGGTCGAGCGCGTCGATCCGCACATCGGCCTCCTGCACCGCGGCACCGAGAAGCTGATCGAGCACAAGACGTTCCTGCAGGCGATCGGCTACTTCGACCGGCTCGATTACGTCGCGCCGATGAACCAGGAGCACGCCTTTTGCCTGGCGGTCGAGAAGTTGCTGGAGCTGGAGGTGCCCAAACGCGGCCAGCTGATCCGTGTGCTCTATTCCGAGATCGGGCGGCTGCTGTCGCACCTTCTCAATGTCACCACGCAGGCGATGGACGTCGGCGCGCTCACACCGCCGCTGTGGGGCTTCGAGGAGCGCGAGAAGCTGATGGTGTTTTACGAGCGCGCCTCGGGCAGCCGCATGCACGCCAAGTACTTTCGCTTCGGCGGCGTGCACCAGGACCTGCCGGTGAAGCTGATCGAGGACATCGCCCAGTTCTGCGAGACGCATCCCAAGGTGCTCGACGACATCGAGGGGCTTTTGACCGACAACCGCATCTTCAAGCAGCGCAACGTCGATATCGGCGTTGTGAGCCTCGAGGAGTGCTTCAGGTGGGGCTTCTCGGGCGTGATGGTGCGTGGCTCGGGGGCGGCCTGGGACCTGCGCCGGGCGCAGCCCTACGAGTGCTACTCGGAGCTCGAGTTCGACATCCCGATCGGCAAGAACGGCGACAACTACGACCGATATTGCCTCCGCATGGAGGAGATGCGCCAGTCGGTGCGCATCATGAAGCAGTGCTGCGAGAAGCTGCTGTCGCCGGCGGGCCAGGGCCCGCACGTGGCACTGGACCAGAAGGTGGTGCCACCCACGCGGAGCGAGATGAAGCGCTCCATGGAGGCGCTCATCCACCACTTCAAGCTGTACACCGAGGGGTTCCACGTGCCGGCCGGCGAAGCCTATGCGTGCGTGGAGGCGCCTAAGGGCGAGTTCGGGGTTTACCTGGTGGCGGATGGCGGCAACAAGCCGTACCGCTGCAAGATCCGCGCGCCCGGCTTCCCCCACCTGCAGGCCATGGATTTCATCAACCGGGGTCACATGCTGGCCGACGTGTCGGCAATCCTGGGTTCGCTCGACATCGTGTTTGGCGAGATCGATCGTTAGGGTCGCACCACCACGTTACGCCCAAGTTTGGCTCTGATGGCTGGCTAGGGCGGCTCAGCCCGGCTATGACAGGCGGGCGGGGTCCACGGTGCAGCAAGGGCTTCACAGATGTCCGAACAGGCCACACGACGCAAGCTCGGCTTGTTGGCGATCGTTTCGATGGCGGGAGGACTGCTCCTGGCCTTCATCGGCATTCGCTACCTCGTGCTGCCGGAACTGGCGGCTGTCACCTTCGGCGTGCCGCGGCGGCCATCGGGCAATGAGCTCTATTACATCATCGGGCTGCGCAATGTGTGGCTCGGGTTGTTGGCGGTGGCCTTTGCAACTTTCCGGCAATGGCGGGCGCTGGCCATATGGTTTGCCATGGGGACCATCGTCTGTTTCGCCGACGCGACAATTGCGGCAAGCTCGACCGGAAAGCTGCCGCAGATCGTCTTCCATATCACCTGCGGCATCGCGTCTGCCGTGCTGGCCGTGACGCTCTGGCGGGTGGCCGCCCGGCACACCTAAGCGGACTGCACAAATGGTCGACGTGGGGTTCCTGCTGGCAGTGGGGGCTTTTGGCTGGGGTCTCAGCCTGGCCGGCTATCGCGGCCTGGCGGCGCGCCGGGGCTGGCCGATGGGCGTGTGGCAGGCAGACTGGCCGGCCATGCCCATGGCGCTCGGCATCATGTGTGTCCTGATGGCGCTGCTGTTCTCGCTGGCGCGCGGCTACGGGGGCTACATCGTGAGCGCCTGGGCGATCCCGATTTTCGGCGTGGCCTGGGCAGTGTTCTGGATTGGCTTCCTGCGCGTCGGCGCGCAAAGCGCGCTTCTGTTCGGCCCTCCATCGGCGCTCTTGCTGCTGGCAAACTGGCTCGGTTGAAAATGAGCGGTTTCCGGCCGGCCACGGGCCGTGTAGAAGGCCATTTGCCGCGTTCCGCGACACCCTGGGGGCATTCTAAAGAAAGGCGACAACTGCCCAATCTGCGCCTATAAGAATGCCCGTCTTTGCAGTGCAGCGAAACGCTAGCTCCAGCATCCGCACATGGCCGTCCGCCGACTAGATCCCAACCAGCCAACAAGCTTTGCCTTCACGCCGGAGAACGCGGCCTGGGCCAAGGCAACCATCGCCAAGTATCCGCCCGGAAAGCAGGCCTCGGCCGTCATTCCGGTGCTGTGGCGCGCGCAGGAGCAGCACGACAACTGGCTGCCCGAACCGGCCATGCGGGTGGTGGCCGATATGCTCGGCATGGCCTACATCCGCGTGTACGAGATCGCGACCTTCTACACGATGTTCCAGCTGTCGCCGGTCGGCAAGAAAGCGCACGTGCAGGTGTGCGGTACGACGCCGTGCATGCTGCGCGGATCGCAAGCATTGGTGGAGGTGTGCAAACGGCGCATCCATCACGACCCCCACCACCTGTCCGCGGACGGCAATTTCTCCTGGGAAGAGGTTGAGTGCCTCGGCGCCTGCGCCAACGCGCCGATGGTGCAGATCTTCAAGGACACTTACGAGGACCTGACGCCGGAGCTGTTCGAGAAGGTGCTCGACGGTTTCGCCAAGGGCCAGCCACCCAAGCCCGGATCGCAGATCGGCCGGCAGGCGTCGTGTCCAGCGGGCGGGCCGACGACGCTCAAAGATTTTGCCAAGACCGGCAAGTGAGGATCAAGGCACCGTGGCGCTGCAGGACAAAGATCGCATCTTCAAGAACCTGTACGGCTTCCAGGACTGGCGGCTGGCCGGCGCCCGATCGCGCGGTGCCTGGGACAACACCAAGGCCCTGATCGAGAAGGGCCACGACGGCATCATCAACGAGATCAAGTCGTCGGGCCTGCGCGGGCGCGGCGGTGCCGGCTTTCCGACCGGCTTGAAGTGGTCGTTCATGCCCAAGAGCGATCCGCGGCCGTCCTATCTCGTGATCAACGCCGACGAGTCGGAGCCCGGCTCCTGCAAGGATCGCGAGATCATGCGGCATGACCCGCACCTGCTGATCGAGGGTGCGCTGCTCGCCTCCTTCGCGATGCGCGCGCACGCCTGCTACATCTACGTGCGCGGCGAGTTCATCCGCGAGCGCGAGCGTCTGCAGGCGGCGATCGACGAGGCCTACGATGCCAAGCTGATCGGCCACAGCAACATCCACGGCTGGGACTTCGAGTGCTACGTGCACCATGGTGCGGGCGCCTATATCTGCGGCGAAGAGACGGCGCTGCTGGAGAGCCTGGAGGGCAAGAAGGGCCAGCCGCGCCTGAAGCCACCATTCCCCGCCAACGTCGGCCTGTACGGCGCGCCGACCACGGTCAACAACGTCGAATCGATCGCGGTGGTGGGCGACATCTTGCGCCGCGGTGCCACCTGGTTCGCCGGCATCGGTAAACCGAACAACACCGGCACCAAACTGTTCCAGATCTCGGGCCACGTGGAGATGCCGTGCGTGGTCGAGGAGGAGATGGGCATTCCCCTACGCGAGCTGCTTGACCGGCATGCGGGCGGCGTACGCGGGGGCTGGGGCAACCTGTTGGCCGTGATCCCCGGCGGCTCATCCATGCCGATGCTGCCGGAAGCGCAGTGTCAGGACCTGACGCTTGATTTCGATACGCTCTCAAAGCTGAAATCCGGCATGGGCACGGCGGCCGTGATCGTGATGGACAAGTCCACGGACGTGATCGCCGCCATCCGTCGCATCGCCTACTTCTACAAGCACGAGAGCTGCGGCCAGTGCACGCCGTGCCGCGAAGGCTGCGGCTGGATGTGGCGCGTCCTGCAGCGCATGGAGAAGGGCGAGGCGGACAAGAGCGAGATCGACCTGCTGTTCGACGTAACCAAGCAGGTCGAAGGCCACACCATCTGCGCATTGGGGGATGCGGCGGCGTGGCCGGTGCAGGGTCTGATCCGCAACTACCGCAGCGTCATCGAAGAGCGCATTGATCGCTATCAGGCGGCGCAGCGCCAGGCGGCAGAGTAGGGGGAGCTATGGATCTCAAGAAGCTTGGCAGTCTGCTGCTGATCGGCGGCGGCCTGGTGCTGGTGGGGGCGCTGGTGTGGTGGTACTCGTTCTATGCCTCAATCATGAGCGACGTTTCCAGCGTGCCTGGTGCACGCGGCCAGTTCAGCGTGTTCGACGCCTTGAGCTGCCTCTATACCAGCAGCGATTTTTGCGGCCTGGTGTCGGGCGGCGCCCGGCTGCTGGGCAAGACACCCTACGAGCCCAAGGTGTTCTGGGTAGGCCTGGCGGCGCTGGTAGCCGGCGGGCTGATCCGGGCAACCGCCAAGCCGTCACGCGTCAACTGAAGGTTTGAGGCTTTGACACGCAGGCAGTCGGGAGCAGGTCGGGCATGCCCAAGCAACTGATCATCGACGGCACACCGATCGAGGTCGAGGACGGCATCACGCTGATCCAGGCGTGCGAGCTGGCAGGCGTCGAAATCCCGCGCTTTTGCTACCACGAGCGCCTGTCGATCGCCGGCAACTGCCGCATGTGCTTGATCGAGGTGGCGGGCATGCCGAAGCCGATCGCCTCGTGCGCCATGGGCGTCAACGACCTGCCGCCCAACAAGGATGGCAGCGCCAAAATCATCAATACGCGCTCGCCGATGGTCAAAAAGGCGCGCGAAGGCGTGATGGAATTCCTGCTCATCAATCATCCACTCGACTGCCCGATCTGCGATCAGGGCGGCGAGTGCGACCTGCAGGATCAAGCCATGGCTTACGGCGTGGGCGGCTCGCGTTACGCCGAGAACAAGCGGGCCGTCGACGAGAAATATCTGGGCCCCGTCATCAAGACGGCGATGACCCGCTGCATCCAGTGTACGCGCTGCGTGCGCTTCATGACCGAGGTGGCGGGCGTGGAAGAGCTTGGCGCTATCGGCCGCGGCGAGGACATGGAGATCACGACCTACCTCGAGCGCGGCATGATGTCGGAGCTGTCGGCCAACGCGGTCGACCTGTGCCCTGTCGGCGCGCTGACGCACCGGCCGTGGGCGTTCGCGGCGCGGCCGTGGGAGCTGCGCAAGACCGAGAGCATCGACGTTATGGATGCGGTAGGCTCGGCCATCCGCGTCGATACGCGCGGCCGCGAGGTGGTGCGCATCCTGCCGCGCAACAACGACGCCGTGAACGAGGAGTGGATCTCCGACAAGACACGGCACGTCGCCGACGGGCTGCGCATCCAGCGTCTCGATAGGGCCTACGTGCGCAAGAACCGCCGGCTGGTGCCGGTGGACTGGGACGAGGCGCTGACGCTGGTAGCCTCCAAGCTGAAGTCGATGTGGCCCGACCGGGTCGGGGCCATTGCCGGCGACTTGGCGGGCGCCGAGGAGATGTTCGCGCTCAAGGACCTGCTGGGGCGGCTTGGTATACGCAACCTGGACTGCCGGCAGGACGGCGCCAAGCTTGATCCAGCGCTCGGCCGTGCGAGCTATCTGTTCAACGGCACCATCGAGGGCATTGAACGGGCCGATGCCATTTTGCTGATTGGCACCAATCCGCGCCTGGAAGGCGCCGTCCTCAACGCGCGCATCCGCAAGCGCTGGCGCCAGGGCGGGCTTGCCATGGCGCTGATCGGCGAACAGGCCGACCTCACCTATCCCTACGAGTATCTGGGTGCCGGGCCGCACACGCTGAAAGAGGTGCTCGACGGCAAGCACAGCTTCGCCAACGTCCTGCGTGACGCCAAGCGGCCGATGCTGATCGTCGGCAGCGGCGCTGCCGCACGGGCCGACGGCCAGGCCGTGCTGGCGGCCGCGGCGAAGCTCGCCATGCAGGTCGGGCAGGGCAAGGAAGGGGACTGGAACCCCTTCAACGTGCTGCACACCGCGGCCTCCCGGGTGGCGGGGCTCGACCTCGGCTTCGTGCCAGCCGAGCGCGGGCTCGATACCGCCGGCATGCTGAAAGCGGCCGCCAGCGGCGACTTTGAGGTCGTGTACCTGCTGGGTGCCGACGAGATCGATATGCAGGCCCTGGGCAAAGCCTTCGTCATCTACCAGGGCAGCCACGGCGATGCTGGGGCCCAGCGCGCCGACGTGATCCTGCCCGGCTCGGCCTATACCGAGAAGAGCGCCACCTACGTGTCGACTGAAGGCCGCGCCCAGACTACGGCCAAGGCCGCCTTCGCGCCGGGCGATGCCAAGGAGGACTGGGCAATCATCCGTGCCCTGTCGGCGCATACCGGCCACACGCTGCCCTACGACAGCCTTTCGGCGCTACGGACGGCCATGTACAAGTCGGCGCCGGCGCTTGCCAGTCTGGACGTGGCTGCCCCTGCCGATATGAAGGGGGTGGAGGGGCTGGCAACGCGCGGCGGCACGCCGGGCTCCGAGCCGTTCGTCTCGCCGGTGCACGACTACTACCTGACCAATGCCATTGCGCGCGCCTCCGTGGTGATGGCGGAACTGGCCGCGCTGCGCAAGAGCATGAAAGAAGGGACCACGGGAACGCATGGCTAGCGCTTGGTCCTGGCAGGAGATCTGGCAGAGCACGCTGTGGCCGCTGCTGGTCATGGCTTTCCAGAGCGTCGTGCTGCTGGTGGCCCTGCTCGTCATCATCGCCTTTCTGCTGCTGATGGACCGCAAGGTCTGGGCAGCCGTGCAGATGCGCCGCGGTCCCAACGTGGTGGGACCATTCGGGCTGCTGCAGTCATTTGCCGATCTCTTGAAGTTCGTGCTGAAGGAGCCGCTGATCCCGGCCGGTGCCGACAAGGGCGTGTTCCTGCTGGCACCGCTGGTGGCCTCGGTGCTGGCGCTGGCGGCCTGGGCGGTCATCCCGCTCAACGAGAACAGCTGGGGGCGCTGGGTGATCTCCGACCTCAACGTCGGCATTCTCTACCTGTTCGCCATCTCCTCGCTCGGCGTGTACGGCATCATCATGGGCGGTTGGGCGTCCAACTCGAAGTATCCCTTCCTCGGCTCGCTGCGCTCGGCAGCGCAAATGGTGTCCTACGAGGTGTCGATCGGGTTCGTGATCATCACCGTGCTGCTGTGCGTGGGCTCGCTCAACATGGGCGAGATCGTCAACTCGCAAAAGGACGGCATCGGCACCCATTTCGGCTTCCCGAACTCGCTGCTCGACTGGCACTGGCTGCCGCTGTTTCCGATGTTCATCGTGTTCTTCATCTCGGCGCTGGCCGAGACCAACCGGCCGCCGTTCGACCTGCCGGAGGCTGAGTCGGAACTGGTGGCGGGCTTTGCCGTGGAATACTCCTCGACGCCCTACCTGCTGTTCATGCTGGGCGAATACGTAGCCATCGTGACGATGTGCGCGCTTACTACCATCCTATTCCTGGGTGGCTGGCTGCCGCCGGTCGACATCTGGCCGCTCAATATGGTGCCGGGACTGCTGTGGTTCCTAGCCAAGGTGGTGTTCGTATTCTTCATGTTTGCGATGGTGAAGGCATTCGTGCCGCGCTATCGCTACGACCAGCTGATGCGGCTCGGCTGGAAGGTGTTTTTGCCGCTGTCGCTGTTCATGGTGATAGCGGTGGCCGCCGTGCTGCAGTTTCTTAACCTCGCGCCCTAAAGGAAGCCTGTCATGGCCGCGCTCGGTAACGCAATCAGCTCGTTGTTCCTGAGGGAGTTCGTCGGCGCCCTGTGGCTGTCGATGCGCTACTTCTTCAAGCCAAAGGCAACGCTGAACTATCCCTTCGAGAAAGGGCCGCTGTCGCCTCGGTTCCGCGGCGAGCACGCGCTGCGCCGCTACCCCAACGGCGAGGAACGCTGCATCGCCTGCAAGCTGTGCGAGGCGATCTGCCCGGCGCAGGCCATCACCATCGAGGCGGGACCACGCCGCAACGACGGCACGCGGCGCACCACGCGCTACGACATCGACATGGTCAAGTGCATCTACTGCGGCCTGTGCCAGGAAGCCTGCCCGGTCGATGCCATCGTCGAGGGGCCGAACTTCGAGTTCGCCACCGAAACGCGCGAGGAGCTGTATTACGACAAGGAGCGCCTACTGGCGAACGGCGACCGCTGGGAGCGCGAGATCGCCCAGAACCTCAAGCTCGACGCTCCATACCGGTGATGCCATGACGCTGGCGGCGATGTTCTTCTATCTGTTCGCGGGCATTACCGTGGCCGCCGCCTTCATGGTGATCGCGGCCAGGAACCCCGTGCACGCCGTGCTGTTCCTGATCCTGGCGTTCTTCAATGCCGCCGGGCTGTTCATCCTGCTCGGCGCCGAGTTCCTCGCCATGATCCTGGTGGTGGTCTACGTCGGCGCGGTGGCGGTGCTGTTCCTGTTCGTCGTGATGATGCTCGACGTCGATTTCGCGGAGCTGCGCGCCGGTTTCATGAAGAATGCGCCGCTGGGCGCGCTGGTCGGCATCATCCTGCTGGTCGAGCTGGTGCTGGTGGTGGGTGTGCGGTTCGTCAATCCGAAGGCGCTCGCGGCGCCGACGGCGCCGATCCCGTCGGCAGGGTCCGGCATCACCAACACGGAAGCGCTGGGCCGCGTGCTCTACACCGACTACGTCTACTTTTTCCAGGGCGCCGGCCTGATCCTGCTGGTGGCCATGATCGGGGCCATCGTGCTGACGCTGCGCCACAAGCCCGGTGTGAAGCGCCAGGTGATCATGGACCAGGTGCTGCGGACGCCCGCCACCGGCATGCGCCTCATCAACCCCAA
>DASTOW010000226.1:0-4093 GCA_035762425.1 Hyphomicrobiaceae bacterium | reverse complement strand
TCGAGCGGCACACCCGGCAGGAACGGCGTGTTGGCGTGGCGCGAGTTGATCTCGGCCACCACATCGGCCTCGAGCGCCCACAGCAGCACCTCGCGACCGGCCAGACGCGCGGTCTGGGCCAGCGCCGTGCCCCAGGCGCCGCCGCCGACGATGCCGACACTGTTGAACGCCACGGGTCTTACTCCAGCCAATCCGCTTATCGCTGCGATCTGCGCAGGATTACAGGCCAGCGCCTAAGCTCTTGCGCATCGGGTAGCCGACGACGACGCCGAACCTAGGCTGCGGGTCGCCGGCCCCGGTGTAGCCCATCCTGCGGTAGAACGCTAAGGCGGTCCTGGTGCTTTCCAGCACACAGGCCTCGAGGCACAGGGCCCTGGCCTGCCTCTCGAGGTCGCGCACAAGCGCCTTGCTGACGCCCCGAAAGCGCCCGTCCGGTGAGACGTAGTTGAGGCTGATGCGACCCGAGGTCTGCACCGCCGCGACGCCGAGGATGCGTCCGTCGTCTTCGGCCACGACGAGCAGCCTATCCGGATCGGCAAGCCAAATTCGCACTTGCTCCGGCGTCTTGTTGGCCAGCCAGCGCCTTAGGGTCTCGGCATCCCCCTGATGATCGGCCTGGCACAGCTCGGCAATCGACCGCCGCAGGACGGTTGCGGCGGCCTGTGCATCATCGGGACGGGCCGCGCGGACGATCATCGGCTCCTAGCCGGCCGTCTTCATCACGAACGGGTTGCCGCCGCCCGGTCCATTGTTGATCCACACGCTCTTGGACTGCAGGTAGCCCTCGATTGCCTCCGCGCCGTTCTCGCGGCCAAGGCCTGAAGCCTTGTAGCCGCCGAACGGCATTAGGAAGCTGACTGCCCGGTAGGTATTGACCCACACGGTGCCGGCCTTGATGCGCTTGGCCATGGTGTGTGCGCGTTTGACCGATTGGGTCCACACGCCGGCGCCGAGCCCGTAGGCGATGTCATTGGCGATCTGAACCGCCTCTTCCTCGTCGGTGAACTTGATCACCGACAGCACAGGGCCGAACACCTCTTCCTGGGCGATGCGCATCTTGTTGTTGACACCGGTGAAGATGGTCGGCTTGACGAAGTACTTGCCGCCGCCCTCCTCCTTGGTGGCCGGGCCGCCGCCCAGCACGCATCTGGCGCCCTCGCCTTTGGCGATGTCGATGTAGGAAAGAATCTTGGAATACTGGGGCGGTGTAGTCACCGGGCCGACCTGGGTATCGGCCAGCAACGGATTGCCGAGCCTCGCGGTCTTGGCCATACTCACGAGCTTCTCCACGAATTGATCGTGGACGCTTTCCTGCAGCAGCAGGCGCGAGCCGGCGATGCACGTCTGCCCCGTCGCCGCGAAGATACCGGACACGGCCCCGCTCACCGCGTCCTCCAGGATGCAGTCATCGAATACGATGTTGGGCGACTTGCCGCCGAGTTCCAGCGATACCTTCTTAAAGGTCTTGGCAGCCAGCTCATTGACGCGTGCGCCGGTTGCGCTACCGCCCGTGAAGGCTACCTTGTTGACCTTGGGATGCGTCACCAGCGGCTCGCCTGTGACGGAGCCGTAGCCGGTGACGACATTGACCACGCCCGGCGGCAAGCCCGACTCCTCGATGACCAGCTTCATGAACTCAAGGAGCGAGGCCGAGGTGTATTCCGAAGGCTTGATCACCACCGTGCAGCCGGCCGCCAGCGCTGGCGCCAGCTTCCAGGCCACCAGCATCAGGGGCGAGTTCCACGGGATGATGAACGCGCACACACCCACCGGCTCCTTCAGGATGTAAGTGAAGTGTTCGGGCCGGTCGACCGACACCACCGAACCCTGAATCTTATCGGCAAGCCCACCGTAATAATAAAACCACTCCGGCATGTACTTGGTCTGCGCCGCCATCTCCGAGATCAGCTTGCCATTGTCGCGCACCTCGATCTGGCCCAGGTGCTCGGAGTGCTTTTCGATCAGTTGGGCGATGCGGCGCATGATCTTGCCGCGCGCGGTCGGCGTCATTTTCGGCCACGGGCCGCTCTCGAAGGCGCGCGATGCAGCTTCCACTGCCCGGTCCACATCGACCTTGTCGCATTCCGGAATCAGCGCCCAGGGCTCGCCCGTGTAGGGATCGAAAGTCTGGAAGGTTTTGCCCGAGGTGGCATTGACCCACTTGCCGTCGATGTAGGTCTGATAGGTCTTGAGCGGGGCAGTGGGGCGATCTTGCATGGGGGCCTCCAAGGCGTGTTCAGAGCTTCCCAATAAGGCTAGAGCCTGGCTTACGGGCGTTCAAGCCCAGCCCAAACCAAGCCTAACCTGGGCAGCGGCAAGCCGGGGGCCCGCCCACAATCTCGACACACATGTGATGTCCGCTTTTGTTGGCCGTTGAGCTAAGCTTGCAAACGACGGCCAGCGCTCCACATTTTTAGCGCGTGGGCACGTGCCCGGGTTTTTCAGGATGGAGACGTACCATGAAGCGCCTTGCCTGCCTCGCCGTGCTCATGCTGCTCGCCAGTCTTGCCGGACCCGCGAACGCGCAGTTGCCGTTTCCGACGCCGCGTCCCGACATGGCCAAGCCGCAATGCAACAAGGACTACCTGAAGAGCGTACAGCAGCAGCTCGACGTAATGGAGAAGCTGCGTGCGAGCGGGCCTGAGTTCGTCGGCCAGATCTGCACACTGATCGAAGGCGGCAGCGCTTTGATCGGTGGCGAGCTGCCCGACAGCTTGCGCCAACAACTGAAGTCGACGCTGGGCTTCGACGTCGACCTGCGATTCATAAAAACGCAATGCCGCGTCGGGCAGGGTAACCTCGAGCGCGAGTTCATGACCGAGATCGGCAGGTTGAAGTCCGAGCTTCTGCGCTGCAACGACACCATCTAACGCCGCACGGTCGCCATTCCCGTATCCCCTACACCCAGGATCAGCATGCCGCGCCGGCTCGTCTCGATGTTTGTGGCGCTGCTGGTTCTGTCGGGGCCGGGCGTGCTCACGCAGTCGGCGCTGGCGGACGATCGCGTCGATCTGCTGCTGGTGCTGGCGGCCGACATCTCGCGCAGCGTCGATGATCGCAAATTCCGCCTGCAACGTGAGGGCTATGCCGCAGCCATCGTCGATCCGCGGGTCGTGCGGGCCATGGCGGGCGGCCCTGTGGGTCGTATCGCATTGTGTTTCGTGGAATGGGCCGGCGATACCGACCAAGCCGTGGTGATGGACTGGACCAGCGTCGGCAATGCCGATGAAGCAGAAGCAGTTGCCAGACGCATCAAAGACGCACCACGCGCCTTCATGGGGCGTACGTCGATTAGCGCTGCCATCGACTACGGCCTAGGCCAGCTGTCGCGCAGCCCGTTTCAGTCGGATCGGCGGGTGATCGACGTATCGGGCGACGGCACCAACAATTCCGGCCGGCCTGTAACCGAGGCGCGCGACGGAGCGGTGGCGCAAGGTGTGACCATCAACGGCCTGGTGATCCTGAGCGAGATCCCGCTGGCCACCAATCCCATGCACACGCATCCGCCGGGCGGCTTGACGCAGTACTACGAGAAGAACGTCATCGGCGGCCCAGGCGCGTTTGTGGTAGAGGCGGAGAGCTTCGAGGCGTTCGGCCAACTGCTGATCTCCAAGCTGATCAAGGAAATTGCCGAGACCTCGCCGCGCACGCGCGGTTGAGGGCTGCGTCGTCCTGGCTTGGGCGCAGCCCAGCGCCGGGACCCAGGAGCACATGCTCCGACGTCGTGGGTCCCGGATATTTTTCTGAGGCAGAAGTCCGGGATGATGCTACCTCAGGCGGCCGGCTGCTCGTCGTCCCAGACTTTGTCCGGCATCGGCAGGCCGGTAAACGCGTCTGCGCCCAACGGCTCATCAGGCGCGATGCCGAGCTTGCCCAGCACCATCATCAGCTGGCGCACATGCTGGCCCGAATGCCAGGTGGTGCGCTCCAGGAAGTCGTGCAGCGTGACATCGCCATAGTAGACCTTGGCCTTGGCATCGAAGTCAGTCGAGTTGCCAGCCTCATCCCACCAGCCGCCCAGCCGCTCCAATACATCCTGGCCATAGGCCCCGAGCTGACCCTTGTTCGTGCCCGGCGCCTGCACACGATTGTA
>DASTOW010000225.1:0-10581 GCA_035762425.1 Hyphomicrobiaceae bacterium | reverse complement strand
CCTCTATGTCCTCAATGTCACTTATCCCCTGATCGATGACGAAGTGGCCGATTTCTGCCGTTCGAAACGCGCGGTGCTGATCGTCGAGGAGGGCCAGCCCGACTACATCGAGCAGGCGCTGTACAAGATTCTCTGCAAGGCTGACGTAGCCGCAACGATCCACGGCAAGGGCATGCTGCCCATGGCCGGGGAGTACACGGCAGCGGTGCTGACTGCCGGGATGCGCAGCTTCCTCGCTTCTGTCATGCCATCGCTCCTGTCAGACCAGGCCCGCGCGCCGAATGCGCAGGCGCTTGCCGATGCCAAGCTCAAGGCGCTGGCCGAGGTCGTGCCGCCGCGGCCGCCGGGATTCTGCACCGGCTGTCCGGAGCGGCCGATCTTCGCCGCCATGAAGCTCGTCGAGAAGGACCTTGGCCCGCACCACGTCGCGGCGGACATCGGCTGTCACCTGTTCTCGATTCTGCCCCCGTTCAATGTCGGCGCCACCACCATGGGCTATGGTTTGGGACCGGCCTCAGCGGCCGCTTTCAACGTGCCGGCCGCCAAGCGGTCCATCGCCGTAATGGGCGATGGCGGCTTTTGGCACAACGGCCTGACCAGCGGCATCGGTGACGCGGTTTTCAACAAACACGACGGCGTCGTGCTGGTGGTCGACAACTTCTATTCATCGGCCACCGGCGGGCAGGACTTACTTTCCTCGCGGGCCGACAACCGTGCGCGCTCGACCAAGCACCCGATCACCGAGGCCGTGCAGGGCATCGGCGCGACTTGGGTGCGGCACGTCGATCGCACTTATGACGTTGCCCGCATGCGCGACACCTTGAAGGAGGCGCTCACAACCAAGGAGAAGGGTCCAAAGGTCATCGTCGCCTCATCCGAATGCATGCTGAACAAGCAGCGCCGGGTGAAGCCTCTGTTGGCCAAGGCGATCAAGAACGGCAGGCGGACGGTGCGGGAGCGCTTCGGCGTCGACGAGGACGTCTGCACCGGCGATCACGCCTGCATTCGCCTGTCCGGCTGTCCCTCGCTCTCGGTAAAGCGCACCGACGATCCCCTGAAGGACGATCCCGTAGCCGCCATCGACAACACCTGCGTCGGCTGCGGCAACTGCGGCGAAGTGGCGGAAGCGGCCGTGCTGTGCCCGTCGTTCTATCGGGCCGACATCATCCACAACCCGACTGTGTTCGACCGCTTGCTGGCAAGCATGCGGGCGGCGGTCATCGGCTTCCTGCAACGCCGACGCGACAGACATCGCATCGTGCTGGGCTGATGGAGCGATCCAGGTGAACGCCATGCTCCCACCATCCAAGTTCGACCCGGCCAGACCGGTCACCATCGCGGTGTTGGCGATGGGCGGGCAGGGCGGCGGCGTGCTTGTCGATTGGATCGTGGCCCTTGGCGAAAGTCAGGGCTGGGTCGCCCAATCTACCTCGGTGCCGGGCGTGGCCCAGCGCACCGGCGCCACCATCTATTATATCGAGATGGTCCGACCGCGCTCGGACAAGGGTTATCCCGTGCTGTCGCTGATGCCGGCGCCGGGAGACGTTGATGTTGTCATGGCCGCCGAGCTGATGGAGGGCGGTCGCTCCATTTTGCGGGGCCTGGTGACCCCTGGCCGCACGACGCTCATCACGTCGTCGCACCGTACCTATGCGGTGCAGGAAAAGATCGCGCCGGGCGACGGCATCGGCGATGGAGCCAAGGTCTATGACGCGGCGCTGGCCAGTGCCAAGAGCTTTATCGCCTTCGATATGGCGGCGCTGGCCGAGGCGAACGGCAGCGTCATTTCAGCGGTGCTATTTGGTGCGCTTGCAGGCTCGGGCGCGTTGCCGTTCGCGCGCCAGGCCTATACGCAGACGATCCGCGCTGCTGGTGTCGGCGTGGAGGCCAGTGTGCGGGCGTTTGCGGCCGGGTTCGACCGGACGCTCGAGGAACCGACGGCCGGCAAGCCCCGGCCAGTGCCGAAATCGGCACCGGTCGGCAAGAAATATCCGCCGCTGGCGCCCATCGGTCACCCTCCGTTCGATGCATTGGTGGCGCGTGCGCACGCCACCTTTCCGGAGGAGCTACATGGCATGCTTGCGGCTGGCCTCCGCAAAGTCGTCGACTATCAGGATGTGGCCTACGGGCAGGAGTATCTCAATCTGGTCGCCGGTTTTCTGGCCTTCGAGCGTGGCGGCGAGCCGGCGCTGAGCCTGGCGGCAGCCAAGTCCATCGCCGTTGCCATGACCTACGACGATGTCATCCGCGTTGCTGACCTAAAGACGCGTGCCAGCCGGTTTGCGCGCGTGCGCGAGGAGGTGGCGGTGGGGCGGGGTCAACTGGTCTACACGACCGAGTTCATGCATCCGCGCATGGAGGAGGTGGCCGGCACCTTGCCGCGCGGACTAGGGCTCTGGCTCGAGGCGAGGCCGCGTCTATGGAGGCTGCTCGATCGCGTCGTCAATCGTGGCCGGCGCGTGCGCACGGGTACCATCCGCTGGTTCCTCTTGCTATATGCTGTCGGCGGTTTGAAACGGTACCGGCGCGGGACGCTACGCCATGGCCGTGAGGTTGCGCATCGTGAAGCCTGGCTTGATCTCGCCCGTACGAGCGCGCGTACCGACTATGCGCTGGCCGTGGAAATCCTGGAAACGCGCCGACTGGTGAAAGGCTATTCCGATACGCACGCACGCGGGCAATCGAAATTCGATCAGCTGATGGGCGCGGCGCGGCGCCTGCAGGGTCGGCCGGATGCGGCCGAGTGGATGCGGCGGCTGCGCCAGTTGGCCTTGCGTGAGGAAAGCGACGAGCCGCTAAAGGGTGCGCTGGCAACCATCGATACTTTTGTGTGATGAGCGTGATGGATCGTCTCGAACTCAAGATCACGGAAGTATTCGCCGAGACGCCGCAGATCCGCGGCTTGCGGCTGGCGCATCCACACGGCGGGCTGCTGCCGTGGTGGGAGGCGGGTGCACACGTCAAAGTACGGTTGCCGGACGGCGACGAACGCTCCTACTCCCTGATCGATGCATCGGGCAATCAATCGGGCATGACGCGGCCACATGCTTATCGCCTTGGTGTGCGGCTGGAGGAGGCGAGCAAAGGCGGATCGAAGTTCATGCACGGTCTCAAGGTGGGCGATACGATCTCCGTCTCGCCGCCTTGCAACAACTTTCCGCTCGAGCAGACGACCAAGCCCGTGATGTTGCTGGCGGGCGGGATCGGTGTCACGCCCATTATTTCCATGGCAACGGCGCTGGTGGCGGGGGGACGCGATTTCCGTCTCATCTATGCTGGGCGCGCCCGGCAGCACATGGCGTTCCTGCCGGAGATCGAGGCCCTGACCGGGGCACGGCTGACCCTGCATACCGACGACACAGCAGGCGTCTGCGACGTCAGGGGCCTGATGACATCCCTGACAGCCGGCGAGCCGCTTTATCTATGCGGACCGACGGCGATGCTCGATGCCGCCCTTGCCTGCGCCAAGGACCTCGGCTGGGACAAGAACCGGCTGCGCTTCGAGATATTTGCCGCTGCGGAGCCGGTGGCCGGCGACCGGGCTTTCGAGGTGGTGCTCAAGAGCTCGGGTCGCAGCTATGTCGTTCCGACCGGCAAGAGCATTCTCGATGTGCTGATCGAGGCCGGCGAGGACCCGATGCACGATTGCAAGCGCGGCGATTGCGGCATCTGCCAGGTCGGCGTGATCGAAGGCGTGCCCGACCATCGCGACTACATCCTCTCGGACGCCGAGAAGGCCGCGGGCAAGCTGATGCAGATTTGCGTGTCGCGGTCGAAGTCGCCGCGGCTGGTGATCGATCTGTAGGTGGGAGCGCGAGTAATGGCCAAGTATCGAGGCAATTCCGAAGCGGTGCGCAGCCTCATACGTGAGACGGAGGTGCATCGTGACGTCTACATCGACCAGGAGGTGTTCGAACTGGAGATGGAGCACCTGTTCGCCAACAGCTGGATCTATGTCGGTCACGACAGCCAGGTGCCGAACAAGGGCGACTACTTCGGCACCGATGTTGGCCGCCAGCCCGTGCTCATGGTGCGCCATACGGACGACACTGTGCATGTGCTCTACAACCGCTGTCCGCACAAGGGCACGCGCATCACCAGCGAGACCTACGGCAACGCCGGCAAGTTCTTCCGCTGCCCCTATCACGCCTGGAGCTTCAAGACCGACGGCTCGCTGCTGGCGATCCCCCTCAGGAAGGGCTACGAGAACACGGGGCTCGAAGCCAGCCATGCAGCCAAGGGCATGGCGCCCGTCAAGCACGTGCGCAACTACCGCGGTTTCGTGTTCGCGAAGCTGAACGACGCCGGCCTAGGTTTCGAGGAGTTCTTCGGCGACAGCCTATCGAGCTTCGACAACATGATCGACCGCTCGCCGGCGGGCAGGCTCGAAGTTGCCGGCGGCGTGCTGCGCTACATGCACGACTGCAACTGGAAGATGCTGGTCGAGAACCAGACCGACACCTGCCATCCGATGGTGGCGCACGAGTCTTCAGCCGGCACCGCGATCGAAGTGTGGAAGAAGGCACCGCCCGGGGCCAAGAAGCCGATGGCGGTGGAGATCTATGCACCTTTCATGGCGCCCTACGAATTCTTCGAGGGTATGGGCATCCGCGTGTGGCCCAACGGACATGGCCACACCGGCGTGCACCACTCGATCCATTCCGACTACTCGGCCGTGCCCGGCTACTTCGAGCAGATGGTGACGGCCTACGGTGAACAGCGCGCCAAGGCCATCCTCGACGAGAACCGGCACAACACGGTGTATTTCCCCAACATCATGATCAAGGGACCGATCCAGCTGGTGCGCGTGTTCAAGCCGCTCGCAGCCAACAAGACGCTGGTGGAGTCGTGGACCTTCCGCCTGGTCGGCGCTCCCGACATGCTGTTGGAGCGCACGCTCATGTACAACCGCCTCATCAACGCGCCGACCTCCGTCGTTGGGCACGACGATCTGGAAATGTACGAGCGCGCCCAGGAGGGCCTGCGCGTCGACGCCAATCAGTGGGTGAACGTGCAGCGCCTGTACGACCCCTCGGAGGTGGCGGACACCACCGCCGTCACCAACGGCACCACCGAGTGGCAGATGCGCAATCAGTTTCGCGCCTGGTCGAAGTTCATGACCATGACGATGTGACGGTGAGATCATGACCGCCCCCACCAATCAGGACCTGATCGATTTCGTCGTGCACGAGACGCGGCTGATCGACCAGCACCGCTTCGAGGAATGGCTCGACCTGTTCGCCGAGGACGGCCGCTACTGGATGCCGCTGGAATGGGGCCAGACCGACCCACGGCTCACCACGTCGCTGATGTACGAGGATAAGCTGCTGCTCAAGATCCGTGTCGAGCGGCTGAAGGGCAACCGCACGTTCAGCCAGAAGCCGAAGAGCCGCTGCCACCACGTGCTGCAGACGCCGCAGGTCGATAAGCGCGACGAGGCAGGCAACGAGTACGTCACCTGGACGCCGATGCACTACATCGAGACACGGCTCGATCGCCAGGACCTCTACGCCGCCTGGGCGACGCATACGCTGTGCACGATCGACGGCAAGCTGCGCATCAAGCTGAAGCGAGTCGACATCGTCAATAGTGACGCCGCTTTCGGCAACATCCAGCTGTTCATGTGAGGACACGCATGCAGCTGCCGGCGGACGCTCCAGACACTGTGTTCGACGCCTTTGACCGCGCCGCCGCGCGGCATGGCGAGCGTCCGTGCCTTGCCGTCCTGCCCGAAACGGCGAACATCTATGGCGTCGCTGCTGGCGAGGTCAGCTATCGCGATGCCTTGGCCCGCATCAGCGAGCTGGTCGAGGCCTACCGCGCGAAGGGTTACGGTCACGGCCACCGTGTCGGCATCCTGCTGGAGAACCGGCCAGCGTTCTTTCTGCATTGGTATGCGCTCAACGCATTGGGTGTATCGCTGGTGCCGATCAATCCCGACCTGCGCTCGACCGAGCTGGAATATCTGCTTGGCCACTCCGGGGTTGTCGCCGTGGTTGCCGTTCATCATCGCCAGGCGGATATCGCCAGAGCGGCCGCGGCCATCGGGGTGCAGCTCGGCGTGGTCGGTCCCGATGATGCGCCTGCGCGCATTTCCATCCCAACCGCGAAGCCGGGCAGGCCTGACCGCAACAGCGAGTGCGCGCTGCTGTACACGTCGGGAACCACAGGGCAACCGAAAGGCTGCGTGCTCACCAACGCATATTTTCTCTACGCCGGCCACTGGTATGCAAATGCAGGCGGATTGATCGCCATGCGGCAAGGCGCCGAGCGGATGCTGACGCCGCTGCCCATGTTTCACATGAACGCTATGGCCTACTCGGCGATGGCGATGGTGACGACGGGCGGTTGCCTGATTGCGCTCGATCGCTTTCATCCCCGCAGCTGGTGGCAAAGCGTCGAGGACAGCGGGGCAACCATCGTGCACTACCTCGGCGTCATGCCGCCGATGCTGATCAGCGCACCCGAGACCGAGCACGAGCGCGGGCATTGCGTGCGGTTCGGCTTTGGCGCCGGCGTCGATCGCGGTATTCACGCAGCGTTCGAGAAGCGCTTTGGCTTCCCGCTGATCGAAGCCTGGGCAATGACCGAGACAGGCGCCGGCGCCGTGGTCGTTGCCTCGACCGAGCCGCGGCACACCGGGACAAGCTGCTTCGGCAAGCCCGGCACCGAGCTGGAGGTGCGTATCGTTGCTGACAATGGCGGCGAGGCTGACACAGACCAACCCGGCGAGCTGCTCGTACGCCACATCGGTCCCGATCCCAGATACGGATTCTTCACGGAGTATCTCAAGGATGCCGAGGCGACGGCAACAGCCTGGGACGGTGGCTGGTTTCATACCGGCGATGTGGTGCGGCGCAGTGCCGACGGATCGCTGCACTTCATCGACCGCCGGAAGAATGTAATCCGTCGCTCGGGTGAGAACATTTCTGCCGTCGAAGTCGAGAGCGTGCTGCGGCAGCATCCGGCGATCGACCATGTGGCGGTTGCTCCGGTGGCGGATACGGTGCGGGGCGATGAGGTGTTTGCTTGCGTCGTTGCCAAGGACCTGCCGGCCGAGCACATCGCGCGCGGGAAGCTCGCGGCCGACATCGTTACCTGGTGCCTGGAACGTCTGGCGTACTACAAGGCGCCCGGCTATGTGGCGTTCGTGCGTGAGCTGCCGCTGAGCTCGACGCAGAAGATCCTGCGTGGCCATTTGAAGGACCTGGTCGCCGCAAGTCGCACCAGCGACGCCTGTATCGATACCCGGCACCTGAAGAAGCGGGTGGCGGCATGACCAGCACACCCAGTCGGCGAAAAGCCTATGATGGCGTCGTCCTCTGTGCGCCGGTGACCGTCCCCTATCGCCGCTATTCGACCAACAGCGCGCACTGGTGGATCGGCCGCGCGCTGCAGGCCCTGACCAAGCAGGCGGGACTGCAGCCGACGGACCTCGATGGCCTGTCGGTGTCGAGCTTCACGGTCGGGCCCGATACCGCCATCGGGCTCACCCAGCACTTCGGCCTGACGCCGCGATGGCTGGATCACGTGCCGTTCGGCGGTGCCAGCGGCATGGTGGGGTTGCGTCGGGCGGCGCGCGCCGTGCAGGCCGGCGATGCCGACATCGTCGCTTGCGTGGCGGGTGATACCAACCACGTGGACTCGTTTCGCAAGACCCTTGCCACCTTCTCGCGCTTCGCCCAGGACGCCGTCTACCCATACGGCTCCGGCGGTGCCAACGCGTCCTTCGCGTTGATCGCGAAGAACTACATGAACACCTACGGCGCGCGCCGCGAGGATTTCGGCAAGATCTGCGTGGCCCAGCGCGACAACGCCATGGGCGTCCCGCACGCCTTGATGAAGAAGGCGCTGACGCTCGACGAGTACATGGCGGCGCGTCCGATCTCAGATCCGATTCATCTGTTTGATTGCGTCATGCCGTGCGCGGGGGCGGAGGCGTTTCTGGTCTGCAGCGAGCAGACAGCCCGATCGCTCGGGCTGAAGTCGGTACGCGTGCTCTCCACCATCGAGCGGCACAATGCCTTTCCTGGCGACCCCATACAGGTGCGCGGCGGCTGGGCCATGGACGCCGGCGAGCTGTGGTCGATGGCCGGCGTGAAGCCGGACGATATCGACTTCGTTGAGACCTACGACGACTATCCCGTCATCACCATGATGCAGTTGGAGGACCTCGGTTTCTGCAAGAAGGGTGAAGCAGCCGACTTCGTGCGTTCGCACACGCTCACAAACGACGGCACGTTCCCGCATAACACCTGCGGCGGCCAGCTGTCGGTGGGACAGGCAGGTGCGGCAGGCGGATACCTGGGCCTCGTCGAGGCGCTGCGGCAGCTCACTGATGCGCCACTCGGCACTCACGTACCCGACGCCCGAATCGGACTTGTGTCCGGCTTCGGCATGATCAACTACGATCGTGGGCTTGCGTCGGGCGCGGCCATTCTCGCGAGGGCAGCATGACCGAGCCGCTTGCACGTCCCGGGCGCAAGGATCCGCTCAAGAAAACCCGCCTGCCCCTCAATCCCCAGGGTGCGCGCAGCCGCGCCGCCCATGGGCTGACGGCGGCGGCGGCCGAGGGACGGTTCGTGCTGCAGAGCTGTGCCGACTGCAGCGCGGTCGTCTATCCGCCGCGTGATGCCTGCCCCGTCTGTCTTTCGCCTCGTCTGCCCTACAAGGATGTGGATGCGCGCGGCGTGCTGCTGGCAGAGACGACGGTGCGATCTTCGACCGATCCCTACTTCCGCGAGCGTACGCCGTGGCGGATCGGCACCGTCAAGCTCGACGCCGGCCCGGTGCTGGTCGCGCATCTGCACGGCGATACGAAAGAGGGCGGACGTGTGCGCCTTGGGCTGAAGCTCGACAAGAGCGGTGCCCCCGTCGCCATTGCCTTGCCGGAACAGGACACGCCGCACATGGGAGATGATCCTCAGCTGCGCGAATTGACTTGTGACCCGAAGTTCCGGCGCGTTCTTATCACCGATGGGCGCACTGCCGTCGGGCAGGCCATGGCCAAGGCGTTCTCCGAAGCCGGGTCCAGCATCATATTCGTCGGCATAGCCGATGCGTGGAAGCCGTTTCCGGGCATGGATGCCCTGCGTGGCATCGAGCGCGTCGAGATCATTCCTCTCGACATCACCGACAGCGAATCGGTCCTGGAGCAAGCCGAGCAGAATGGCGGGCGCATCGACATCATCGTCAATACGGCCGAGCACATCCGCGCCGGCGGCATCATCGAGCGTCGTGGCATCAATATCGCGCGCGAGGAGATGGACGTGCGTTATTTCGGGCTGATGCGCCTTGCCCAGGCATTCGGCCCGGGCATGCGGTTTCGCGGCGCCGACGGCGTCAACTCGGCCACAGCGATCGTCAACCTGCTGTCGGTCTACGCCTTGATGAACTGGCCGACTTATGGCGCCCATTCGGCCGCTGAAGCTGCCTGCCTGTCGGCGACGCAAAGCCTGCGGGCAGAGCTGCGTTCCGGCGGCGTGCGCATGGTCAACGTGTTCTTCGGGCCGCTCGAGACGGAATGGTTCCAGACCGTACCGCCGCCCAAGGTGGCGCCGGCAGCTCTGGCGCGTGCGGTGATCGAAGCCCTCAAGAAGGGTCTCGAAGACGTATTCGTCGGGGACGTGGCGGAGGATATCCGCTTGCGCCTCGCAGTAAATCCCAAGGCGCTGGAACGCGAGCTGGCGGGCTGAGGAGGGGACCATGGCTGTAGCAAACCTGCTGGCGTTTGCCCGGGCGATTGCTTCCGGCACAATCCGCGTCGTCGACTTGACGCAAACCCTAACGCCGGATTTCCCAACCATTGTGCTGCCGCCCGAGTTCGGCCAGTGCGCACCGTTCCGGCTCGAGGAGATTTCGCGCTACGACGAGCGCGGTCCGGCTTGGTACTGGAACAACTTGACGGTGGGCGAGCATACCGGCACCCACTTCGATGCGCCAATTCACTGGGTGTCCGGCAAGGATTTGCCCGACAATGCCGTCGACACCATACCTGCCAAGAACTTCATTGCGCCGGCCGCGGTCATCGATTGCTCGCGAGAGGCCAAGGCGGATGCGGACTTCCTTCTTACCGTTGCGTTCGTCAAGGCGTGGGAGAAGCAGCACGGCAAGATCGGGGCTGGCTCCTGGGTTCTGCTGCGCACGGATTGGTCGAAGAAATCCTACGCCGACTATGCGGGCCTACGCCAGGATGGAGCGCACACGCCGGGTCCCGGACCCGAGGTGGTCGAGTGGCTGGTCGAGGAGCGCGACGTGCACGGCTTCGGAACCGAGACGATTGGCACCGACGCGGGCCAGGCGCAGCATTTCAACCCGCCGTTCCCGGCGCATTTCTACATGCACGGCAAGGGTCGTTATGGACTGCAGTGTCTCACCAACCTCGATCTGCTGCCGGCGAAGGGCGCCGTTATTATCGCCGCGCCTCTCAAGATCAAGCAGGGCAGCGGCAGTCCGCTGCGTGTGCTGGCCCTTGTTTCTGCTGAGCGCGAATGAACATGCGCAAGGTCGCCATAGTCACGGGTGGTTCAACCGGCATCGGTGCCGCAATCTGCCATCACATGCTGGCAGCGGGCTACGAGG
>DASTOW010000224.1:0-3072 GCA_035762425.1 Hyphomicrobiaceae bacterium | reverse complement strand
CTTCTATCGAAGTCCGCGCCATCGCGACATCATTCCGGGGTCCGGGCTTGGTCTTTGGATATCGCGCGCGCTCGTGACCGCGTGCAACGGGCACGTCGAGTCCTTCAGCGCAGGCATTGGGCGAGGATCGACGCTCTCGCTTTACCTGCCGCTGCCGCCCGATGCTGTCCTCTCCGCTCCCGAGATCGCTGGTTGATCCTGTACGCGCGCTACGGCCCCGCACTCGCTGCGGCCGAATACCAGCCCAACCGCACGTTAGCGGGGGTGGCGCATCCGCCGAACCCTTGAACTGGTTGACCATCTCGCATTCGGTGAAGATTGCGCACCGAGCGGTGCCGCAAGCCCCAGCTCCTCCAGCACCAGCTCAATCTCGACGTCGCCCACCCCGATCTGGCCGCCAGGCAGGGCTCTGCCCCAGCGCCTCGGCGTCGGCACAGGCGCCGCTGTTGGTCTCCCTCACGATGCTCATCGCACGGGTCATAGCGGAGCTGGCTGATACTCTTGTGACGGCTGCCGCTGTCCGCGGGTTCGCTGGGTTTGTTACACGCCTGTCATGAACCCGTGGCTTGCTTGTCACGAGTTGCCGCTAGATGTCCACGGCGACAAGCGACACAAGCGAGGGGACCGCAGGTTTGAGCGCCGCAGCAATCGAGATCGTCGGAGTGGCCAAGTCCTTCCGCGCCGGAACACCGGTTCTGAAAGACATCAATGTCACCGTGGCTGCCGGCGAGATGGTGGCGCTGATCGGCGCTTCCGGATCAGGCAAATCCACACTCATTCGCGCCATCGCCGGCCTCATCAGCGTTGATCGGCCGGATCGCCGTGCGGACAGGGAGGGCGGTGGCCGCATCGTCGTCCTGAGTCAGCCGATCCAGGAGGACGGTCGCATCACAGCGTGCGCCGCACGCTTGCGGGCATCTATTGGTGTCATCTTCCAGCAGTTCAACCTTGTGCCGCGCCTGTCGGTGCTCACCAACGTGTGCCTCGGCCTTCTGGGCCAGATCCCCGGCTGGCGCGGCACGCTTGCCCGCTTCAGCGTCGAGGAGCGGCGTCGTGCCGTCCAGGCGCTTGCGCGCGTCGGCATCGCCGAGCATGCGTTGAAACGGGGCTCCGAGCTCTCCGGCGGCCAACAGCAGCGAGCGGCCATTGCCCGCACCCTCGTGCAGGGCGCCAGCGTGCTGATCGCCGACGAGCCCATCGCTTCGCTCGATCCCAAGGCGGCTCGCCGCGTCATGGACATCCTTGCCGAGCTCAACCGACAGGACAGAATCACCGTGCTCGTCTCCCTGCACCAGGTCGAGTACGCGCTGTCCTACTGCCCGCGCACCATCGCTCTGCGCGATGGCCGCATCGTCTATGACGGGCCCTCGAGCGCGCTCAACAGGTCATTCCTCGACGAGCTCTACGGCGCGGAAAGCCAGGAGCTGGTGCTGCCGGCCGGCGTCGTCGATGCCGTGCCCGCTACCGCCAACGCCAGCGCAACCAAAGGTGGGCCCCGTCCCATCTGGCGCCCAGGCCGCGCCGCTGCGGCGGCGGGGGCCTGAGCCACCGCCATCCACGCACTCTCCCCGGCACCACTCCGGTAGGCACTGACCAGGAAACCGAGCAGAGAGGCAAGGAGGCAAAGCATGCTTCGTGCATTGATGGCGGCATCCGTCGCCGTGACGCTGGCTGTCACCCCGGCGCGTGCCGCCGAGGAGATCAACTTCGGGATCATCTCGACCGAGGCCACCTCCAACCTCAAGAAGATATGGGATCCGTTCCTCGCCGACATGGGGAAGGGCACCGGCCTCAAGATCAACGCCTTCTTCGCCTCGGACTATGCCGGCGTGATCGAAGGCATGCGCTTCAAGAAGGTGCAGGTCGCCTGGTTCGGCAACAAGTCGGCAATGGAGGCGGTCGACCGCGCCGACGGCGAGGTATTCGCCCAGACGGTGGCCGCCAACGGCCAGGACGGCTACTACTCCCACGTCATCGTGCACAAGGACAGCGCGCTCAAGAGTCTGGACGACGTGCTGAAATGCGACAAGGCGATCGATTTCGGCATCGGCGACCCCAACTCGACGTCGGGCTTCCTGGTACCCACCACTTTCATCTTCTCGGCCAGAAGCATCGATCCCAAGCAGTGTTTCAAGACCGTGCGGAACGCCAATCATGAAGCGAACGCGCTTGCGGTTGCCAACAGGCTCGTGCATGCCGCCACCAACAACAGCGAGAACCTGGAGCGCATCGCCAAGACTGCTCCAGACAAGGCCAAGGAAATTCGCGTCATCTGGACCTCGCCGCTGATCCCCTCCGACCCGCTCGTGTGGCGCAAGGACCTGGATGCCGGCCTCAAGAAGAGGATTGGCGACTGGCTGTTCGCCTACGGCAGAACCGATGCCGAAAAAAAGGTCCTCGCCGACCTGCAATGGGCGCCCTTCAAGAAGTCCGATAACAACCAGCTGCTGCCGATCCGGCAGATGGAGCTCAACAAGGAAATCATGAAGCTCAAGGGCGACGAGAAGCTCGCCGCCACCGAGAAGACGGCGAAGCTCGCTGAGCTCGAGAAGCAGTTTGCCGACATCGGCCGTCAGATCGACGCCCGCAAGCAATAGCCCGCGCGGCCCCACTTTCGATCAGCTGCCAGGGGACCCCAATCGCGTTCCCTGGCAGCGGCCGTCCGGAGACCAGCGCCTTGGCCATAACCGCCCCTGCCAATCGCCCCGACAGGGGACCGGGCCCCATCGCGGTGCCGCGGCGCCCGCTCGCGGCACGCGCGCGCGGCTGGCTGCTGTGGCTCGCGATCGCCGCCCTGCTCGCCTGGAGCTGGGGGCCGACCGAAATGCGCAAGATCGGGTTGCTGTTCACCGACTGGCGCAACATGGCGGAGTTCGCCTCGGGCTTCCTGCGGCCGGATTTCAGCGATTGGACGGCCTATGCCGCGGAGATGGTCGAAACCGTGCAGATCGCCGTCTGGGGCACGGCGCTTGCCGTAATCTTTGCCATTCCCTTGGCCATCCTGAGCTCGGCCAATGTCTGCCCGCAATGGATCGTGCAGCCCGTGCGCCGGCTGATGGACGCAAGCCGGGC
>DASTOW010000223.1:0-8792 GCA_035762425.1 Hyphomicrobiaceae bacterium | reverse complement strand
TATCACCGATCGGCGAAGCCGGCGGGGCGGGCCGTCACCTTATGTGTCTGGTCACGCTGCCGGCTCCTCGCGTATGACTGCGCCGATGACGCCCATCACAACATTCGCCGGCCGCACCGTTGCCGTGTTCGGGCTCGGCATCTCCGGCATCGCCACCTGCCAGGCGCTGGCCGCCGGCGGAGCGAGGGTGGTTGCAGCCGACGACAGCGCTGCCGGCCAGGCTGCGGCGTCGGCGGCGGGCTTTGCCGCGCAAGATTTGGCGGATGCGGATTGGACAGGGTTTGCGGCGCTGGTGCTGGCGCCGGGCGTGCCGCTCACGCATCCAGCCCCACACTGGACGGTTGCCAAGGCCAGGGCCGCCGGCGTCGAGATCATCGGCGATATCGAACTGTTCTGCCGCGAGCGCGCCAAGCACGCTCCCGATGCGCCGTTCATCGCCATCACCGGTACCAACGGCAAGTCCACGACCACGGCGCTCATCGCCCACATCCTGCGCACCGCCGGCCGCCACGTGCAGATGGGCGGCAACATCGGCACCGCAGTCCTGGCGCTGCAGCCGCCCGCTGCGGATCAAATCCACGTCGTCGAGATGTCGTCCTTCCAGATTGAGCTGACGCCGTCGCTCGATGCCAGCGTCGGCGTGCTCCTGAACATCTCGCCCGATCACCTCGACAGGCACGGCACCATCGAGCACTACGCGGCCTTGAAGGCGCGTCTGGTGGAGGCGGCGCGGCGCCCCATCGTCGGCCAAGACGACGACTGGTGCCGCGACATCGCTGAGCGGCTGCGGCTTGCCAACCGCAGCTGGGTCGATGTGCTGTCGGCCAACGAGCGCGTTGGCCACGGCTGGTACGCGGAGGGCACCCAACTGATCAGCCGGGCGCCTTGGACGGGGCCGCTCGGCGCGTTCGCCGATCTGGCCGGCCTTGGTGCCCTGCGCGGTCGCCACAACATCCAGAACGCGCTCGCCGCCAGCGCCGCCTGTCTCATCGCCGGCCTCACGCCAAACCAGGTGGCGGCGGCGCTGGCCACCTTCCCCGGCCTGCCGCATCGCCTGGAGGAAATCGGCCGCATCGGCGGCACGCTGTTCATCAACGACAGCAAGGCCACCAACGCCGACAGCGCCGCCACGGCGCTGGCCGCCTTCCCGGGCGACATTCACTGGATCATCGGCGGCAAGCCGAAAGAGGGCGGCATCGCCGGCCTGACGCAATATTTCTCCCGTATCGCCAAAGCCTATTTGATCGGCCAGGCCACGGACGAGTTCGCCGCCACGCTGCAGGGCAAGGTGCCTTACGATCGCTGCGGCACCCTCGAGGTGGCCGTAGAGTCCGCCACGCTCGATGCGATGGGTGGCGGTGCCGCTCATCCAGTGGTGCTCCTGTCGCCGGCCTGTGCGTCCTACGATCAGTACCGCAATTTCGAAATCAGGGGTGATGCGTTCCGGGCACTGGTTGAGGCGCTGCCCGGCATCGAGCTGCGCGGCCGTGACGGTGGCCAGGGTGGGGGCGGGGACGCGGGAAAGGGAGCCCAGTGAGCAAGCCTTGCGTGATGCTGGCCGCCGGCGGCACCGGCGGACACCTCTATCCCGCGTTCGCGCTGGCGCAGGAGCTCAGCCGCCGCGAGATTCCCGTCGACTTGGTGACGGACATGCGGGGTGACCGCTATGGCGCCAATTTCCCTGCGCGCGCCGTGTATCGCGTCCCGTCAGCGACCCTGGCCAGTCGATCGCCGATTGCGGCGGGCCGCACGCTTTGGATGCTGGGGCGCGGCATCGCCGCATCCTATGCCCTGCTGGGCACGGTGAAGCCTGGCGCTGTGGTCGGCTTCGGCGGCTATCCGGCCTTTCCCCCGATCCTGGCCGCCACCTTGCGCGGCATCCCTACCGCCCTGCACGAGCAGAATGCCGTGCTCGGCCGCGCCAATCGCCTGTTGTGCGGCCGCGTCACGACCATTGCCACCTCGTTTGAGAACACCAAGTATCTAAGCGGCGGCGCGCTCAAGAAGGCGCGCTGGACCGGCAATCCCGTGCGCGACCAGGTGGTCGACTGGGCCACGCAAAGCTACCGCATACCGGGCCCGACCGGGCCCTACTCGCTGTTGGTGTTCGGCGGCAGCCAGGGCGCGCGGTTTTTCGCCGACGCGCTGCCGCCGGCTTTGACGCTGCTGCCCGCGGCCATTCGCGACAGCCTGTTCGTCGTGCAGCAGTGTCGCGAGGAGGACCTGGCCCGTGTCGAGCAGGCCTATCGGGCAGCCGGCGTGCGCGCGCATCTTGCTACGTTTTTTAACAACCTGCCGGAGGAGATGGCCAAGGCGCACCTGGTGATCGGCCGCGCCGGCGCGTCGACTGTGGCCGAGCTTACGGTTATGGGCCGCCCGGCGGTGCTGGTGCCGCTGCCGCATGCCGTCGACAACGACCAGCTGCAGAATGCGATCAGGCTTGCCGAATCGGACGGCGCTTGGTGCATTGAGCAGAAGGATCTGACCGCGGAACGTCTGGCCAGCGTGATCGGCCATCTGCTGCAAACGCCGCAGGTTTTGGCCGAGGCCGCAGCCGCGGCCAAGCGGCTGGGACAGCCCGACGCAGTCGTTCGGCTCGCCGATCTGGTCGAGGACCTGATAGGCAGCCGAGTGAAAAGCGCGTAGGCTTTTCGCGCTGCAACGAGGGATGAGTACGCATGCAGATGCCTATTGATATCGGTCCTGTGCACGTGGTCGGCGTGGGCGGGATCGGGATGAGCGCGATCGCCGAAATCCTGCACGCCAAGGGCTACACCGTGCAGGGCAGCGATCAGAAGGACAGCGCCAACGTGCGGCGGCTGCGCGCCAAGGGCATCCGCGTGTTCGTCGGGCACGATCCGGTCAACCTGGTGGGCGCCAAGTACGTGGTCATCTCGACCGCCGTCAAACCGGGCAACCCGGAGCTCGACGCGGCGCGCGCCAAGGGCCTGCCCATCATCCGCCGCGCTGAGATGCTGGCCGAGCTGATGCGCCTCTATGCGACGGTGTCCGTCACCGGCACCCACGGCAAGACCACCACCACCTCCCTGATCGCCCACGTGTTCAACGCCGTCGGTCGCGACCCGACCGTGATCACCGGCGGCATCATCAACGAGTGGGGCTCCAACGCCCGGCTCGGCAACGGCGACTGGATGATCGTGGAGGCCGACGAATCCGACGGCACCTTCATCAAGATCCCGACCCAGATCGGCGTCGTCACCAACATCGATCCGGAGCACCTCGACTACTTCAAGACGGTCGAGAACATGCACCGCGAGTTCGAGACCTTCCTGCGCAACATTCCTTTCTACGGGCTGGCGGTCGCCTGCATCGACCACCCCGTGGTGAGCGAGATGATCGAGCGCCTGGCGCTGCGCCGCGACGGTCGCCGGCTGGTGACCTACGGCACCTCGGCGTCAGCCGACATCGTGCTGAAATCGGCGCGGGTGGAGGGTGGATCGACCATTTTCGATGCCGACCTCGGCGCGCGGGTGCGTGGCGGCGCCCGCACCATGCGTGGCTGGAGCATTCCCCTGAGCGGGCATCACAACGCCCTCAATGCGCTGGCGGCATTTGCGGCGGCCAGCGAGGCCGGTATTGCCGACGACCTGATCCGCAAGGCCATCGCCGGCTTCTCCGGCGTCAAGCGCCGCTTCCAGCTGACCGGCACCTGGAACGGGGTATCCGTCTATGACGACTATGGCCACCACCCCGTGGAGATCGCCGCCGTCCTGAAGGCTGCGCGCGCCGGCGCCCGCGGCCGCGTCATCGCCCTGGTCGAGCCGCATCGCTACACGCGCGTGCGCGACCTGTTCCTGGATTTCGCCGGCTGCTTCAAGGATGCCGACCAGGTGATCGTCACGCCCCTCTATACGGCCGGCGAAGCGCCGATCGACGGCATCAATCACCGCGCCCTGGCCGAGGCGATCCGCGCCACCGGACATGCCTCGGTGGCGAGCGTCGACAGCGAGCGGGACGTGGTGCCGTTGCTGCAGCGGTCGGCCAAATCGGGTGACATGGTGGTGTGCCTGGGTGCGGGCAACAGCACGGAATGGGCGCACGCGCTGCCGGAGTGGCTGGCGCGCGAGCCGGCGCACGCGGGAGGCGTTGCGTGACGTTTCCCGACCTGCTGCCGGCCATTGCGGGATCGATGCCGCAGCTGCGGGGCAGGCTCACAGCCAACGCGCCGCTGGCGGACATCACCTGGTTTCGCGCCGGCGGGCCGGCCCAGGTGCTGTTCACGCCGGCCGACGAGGCCGACCTTGCCTACTTTCTGGCGCGCATTCCAGCCGACGCGCCGGTGTTCGTCATTGGCCTCGGCTCCAACCTGCTGGTGCGCGATGGCGGCGTGCCCGGCGTCGTCATTCGGCTGGGCCGCGGCTTTTCCAAGATCGATGTCGAACCCGGCCAGCGCGTGCGCGCCGGTACGGCTGTGCCGGATGTGAAGGTGGCGCGCGCCGCGGCCGATGCCGGCATTGCCGGCCTCGCCTTCTATCGCGGCATCCCCGGATCGATCGGCGGAGCGCTGCGCATGAATGCCGGCGCCCATGGCCGCGAAACCAAGGATGTGCTGATCGAGGCGCGCGCGGTCGATCGGCAGGGCACCATCCACGTGCTGTCGCTGGCCGACATGCATCTCAGCTACCGCCACTGCGGCGTGCCGGCCGATTGGATCTTCACCGAGGCGCTGTACCAGGGCAGCGCCGGCGACCCGGCTCAGATCCTCGAGCAGATGGCCGAGGTGGCGCAGTACCGCGAGGCCAATCAGCCGATCAAAGAGCGTACGGGCGGATCCACGTTCAAGAACCCGTCCGGGACGAGCGCCTGGAAGCTGATCGATGCCGCCGGCTGCCGCGGCTTGCGTGTCGGCGGTGCCAAGGTGTCGGAGATGCACTGCAACTTCCTTATCAATGACAGCAACGCCTCGGCCGAGGACATTGAGCGGCTGGGCGAGACGGTGCGCGCCCGCGTCAAGGCTGCGAGCGGCGTGACGCTGAACTGGGAGATCATCCGCCTGGGGCTGCCTGTCGCGGGCCGGCCGAGCGGCGAGGCCCTGGCCGGATGATGGCCAAATTGCCCGGGCGGTAGGATTGGGCGGTAGGGTGCGGCGATAGGGTTGCGCATCTGCCGAACCCGACCACACGCGCAACAACCACACGCGCAACACAAGTGTTCTGGTACACACCTGGTCTGGTACCAATCCTTGAAGTCTCGGTGTCATCCTCGCAGCTTGTGCCGAGGATCCAGCCATCCAGCACCGCCT
Source organism: Hyphomicrobiaceae bacterium (assembly GCA_035762425.1). Classification (GTDB taxonomy): domain Bacteria; phylum Pseudomonadota; class Alphaproteobacteria; order Rhizobiales; family Hyphomicrobiaceae; genus AWTP1-13. The sequence continues at coordinate 3,529 of DASTOW010000223.1, read as the reverse complement.
GAGCCAGCGGTTGGATGATTGGTCGGGCCAAGCCCGGCCATGGCAAGCGAGAGCAAGAACGGGTCGTTAGCTGAGGTGCTTGTGCAATGAGTGAGAGTACGCGCCGCTTCCATCATGTCGCCGTCCTGATGGGTGGCCTGTCGGCCGAGCGCGAGGTGAGCCTCAATTCCGGCGAGGCGTGTGCCAAGGCGCTGGAGAGCGCCGGCTACAAGGTCACGCGCATCGATGCCGGCCGCAATCTCGCACAGCAGCTGAGCGAGGTGGCGCCCGAGGTGTGCTTCAACGCGCTGCATGGCCGCTGGGGCGAGGACGGCTGCGTGCAGGGTGTGCTGGAGCTGCTGCAACTGCCCTATACGCATTCAGGCGTCCTGCCCTCGGCGCTGGCCATGCACAAGGAGCGCGCCAAGGAGGTGATGCGCGCCGCTGGCGTGCCGGTGGCGCAGGGCCGGGTGGTCAGTCGGCGCGAAGCGGCCAAGCAGCACGCGCTGCAGCGGCCCTACGTCCTAAAGCCGGTCTCGGAAGGTTCCAGCGTCGGCGTGTTCATCGTGCGCGAGGACCATCAGCATCCGCCGCAGGAGCTCAACGATCCCGAGTGGAAGTTTGGCGAGGAGTTGCTGGCTGAGCGCTACATCCCTGGCCGCGAGCTGACCTGCGCGGTCATGGGTGATCGACCACTCGGCGTCATCGAGATCGTGCCGACCGGGGCGCTGAGCTTCTACAACTATGAGTCGAAATACGTGCCTGGCGGCTCGCGGCACCTGCTTCCGGCGCCGGTTTCATCGAATGTTTACGAATTGGTGCGGAAGTTAACGTTGACGGCTCATAAAGCATTGGGCTGCCGCGGCGTTTCCCGGGCGGACTTCCGCTTCGACGACACCCCCGGTGGAACCGGCGAGCTGTTCTGTCTGGAGGTCAACACCCAGCCGGGCATGACCTCGACCTCGCTGGTGCCGGAACTGGCGGCGCATGCGGGGTTTTCGTTCCCAGAGTTGGTCAGCTGGATGGTGGAGGAGGCGAGTTGCAACAGGTAGGGACCGGGCCGGACTTTCGCAGGCGGGCGAGCCAATCGCCGGCGCTGCATCCGGTTCTGGAAACGGACCTGCCTCGCCTTGCTGCCTCCAAGTTCGCCGTTTCGGCCTGCCCCGGCGCCGGCGCCTGGGCGCAAACCAAGCGAATCACTCGCATTTGTGGCAAACTGGCCAGCGCCCAGACCGCGCAGGTCGAAGATTTGCACAGCAAGATTGTCGCCCCGCACAAGGTGGGGCCTTTGTCGACCGCGTGCTGGCCGCCATCCGGCCAGATCGGTGGCTCTGCAGGAGCCGTAGAGGGGCGGGACATGGTTGCGCATGCAGCCGAGATGGAGGCGCTCGAGGGGCCGTTGCGGCAGCGAGGGTCGGCGGCTGGCTTGCGCACGCATCCTAAGCGCGGAGGCCTCCGCGCATGAAGCCTCGTATCGCCGTGGTGGGGGTCGGCGGAGCCGGCGGCAACGCCATCAACAATATGATCTCGGCCGGTCTGAGCGGGGCTCAGTTCATGGTCGCCAACACCGATGCGCAGGCCCTGGCGGCGTCGAGCGCGGAGGTGCGCATCCAGCTCGGCAGCAACCTGACCGAAGGGCTGGGCGCCGGCTCCAAACCCGAGATCGGCGAGGCGGCCGCAGAGGAGGCGCTGGAGGACATCCGTGCCGCCGTATCGGGCTGCCACATGGTGTTCATCGCCGCCGGCATGGGCGGTGGCACCGGCACCGGGGCGGCCTCGGTCATCGCCCGCGTGGCCAAGGAGTTCGACATTCTGACGGTGGCAGTGGTGACAAAGCCCTTCCTGTTCGAGGGCTCGCGGCGCATGCGCGTTGCCGAAGCCGGCATTGCCGAGCTGAAAAACCACGTCGATACGCTGCTGGTCATCCCCAACCAAAACCTGTTCCGCGTCGCCACCGACCGCACCACCTTTGCCGAGGCGTTCGTGCTTGCCGACCAGGTGCTCTATTCGGGGATTGCCTGCATCGTCGACCTGATCGTCAAGGAAGGCTTGATCAACCTCGACCTGGCCGACGTCCGCACCGTGCTCTCCGGCATGGGCACGGCCATGATGGGAACCGGCGAGTCCTCGGGCGAGCAGCGGGCGATCGTTGCGGCCGAGGAGGCGATCGTCAATCCGCTGCTCGACGACGTCACCTTGAAGGGCGCCAAGAGCCTGCTGCTGTCGATCACCGGTGGCAATGACCTGACCCTGTGGGAGGTGGACGAGGCCGCCAACCGCGTGCGCCAGGAAGTCGACCCGGACGCAAACATCATCGTCGGCGCCACCTTCGACGAGGCGCTTGGCGACCGCGTACGGGTGTCGATCGTCGCCTCCGGCATGGCCCGTTCCGCCCAGGTGCAGCCGCGCAGCGTGCCCGATACCGCCAGGGCGGCGCCTGGCCAGACCCCCGCCCGGCCGTCAGCTCCGGCCTCCGACGATCCGCGGCGCCAGCCCGGCGAGACGAACGGCCATTCGATAGGGCGCAGCGAATCACCGAGCGAGCCCTACGATGCACCGGGCCGGCCAACGGCCGCGCCGCGCGCACCGGCCGCTCGGCCCAGGTTGGGCGCTGCCGAGGCGGCCGCCGGGGAGGGGCGACGACCCGGCCCGCGCATGCCCTCCGTCGATGACTTTCCCGCGGTAGGTCAGCGCGAATATTGGGCAAAATCCGGTGATGGCAGTGGCCGCCAACTGCGGCCGGAGCATGATGCAACGGCACCGCGGGCAGCCGAATCACCGGCGCCCAAGGCGAGCCTTTTGCGGCGTCTTACCGGAGGTAGCTTGGGTCGGCGTGATACACCTCACACAGGCGATCCAAGGATGGAAGATTCCCAGCCCCGGCTTGGCCCGCAACTAGCTGAGGATAACGTTGATCTACCGGTGTTTTTCGGACGCAAAAAGAGTTAGTCCAGTGGCCTCCGATTGGGGTGCGTCCCAGCGGTAACACAGCGTAAGAAACCGTGATTTGTCCCCAATCCGCACAGCACAGTATCGTTTGATTCATAAACCTACGCGGTTGTGTGCCTACGAGCCGGACGGGGGCTCGACAGACAAGGGGCAGGCATCCGTCAAGGGTCCTACGGGGGGCACAGGATATCGGCCAACAGACCGAACCATCCTGAGCCGCAAGGCGATCGAGGGACGTCGCATATGTCCAAGCGATTTATCGGGTCGCGCCAGACCACGATCGGACGCGAGATCGAGCTGTCCGGTACGGGGGTCCACAGTGGCGCACCGGTGTCGATGGTGCTCCACCCGGCGGAGGCGGACACGGGTTTCCGCTTTCTGGTCAGCAAACGCGGCCGTATCATCTCTGAAATCCCGGCTGACGTTCGCTATGTGAAAAACCTGACGCTGTGCACCGTGCTCGGTGACGACACCGGCGTCACGGTCGGGACCGTCGAGCACCTGCTGGCCGCGCTGCGCGGCCTCAGCATCGACAACTGCTACATCGAGATCGATTCCCGCGAAGTGCCGATCATGGACGGCAGCGCCGCGGCGTTCGTCG
>DASTOW010000222.1:0-11667 GCA_035762425.1 Hyphomicrobiaceae bacterium | reverse complement strand
CACCTGCGCGACGTGCCCAGCGCCGACAGCAAGAGCCTGGCCGGCATCCCCTTCAACGCCAAGGGCCTCAAGCACCTCGGCTGCCGCCGCAACGAGATGCCGTTCGAGGACTGGGTGAAGCTCAACAAGGAGGCGCGCAGGGCCGCCCTCATGCAGTGGTGCCGGGTCGAATACAAGGGCAAGCAGGGCTGGGTGGCCGGCCGCTACCTGAAGCCCGACGACACCCAGAAGCAGTAAGAGCGAACGGCAGGCCGGCAGATTTGCCTCCACCTTTGCGTATTTCTGCGGGGGTGCTATGAGGGGCCCGGAATGATTCCATGACACGGGCGGCTAGATGGCCGCGCACCGGGGGCAACAAGGCCCTGGTGCGCCCGATTTCGGCCAACCTGACGGATGAGGAGAACAAACATGGTGCAGCGGCCCATCCTCGATGAAAGCACGGTAGCGCTCACCTTCGACGACGTTCTGCTCGTGCCCCGCCCCTCCGACGTGCTGCCAGCCGAGGTCGAGGTCACCTCGCGTGTGACGCGGGCCATCACGGTCAAGATCCCGGTGATGTCCTCGGCCATGGATACGGTGACCGAGGGCCGGCTGGCCATCGCCATGGCCCAGGCCGGCGGCATCGGCGTCATCCACCGCAACCTGACGCCCGAGGTACAGGCCGACCAGGTGGCGATGGTCAAGCGCTACGTGTCGGGCATGGTCATCAATCCGGTCACCATCAGCCCGTCGGCGACGCTGGGCGACGCGCTCAGGTTGATGGACGAGCACACGATCTCGGGCATTCCGGTGGTGGAGACCGGCAAAGCCGGCAAGCTGGTCGGCATCGTCACGAACCGGGACGTGCGCTTTGCCAACAATCCCAAGACGCCGGTCTCCGAGCTGATGACCAAGAAGCTGATCACCGTGCGCGAGGGCGTGTCGCGCGAGGATGCCCAGCGCCTGCTGCATCAGCACAAGATCGAGAAGCTGCTGGTGGTCGACGACGCCCACCGGTGCATCGGCCTCGTCACGGTCAAGGATATCGAGAAGGCGCAAAAATACCCCAACGCTTGCAAGGACGAGCAGGGGCGTCTGCGCGTGGCGGCGGCTACCAGCGTCGGTGACGACGGCTTTGAGCGCGCCGAGCGACTGATCGCGGCGGGCGTCGATCTGGTGGTGGTCGATACCGCACACGGCCACTCCAGCCGCGTGCTGGAGGCGGTGACGCGCATCAAGAAGCAGTCCAACCAGGTGCAGGTGATCGCCGGCAACGTGGCCACCGCCGACGGCACCAAGGCGCTGATCGACGCCGGCGCCGACGCGATCAAGGTCGGCATCGGGCCTGGCTCGATCTGCACGACGCGCATCGTAGCAGGCGTTGGCATGCCACAGCTCACCGCCATCATGGATGCGGTGGAGGCCGCCCGCAAACAGGATATCCCCATCATCGCCGACGGCGGCATCAAGTACTCAGGCGACATGGTGAAGGCGCTGGCCGCCGGCGCCGACTGCGTGATGGTGGGCTCGCTGCTGGCCGGCACCGACGAGGCGCCGGGCGAGACCTATCTCTATCAGGGCCGCACCTACAAGGCCTACCGCGGCATGGGCTCGGTCGGGGCCATGGCACGCGGCAGTGCCGACCGCTACTTCCAGCAGGAGGTCAAAGACACCCTCAAGCTGGTGCCCGAAGGCATCGAGGGCCAAGTGCCCTACAAGGGGTCGGTGGACGGCGTGCTGCACCAGCTGGTCGGCGGCCTGCGCGCCGGCATGGGCTACATCGGTGCCGCCAACCTCGCTGCGCTCCGCGAGCGGGCGCGGTTCGTGCGCGTGTCGCCTGCGGCCGTGTCGGAGAGCCACACCCACGGCGTGGCGGTCACACGCGAGGCCCCCAACTACCCGCGCAATCTCTAGAAGCCACGCGCATCGGCAGGGAGGGCCGGGTATCGGCCGCACACCCGTGACCCAGGTCGACATTATGTATCCGGTGTTCGTGCAGGTGCTGCTCACCATGCTGGTGTACGGCGCACTGTTCGCGGCCCGGGCGCGGGCCATCAGCCGCATGGAGCGCACGCGCGGCACTCCCGACATTGCCATGGGCACCGTTGCCTGGCCGGACGATGCCGCCAAGCGTGCCAACAACCAGCGCAACCAGTTCGAGCTGCCCGTGCTGTTCTACGCGGTGGTGGCCTTCGCGCTGATCCTGAAGGGCGCCGACACCATCATGATCGGGCTGGCCTGGCTGTTCGTGGTGACCCGCATTCTGCACGCGGCCATTCACATCGGGCCGAACAAAGTGCGCTGGCGCTGGCCGGCCTTCGCCGCCGGAGTGCTGATCGTCGCCAGCATGTGGATCAAGCTGCTGGTGCACGTGCTGTCGGCGGGGCTTGCCTGAGCCGATGCGGCCCGCCGCGCACATGGCCGCCGCCGCCGAGGTGCTGGACGAGATCCTGGCCCGGCATCGCCCGGCATCGACCGCACTTGCCGACTGGGGCAAGAGCCACCGCTTTGCCGGGTCCGGCGACCGCTCGGCGATCGGCAACCTCGTCTATGATGCCCTGCGCCGCCGCCGCTCCCTGGCCGCGCAAATGCACAGCGACAGCTCGCGCGCTTTGGCGCTGGCCGCCGCCCCGCGCGCCCTTGGCCTGACGGTGGAGGCCGTCATCGCCGCTGCTGACGGCTCGCCGCATGCCTTGGCACCGCTGAGCGAGGTCGAGCAGCTCAACCTGGCGCGCGCGCTTGCCCCGCACACGGCCGCCGACATTCTGGGCGACATCCCTGACTGGCTTGCCCCCTCGTTCCAGCGCCTGTTCGGCGACGCGACGGCCGCGGAAGGGGCCGCGCTGGCCCGGCGTGCTCCAGTTGACGTGCGCGCCAATGCCCTCAAAGCCGACCGCGACCGGGTGCTGAAGGCGCTCGCCCGTTTCTGTGCCGAGCCCACTCCCTACTCGCCCGTCGGCGTGCGCATCCCCGCTCCCCAGGGTGCCGGCCGCCAGCCCAACGTTGAAGCCGAGACCGGGCACGGCAAGGGCTGGTATGAAGTGCAGGACGAGGGCTCGCAGATCGCCGCGCTGCTCGCCAACGCCGCGCCCCGCCAGCAGGTGCTCGACATTTGTGCAGGCGCGGGCGGCAAGACGCTCGCCATGGCTGCGGCCATGCACAACACCGGCCAGATTTACGCCTACGACGACGACCCCGTGCGCCTGCGGCCGATCTTCGAGCGCCTGAAACGGGCCGGGGTGCGCAACGCCCAGGTGCTGCGCGCGGGCGACCAGGTTGCTCTCAACGCGCTCGGCGCCCGCTTCGATCTGGTGCTGATCGACGCCTCCTGCACCGGCACTGGTTCCTGGCGGCGGCGGCCGGATGCCAAGTGGCGCCTGAAGCCCGCCAACCTCGCGCAACGGCAGGCCGAGCAGCGCGCCGTGTTGGCGCTCGGCGCTCCCCTGGTCAAACCCGGCGGACGGCTCATCTACGTCACCTGCTCGGTGCTGCCTGAGGAGAACGGCGAGCAGATCGCAACTTTCCTGGCGAACCATCCACAGTTTGCGACGTTACCGTGGCGTGAGGCGTGGCAGGCAGCGCTTGGCAGCGATTCGCCGATGTCAGCCGACGGCAGTGAGGACACGCTGCTCCTCACGCCGGCGCGTCACCACACCGACGGCTTCTTCATCGGCGTGATGACAAAGCGGACATGAGCTGTGGCGGGCCGACGCCGGATGCTCGACAGCTTGCACAAGGGCGGCATCGTCCACAGATAAATGTTTGACAGGAATATCGGACGGACTAAGGATCGCGCTTTGTTGAGGCCTGAGGGGTCTCGTTATTGACCGCCGGAAGTTCGGCGTTGACGGAGGGCCGTTTGCTCTCCACCAGCCGCAACGGCGGCAACGAGGAGGACGTGCGTCCACCATGGTAATGCCTTCCAAGCCGAAGCGCCCGAAACGCTTGGCCTCGCGTTCCTGCCTCGGTCCGGTTGCCGATCTCGAGGCGCATCTGCCCGAAGAGTGGTGGCGGAAACTGTTCAACGCCCTCTACGTGAAGACCGACGGCGACGTCGTCGAGAACACGGAGAACACGCGCCGGGAGGTCGACTTCATCGTCAACTCGGCCGCCATCCAACCCCACAGCCACATCCTCGACCTGTGCTGCGGCCAGGGCCGGCACTGCCTGGAACTGGCCCGGCGCGGCTTCCGGCACGTAATGGGGCTCGACCGTTCGCGCTACCTGGTGCGGCTCGCCAAGAAGCGGGCGCAGACTGAAGGTCTGCAGGTGCTGTTCAAGGAAGGCGATGCACGCAACCCGCGCCTGCCCGAGAACAGCATGGATTGCGTTGCCATCATGGGCAACTCGTTCGGCTACTTCTCCAACAAGCAGGACGACGAGAAGGTCCTGACCGCGGTCGGCAAGATCCTGCGGCCCAGCGGCCAGCTGGTGCTCGACATCACCGATGGCGGCCACATGCACGAGAACTTCGACAAGCGCTCGTGGGAGTGGATCGACGAGCATCACTTCGTGTGCCGCGAACGCTCCATCAGCCAGGATGGCGAACGCCTGATCTCGCGCGAGGTTATCGTGCACGACGAGATGGGGGTGATCGCCGACCAGTTCTATGCTGAACGGCTCTACACGCGCGAGAGCATCGGCAAGCTGCTGGAAAAGACCGGCTTCCGCAACGTGCGCCACCACGGGCACACCGAGGCGCTATCCGACCGCGACCAGGACCTCGGCATGATGGCGCGGCGCATCCTGCTGTCGGCTGATGCCCCGCACCTGCCCGTGCGCAAGAAGGGCAAGCTGCAGGCGCTCGATGTCACGGTGCTGATGGGTGACCATCGCCTGCCCGACCAGATCAAGCGTGGCGGTGCCTTCAACCCCGAGGACATCGAGACGATCCGCAAGCTCAAGGACGCGCTGGCCGAGCTGCCGAACTACAAGTTCCGCTTCCTTGACAACCACGGCACCTTGGAGCGGGACCTGTCGGACCTACGCACCGACCTGATCTTCAATCTGTGCGACGAAGGGTTCAACAACGACCCCTTCAAGGAGCTGCACGTGCCGGCCATGCTCGAGGTGCTGGGCATCGGCTATACCGGCGCCGGGCCGGCGGCGCTGGCCGCCTGCTACGACAAGGGCTTGGTGCGGGCCGTGGCGCAATCGCTCGACGTGCCGGTGCCGCTCGAGAGCTACGTGCGCCCGGGCGACCAGGGCGCGACGCTGCCGTCGGTGTTCCCGGCGCTGCTCAAGCCCAACCAGGGCGACAGCAGCCAGGGCATCACCAAGGACTCGGTGGTCACCAACGAGAAGGCGCTGCTTGACTCGCTCGACCGCCTGCGCGCCGATTTCCCCAAGCGCGGCGTGCTGGTGCAGGAATTCCTGACCGGCGCCGAGTACTCGGTGCAGCTGATCGGCAATCCCGACCAGGGCCTGCGTGCGCTGCCGATCCTCGAGGTCGACTATTCGCGGCTCGACGACAAGCTGCCGAAGATTTTGGGCTACGAATCCAAGTGGCTGCCCGACAGCCCCTACTGGACGCAGATCAAGTACCGCGAGGCGACGCTGCCTGATCAGCAGCAACAGCAGATGATCGACAACTCCTCGCGCCTGTTCGAGCGTCTGGGTTGCCGCGACTACGCGCGCTTCGATTTCCGCGCCGATGCCAAGGGCGAGATCAAGCTGCTCGAGGTCAACCCCAATCCGGGCTGGTGCTGGGACGGCAAGATGAACATCATGGCCGGCTTCCAGGGCATGCGCTATGCGGACCTGCTGGGACAGATCCTGCTGGCCGCCGTCGAACGCCTCGGCATCACCGCCAAGCCGGCGCAGGCCGCGGTCAATGGCAACGGCAACGGGCACGCTGTCGCGGCCGAGTAGGCCGCGGCCCGGATGTTGGCTGGCGCCAATTTCCGGGACCTAGACCCGCACCTGGTGTTGGCGCCCCCCGGCGCCGAGCGGCGCTCGGGCTGGGTGGCAGCCCCTGGCCCTAGAAGCCGTAGAGGCGGGCGGGGTTGTCGACCAGCGTCTTGCGACGCGTGGCTTCGTCCGGCATCCAGTCCAGCAGCAGGTCGAACATGCTGGCTTCGTCGGGCCGGTTCTCGGCGGTCGCCGAATTGTGCGGCCAGTTGCTGGCCCAGATCATGCGCTCCGGCGCCGCCTTGATCAGCTGCTTGGCGAGCCGCGCCACGTCCTGGTACTCGGGCTTGCCGGTCTTGGACGTCTCGTAGGCACCGGCCAGCTTCACGTAGCAGTTGCCGCGCTCGACCAGCCGCAAAAGCACCTTGAAGGCTTCATGATCCGGCGCCACCGGCTCCAGGAACTTGCCGACGTGGTCAATGATGTAGTCGCCCTGGATGCGCTTGAGCTGCGCCTCGTGCTGGGTGAAGTCGCGCCCGTCGAATTGCACGGTGCAATGCCAGCCGAACGGGCGCACGCGGGCGATCACCTGGTCCATCACGTCCCACTTGAGATGTCCGCCCGGCACGCACATGAAGCGCACGGCACGCGCGCCGGCCTTGGTCAGGCGCTCCATCTCAGCGTCACTTACGCTGGCCTTCACCACCACCACTGCCCGCGTCGTGTCGACCCCCAGGGCGGCGACGCTGTCCATGGTCAGGCGGTTGTCGTCGCCGTAGGCGTTCGCCTGCACGACGATCACGCGCTCGGTGCCGAGAATGCCCTGCAGCTGCCGGTAGTCGGCAACCGTGCAATCGGGCGCCGGGTTCGGCCCGTCCGGGTGCTTGGGATACCTGGCGTCGAAGAAATGGATGTGCGTGTCGCACGCGCCCGGAGGCGCCACCAGCTTCGGTTTCCTGGTGGGCAGTGGCCATTGCATGGTGCGGTTCCTCGCTGCTGGTGCCCGCAACTTATAGCGGGCGGCGACTATCCGGCAAACCGGCGCAGGCGCTCGGCGCGCTCGGCATTGACCGAGCCTTCCGGCGCAAGGCCGCGCACGATCTGGCCGACCTGTGTCACCGTCTCCAGCGCCTGTCCCTCGATCGCCGGCTGCGTCAACCCGCCGATGTGCGGCGTCGCCACCACGTCGGGGCGCCTGGCCAGGTGCGGCGAGGGCATCTGATCGGGCGCTCGGCCCACATCCAGCGCCGCGCCGGCGATGCGCTTTTCGTTGAGTGCCGCTGCGAGGGCGGCCTCGTCGACCAGGTTACCGCGCGACAGGTTGACGAGGTAGGCGTGCGGCGGCATCAGCGCCAGTTGCGCCGTGCCGATCAGATTCTCGGTTTCGTCGGTGGCCACCGCCAGCGGCAGCACGAAGTCCGACCGACGCAGCAGATCGTCAATTGCGACCTGCTCCACGTCCGACCGATCGACCTGCACATAAGGGTCGCTGATCAACACCTGCATGCCGAACGCCCGCGCCAGCTCGGCAACCCGGCGGCCGAGGAAGCCATAGCCGATGATGCCGACTGTCGACCCAGCCAGCTGTCGGCCCATGCCGATCGCTGGCACCTTGCCGGCCTTGCTCGCCGCGTCGGCGCGGGACACGCCACGCGCCACATCGATCATCAGCCCGATGCTGAGCTCGCTCACCGCGTCCACCCAGCTGCGGCTCGCGTTGGTGACCAGCACGCCGTGCGCGCTCGCCGCCTGCACGTCGATGTTGCGGATGTCGATCGCCACCCGCGAGACCGATACCAGCTCGGGCAGCGCCGCAAACAGCTCGGCGGGGCAGGCCGTCGCCCGGTCTGCGACGATGATTGGGCAGCATCGGGCAGCCTCGATCAGGGCCGCCGTATTGAGCGGCTCCGGCCCCTCGTGCAGCACCACCTCGCCTAGCTGGCGCAGCCCGGCCAGCGCGTGGGTGCCGTAGTACAAGCCCCGTGCCTCGGGGGTATGGGTGAGCAGAATGCGCGCAGTGGCTGGCATGGCGATGGGCTTCCCTGACCGGCGTGCACCGCTAGCCGTCGCCACTCACCCTGTCAATTGGGGGGCTGGTCCGCCAGGCACACCGGCAGCGATTGACGTGCGCGGCCGAATGGCGGCTCTATCTCAGCTAAGGCAACGGAAGGGATAGGCCGATGACGGACCGCATGCTCGACGGCCAGGTGGCGCTGGTGACAGGCGCCGGCCGCGGCCTGGGGCGGGCCTTTGCCGAGCGGCTGGCAGCGCTCGGCTGTCACATCGCCGTGCATGGCATGCGCGAGCATGGGCCGTCCGAATACGGCGGCACGCAGACCCTCACCGATGTCGCCCGCGCCATTGCCCAGACACACCGCGTGCGCACCACCCGCATCCTGGGCGACCTCACGCGCATGGATGACATCGAGCGTGTCGTCGGCACCGCTGGCAGCGCGCTCGGCCCCATCGACATCCTGGTGCACAACGCCGGCGGCGACATCGCCGCCGCCGGCGGCAAGCCCACCCCCAACGACGTGGTGCACATCAAGGAGGAGGACGTGCGCGCCGTCATCGACCGCAACCTGCTCAGCACCATCTTCGTGTGCCAGCAGGTGGCGCGCGGCATGATGCAGCGCAAGCGCGGGCGGATCATCACGATCGGCTCGGTCGCCGCCTTCAAGGGACGCACCAACGGCTCGATCTACGCAACGGCCAAGGCCGGAGCCATGCACTTCACGCGCTGCCTCGCCGACCAGATGCGACCCTACGACGTGACCGTCAACGCCATCGCGCCGGGCGACACCCGGACCGAGCGGTTTGTTGCCACGCGCGCGGTCGATCCGACACGCATGGCGCAAGCTGGTACGCTCGACCGCATCGCCACCGTCGATGAGGTGGCGCGGGTGGTCGAATTCTTTGCCGGGCCAATGGGTGCTTTCGTATCCGGGCAGGTGGTACGGGTGGACGGTGGCGGCCAAGCCTGGCCGGCCTGAGCTGTCAATGGAACGCATGGCCAGGCTTGCGGGTTCTCGAGCGTAAGCTTCGGCAAGCGGCCGCGCCGTTGGAGCCAATGGACGCCAGATGAGCCAACCGGTCGAGACATCGCCGATCGCCGATCGGGCGCGCCAGTTCGCGCCGGTGGTGTGGCTGATCGGCAAGGTGCAGAGCGGCAAGAGCTCGATCGTGCGCGTGCTCACGCAAAGTACGCAGGCCGAGGTCGGCTCCGGCTTCCGCGCCTGCACGAAGATGGCGCGCGTATTCGATTTCCCCCTCGACGCGCCGATTATCCGCTTTCTCGACACCCGCGGTCTCGGTGAGGTGGCTTATGACCCGGTGGAGGACATTGCCTTTTGTGCGGGCCGCTCGCACCTGATCCTGGCGGTGGCCAAGGCCATGGATCAGCAACAACAGGTGGTGATCGACGTGATCGCCGCGGCGCGCAGGGCACATCCGGACTGGCCGGTGGTGGTGGCCCAAACCAGCCTGCACGAAGGCTATCTGCATGGCCGCGGCCATGTGCTGCCCTATCCGTTCAGCGACGGCGCTCTGAGCGCCGATCTGCCGCCGCCGCTGGCGCAGGCCTTGGCCTACCAGCGCGGGCTGTTTGGCTCGCTGCCAGGGCGCGGTCGCGTCAGTTTCGTGCCGATCGATTTCACGCACGCGGGCGACGGCTTCGAGCCGGCCGACTACGGCCATGACGCGCTGATCGCCGCCCTTATCGCAGTCGCGCCCCTGACCGTTGCCGCCGCCCTGGCCGAGCTGCCGCAGTCACCCGACGCGCAGCGCAAGTCCGACGCGCATGTGCTGGGCTATGCCGTGGCCGCCGGCGCCGGCGATGCCGTGCCGGTGGCCGGCGCCGTGCTGGTGCCGGCGGTGCAGGCTGCCATGTTGCACAAGTTGGCCAAGCTGCATGGGGTGCAGTGGCAGACGCGCGACTATGCCGAGTTCGCCGGCGCGCTGGGCGCGGGCACGCTGATCCGCACGGCATCGACGTTCGGCATCCGCCAGCTCATCAAGCTGATCCCCGTCTACGGCCAAACGGCGGGCGCCGCGGCTGCGGCCGCGGCCAGCTTTGCGGCCACCTACGCGCTGGGCAAGGCCGCCAGTTTCTACCTCGCGCGCCGCCGGCAAGGCGTCACCGCAGCCGAGGTTTCCAACGTGTACCGGGAGTCGCTGCGTGAGGCGTTCCTTAAGGCCAGGGTTCGCGACCTGGGTGGCAGCGAGCCGGGAGCCAAGGTGTCGTGAGTCCGCGCAAGACATCGATCGGCATCCCGCGCACCGTTCTGCTGGCGGTGGCCCTGGCGCTGCCGGCCGCCAGCCTCATTCCATTGGGCTCGCTGTGGCTTTGGCAGAACGGCTTCATCCTCTACTGGGCGATCATCAGCTGCATCGTCGTGCTCGCCATCTACTATTTTGAGCGCCGCCTGCTTGCTCCGCCGGCCGCCTTGCCGGCCCTGGAGGAGGACGCCGCGCCCGCTGACAGTCGCTGGTCGCCGCGCCAGGACGAGGCATGGGCCGACGTCAAGGCACTTGCCGCCAACGTCGATCCGAACCGCCTGTCGAGCCGCGACGCCGTGGTCAGCCTGGGGCTCGAGACCATCGAGGTGGTGGCCAAGCGCCTGCATCCCGAGCGTGGCGACCCGCTGCTGCAGTTCACGGTCCCGGAAGCGCTGGCTGTGATCGAGCAGGCAAGCGGCGGCCTGCGCGATTTCGTCGCCGGCAGCTTCCCGCTCGGCGACAAGGTGACGGTCGCCCAGCTGATGTGGCTCTATCGCTGGCGCGGCGCGCTGGGCCTGGTCGAGAAGGGCTACGATTTGTGGCGCATCGTGCGCCTGCTTAACCCAGTGTCCGCCGTCACGCAGGAGCTACGCGAGCGCTTCACCCGCCAGATCTACGATGCCGGCCGCGATCATCTGGCCCGGCGCCTGGCACGCGCCTTTGTGCGCGAGGTGGGGCGCGCGGCCATCGACCTTTACGGCGGCAGCCTGCGCGTCTCCGCGGGCCGGCTGCAAGCCCACGTGTCGACGGCGAGCCGCCGCGACATGGCGGGCCTCGACCAGCGCGGCAGTGAGCCGATCCGCATCCTGGTTGCGGGCCAGACCGGCGCCGGCAAGTCGAGCCTCGTCAACGCGCTCGCCAACGCCGTCGAGGCGGCGGTCAACACCGTGCCGACCACGGCGGCCTTTACGGCCTACAAGCTGACGCATGACGGGCTACCCGCCGCCCTGCTGATCGACAGTCCTGGGCTGACCGGAGCGAGCAACGTTGCCCCGCTGGTGCAGGCCGCCGATGATTGCGACATGGTGCTGTGGGTCGCCTCGGCGGTGCAGGCGGCTCGCGCCACCGATCGCACCGCCATCGAAGCCATCCGCGCCCACTTCGCCGCCATGCCCCACCGCCGGCAGCCGCCCATGCTGCTGGTCCTGACCCAGATCGATCGCCTGCGCCCGTTCAGCGAGTGGGAGCCGCCTTATGACCTGAGCTCGCCCACACGCAACAAGGCCGCTTCGATTCGCGCCGCCATGGAGGCTGCCGGGGCGGAACTGGGTATTGCCATCGACGTTATCGTGCCGGCCCGGGTCGATGTCGCCGTGGCGCCCTACAACGTCGATGCGCTGTGGGCCAAGATCATCGAGCTGGCGCCCGACGCGCAACGTGCCCGGCTCCTGCGCAGCCTGAGCGACATCAAGAGTGCTGCGACTTGGGGGACCATTTGGTCGCAAGCCGTCAATGCCGGCCGCGTCATCCGCGGCACCTTCCTCAGTCGGAGTTCCAACTGATGACCCAGTCCAGCAAAGCCACCGTGCAACCCACCCCCGCCAAGTCGCGCGAAGATGC
>DASTOW010000221.1:0-31570 GCA_035762425.1 Hyphomicrobiaceae bacterium | reverse complement strand
AGCGCCCGTGTCGCCTTCGCGCAACTCGCTGCATCGGGCCTTTGCTGCCTGTTGTCGCCCATAGTGTTCTTCGCCGGGCCGATGCTGTTCCTGCCATTTCTGTTGTTCTGGGGCGTGGTGGTGGCAGGCGACTCGCCGCAGTTCTCCGCGCTCAACGCACGCTATGCGCCCGCCGATCAGGTGGGATCGGCGCTGACCATCGCCAACTGCATCGGCTTCGGCATCTCCATCGTCAGCATCCAGGCGCTGAACAGCGCGGCCGGCACCATTCCGGCGCACTACCTGTTCCTGCTGCTGGTGCCCGGTCCGATCTTCGGCCTCTGGTCCCTGCGACCGCTGCTCGCCAAGACCGCGTGAGACCGCAACCGCCGCCTACTTCGGCTGCCTGGCCAGCTCCGTGCACGATGCGATACGCGAGCGCGTCGACAGATGCAGGTAGCAGACCTCCATGCGGTCGGGCGACAGCATGGTCGCGACGTCATAGCCATCGTCGTCGACCATATAGATCGCGCCCGTGCGCGAGATGACGGCGATGACCGTCTCGCTGTGGTTTGCGGATGAGAATGTACCGGAGAATCGGCGCCCATCCTGCTTGTCGATCACCAGCGTGAATGGCACGCTCGTCAGCCGCGGCTGGCCCACCTGCTGCTCGGGGTGATGCGGCGTCCCACCCAGCACGATCGATTGGCTGTCGCCTTTCCAGGTGCCGCGCAGGTCGGGAATTGCAGTCTCCGTCGAAGCCGCAACTGGTGTTGCGAGGGCCGCGAGCACAACGATCCAGGCATATTTCGACATGGGTGGAGTCCTCCGGTGATGTCCGCTTGGCATGCAAGGCCTAAAGGTGTCGTCCTGCGCACCCTTACGGGCGATTAATTCGGACACAGACAATGGACGCGTTGCCGCGCCTCAGTGCGCGAACGCCCAGTAGTTGACCGGATTGTCGGGACACTCCAGCGGTCCGCACTGCAGGAAAGTTGTCACGGCATTGAGCGCGGTCAGGCCGATCGCCGCCCACGCCAGCCCGTACTGCAATCCAAGCGGCAGCGGGCGCACGGGAGCATCTGGGCGCGGCAGCAGCAAGAGGATGGCAGTGCCGAGTATCACTGCGGCGAACAGCAGGAACGACCAGGTGTAGAAGTGCAGCCCGAACAGCGGCGCTCCGTACGATCCGGTGCCGGGAGCGACGTGCAGCAGGATCTGCCGTCCCGCCACCGCCATCCCGAATAGAGCCGCCAGCAGCATGATCCCGTACGACGACGGTTGCGGGCCGTAGCGCAGGTTCAAGAGCAGCCCGAACGCGACGCCGGCAATCGCCAGCCGCTGCAGCAGACACAGTGGACACGGCAGGTCGTGACCCGCAAACTGATCGGCATAGGCAACGAGCAGCACCGCTATCAGGCCTGCGAGGCCCACCGCGTTGAGCAGCTCAGCGATATCGAAACGTCGCGTGTCCATCAGAAATCCAGACCGAGCGGATCGGTCACGTGGTGGTTGAACCAAGCCACCGAGAGCACGGCCGCCACTGCGAACACAGCAACGCCCGCACGGCGGTTGCCGCGCCAAGCCAGCACCATGGCGGCGGTCATCAGCAGGAACAGCAGGGATGTCATGCTTCGTCTCGCCCGTGTCCGGCTCTCGAGCTACACGCGCAGCATGACACGCCGGCCTACTGGACCGTCGGCGAATTGCCTACGCTTTTATCCAAAGACCACACATCGCGCTAGACGCAACGTTGTCATCCCGGAATCTCGCAAGGCGAAATATCCGGGACGAGGGGATCAGTTCGAGCCGGACGACGGCCGCTTGGGAATCTGCAACCCGTGCTGCACGGCCGGTCGCGCAAGCCCGCGCTCCAGCCAGGCCGGCACGTGCTTCAGGCTGTCGAACTCGACGAGCTCGCGCGCACCGTAGAAGCCGATCAGATTGCGCACCCAGCCCAGTATCGAGATATCGGCGATGCTGTACTCCTCGCCCATGATCCACGCGCCACTGCTCAGCCGCGCCTCCAGCACAGCGAGCAGGCGCTTTGCCTCGTCGCGATAGCGCTCAAGCGGCCGCTTGTCCGGAATATCCTTGCCCGCGAACTTGTGGAAGTAGCCGACCTGCCCGAACATCGGCCCGATGAATGCCATCTGGAAGAATACCCACTGGATGGTCTCGTAGCGCCGCGCCGGATCAGCCGGCACCAGCTTGCCGGTCTTGTCGGCCAGAAAGAGCAGGATCGCGCCCGACTCCCACAACGGCAGCGGCGCGCCGCCCGGTCCGTCCGGATCGATGATGGCCGGGATCTTGCCGTTCGGGTTGAGCGAAAGGAATTCGGGCGTGTGCTGGTCGTTCGTGTTGAAGTCGACGAGATGCGGCTCGTACGGCAGCCCGATCTCCTCCAGCATGATCGATACTTTCACGCCGTTCGGCGTCGGCAGCGAGTAGAGCTGCAGCCGTTCGGGATGCCTGGCCGGCCAGCGCTTGGTGATCGGAAAGGCGGAAAGGTCTGCCACGGGCGTCTCCGCTGAACTCGACTGCTAGGTCGGTTCAACGATACTCAGGCCACGCCGCCATGTAACATCAACGAATATTGAGCCGCGCTGGCGGCTACCGCCCCTTGTACTTCGGCTTGCGCTTCTCGTTGAAGGCGTTGATGCCTTCCTGCCGGTCCTCCGTCACGACCGTGCGATTGTAGGCCTCGATCTCGAAGGAGTAGCCGGTGGCGCGGTCGGTCTCGGTCGCCTTGTCGAGCGACTTCTTGGCCTGCCGCACCGACACGGGCGCATTGGCGGCGATGCGCGCCGCCGTCGCCAGGGCATCGGCCATCAGGCGGTCCGGCTCGCAGATCCGGTTGATCATGCCCCACTGCAGGGCCTGTTCGGCCGTGAACGGCTCGCCCGTCAGCACGATCTCTTTGGCGCGGCGCACGCCGACTGCGCGCGGCAGGTTCTGCGTGCCAGCCGCACCCGGCATGATGCCGAGCGTGACCTCGGTCAGCGCGAAGCGCGCCGACGGCACCGCGTAGACGAAGTCGCAGGCCAGCGCCATCTCCATGCCGCCGGCGTAGGCCGCACCATTGACCGCGGCGATGATCGGCACCGGGCAGTCCATGATGGCGCGGATCATCTGCTCGACAATGGCATGCTGGCGGCGCCAGACCGCATCGCTCATGCCCTTGCGCTCCTTGAGGTCGGCGCCGGTGCAAAAGCCGCGCGTGCCTTCACCTGTCAGGACCAGGCAGGCCGCACGATCAGGCTCGACGTAGAGCTGCTGGAACAGATCGCGCAGCTCCTCCATCATGCGCGTGTTCATGGCGTTCAGCGCTTCCGGACGGTGCATCGTGACGGTGCCGACCTTGTCCTCGCCGATCGTGACTTTCAGTGTGTCGTAGCTCATGTGCGGTTCCCGTGCCGACGCCGAAACGCATCGCGCCCGCCATCATCTCCGAATGGCGGGCGCGCGCAAGCTCTGGCTCAGTCTTGCGTGTCTCAATACCGGTAGTGGTCAGACTTGAACGGCCCCTGCTCCGACACCCCGATGTATGTCGCCTGGTCGGGTCGCAGCTTGGTCAGCTGCACGCCGATCTTGGCGAGGTGCAGACGCGCCACCTTCTCATCGAGCTGCTTGGGCAGCGTGTAGACTTCCTTCTTGTACTTGCCCGGGTTGGTGAACAACTCGATCTGGGCAAGCGTCTGGTTGGTGAATGACGCGGACATCACGAACGAGGGGTGACCCATGGCATTGCCGAGGTTCACGAGGCGCCCTTCCGACAGCAGGATGATGCGCTTGCCATCCGGGAAGCCGATTTCATCGACCTGCGGCTTGATGTTGTTCCACTTGAAGTTCTTCAGGCTCGCCACCTGGATCTCGTTGTCGAAGTGGCCGATGTTGCACACGATGGCGCGGTCCTTCATGGCGCGCATGTGCTCCAGTGTGATCACGTCCTTGTTGCCCGTGGCGGTGACGAAGATGTCGGCGCGCGGCGCGGCATCCTCCATGGTCACCACCTCGTAGCCCTCCATCGAAGCCTGCAGCGCGCAGATCGGGTCGATCTCCGACACCAGCACGCGGCAACCGGCCTGGCGCAGCGACGCGGCCGAGCCCTTGCCCACATCGCCATAGCCCGCGACCATCGCCACCTTGCCGGCCATCATCACGTCGGTGCCGCGGCGAATGCCGTCCACCAGCGATTCGCGGCAGCCGTACAGGTTGTCGAACTTCGACTTGGTGACGCTGTCGTTGACGTTGATGGCGGGCCACAGCAGGGTGCCCTTCTTCTGCATCTCGTACAGGCGATGCACGCCCGTGGTGGTCTCTTCCGAAACGCCCTTGATGGCGCGGCCGAGCTCACCGAACCAGCCCTTCGGCTTGTCCTTCAGCGTCTTCTTGAGAAGCGCGAACAAAATCTCCTCTTCCTCGGAAGAGGCCTTGTCGAGGAAGGCCGTGTCACCGCCTTCGGCACGCACGCCCAGGTGCACGAACAGGGTGGCATCACCGCCGTCATCAAGGATCATGTTGGGCATGCCGCCGTCGCCCCACTCAAACAGCTTCAGCGTGTAGTCCCAGTAATCCTTCAGGGTTTCGCCCTTGATGGCGAACACCGGGATGCCGGCCGCGGCGATAGCAGCGGCTGCATGGTCCTGCGTCGAATAGATGTTGCACGAAACCCAGCGGATGTCGGCGCCGAGCGCCTTCAGCGTCTCGATGAGCACGGCGGTCTGAATGGTCATATGCAACGAGCCGGCGATGCGTGCGCCCTTGAGGGGCTGGGCCTTGCCGAATTCCTCGCGGGTGGCCATCAGGCCCGGCATCTCGGTTTCCGCAATGGAGATCTCCTTGCGGCCGAACTCGGCCAGGCCGATGTCCTTCACGATGTAGTCGTTGCGTCGCGTCATTTGGCGCTATCCTGCTGTGGTCGTTGGTTTTTTCACTGGCGCGTGCGCGGCAGCCGTCCTCGCGCGATCTGCTGCCGAAGCCGCACCCGAATGCAGATGGTCGCCTTCATAGCTGCAAGTGCGGCCAGGTGCAATAAAGATATAAAGAACTCGTTATGTCATGTGGTCGCCCATTCACCTGGTCGCCTCATACACGGTGACCTCGCGGCCGCCGCACTGCGAGCAGCGCAGACGCCTCGGCAGCTCAGCCATGCTCAGCTCCCAGCCGCACCTAGGCCCGATGTTGACGGGAAAAATCAGACCCTCGTGGCGGCACTTGCGGCACGCAACGAGGATCGAGCAGCGCCTGTGGGCAAGTTCAAGCAGCGTCCGCGCGGTCATGCTCCAGCATGAGAACATAACAAGAACTTAGTCAACCGGGGCAATGCATCGCAAAGTTCAACGGTCTTCTCCACAGATTTGCCCGCGACCGCTCCGGTGCGGTGGCCATGACCTTCGGCCTGATGCTGATCCCGATGGCCGCCATGATCGGCCTCGCCATCGATTTCGGGCGCGTCTAGGCCGTCAATTCCTCCACGCAGGGCGCGCTTGATGCTGCTGCCCTGGCCGCCGGCCGCGTCGCGCAGGTGGAAACGGATAACATGATCGCCAAGGCGTCGGCGGCGGCCACAGCCTACTTCGACCAGAGCAAGCCGAAGAACGTGATCAGCTCCACGCTGCAGTTCTCCCCCAACTCGGCGCAAACGGCCTTCACGGTCACGGCGACGTCATGGGTACGCACGCCGTTCCTCAGCGCGCTCGACTTCATCATCAAGAAGGATGCGCAATCGGGCGCGCCGAGCGCGTGCCAGGGCAGCTTTTTCAAGTGCGTCAGACTAACTACCACCTCGACTGCCGAGCTCAAGGCCGGAGGCGACGGCGGCAGCAACGTCGAGGTGTCGTTGATGCTCGACGCGACGGGCTCGATGTGCAGTCCCGGCACCAAGATCGAAGCCGCCCAGGATGCCGCCAAGGACCTGGTCGAAATCGTCATTTGGAACGATCAGAGCCAGTACACGTCCAGGATCGCACTGGCACCGTTCGCGGAGGCGGTCAACGTCGGCAAGACGCTGGCCCCGTTGGTGCGCGGAACTGTGACTTCGGGCACGCAAACGCTCACCGGCTCTGACATGAACAACACCTCGGTCCAGCCCATGCGGCAGAACCTCAAGTATCCCAACGTGAACGGCACCACCCCTACCTGGGTAATCTCGTCCAAATGCGTGACCGAGAGGATTGGCAGCGACAAGTATACCGACACGGCGCCCGCATCGACTTCGACCTACGTCGGCAAGGGTTATTTCGGCAGCAACACCGACACCTCCTGCGGCGTCGCCAATTTCAGCGACGACGAGGTCAACTCCGTTTACCCGCTGAGCGACGACAAGGATGCCCTGAAACGCCGCATCGACAAGCTGACCACGGCTGGATCGACTGCCGGCCATCTCGGCACAGCCTGGGCCTGGTATCTGCTGTCGCCCAAGTGGAACAGCGTTCTGTCGCAGGCGTTCCCGAGCGCCAAGCCGGCCGGCGCCTACAGCGACCTCACCACCAAGAACGCCAAGGGTGCTCCCAAGCTGCGCAAGATCGCCGTGCTGATGACGGACGGCGACTACAACATCAACTACTGCAAGGGCGTCGAAGCCAAGAACTCCGACCAGAGCCCGGACATCAATTGCAATTCGGAGAACGGCAAGTCGCTCGCCCAGGCCACGAGCCTGTGCTCGGCGATGAAGACGCCGCTCGGCTCGGGCGATGGAGCCAAGATCGAGGTGTTCACTGTGGGCTTTCAGCTCAGTTCGTCGGCCAAGACGTTCCTGCAGAACTGCGCAACCGACACCAATCACTACTACGACGCTGCCACACCTGACGCGCTGAAGGCCGCCTTCCGCGACATCGCTCAAGATCTCGACCTTGCGGCTGACCAACTAGGGTGACGACCGCACCTTCACCGACGTTCGCTTGGTACAAATGGCGGTAGGGCTAGGCGAACCCCCG
Organism: Hyphomicrobiaceae bacterium; assembly: GCA_035762425.1. Lineage (GTDB taxonomy): Bacteria > Pseudomonadota > Alphaproteobacteria > Rhizobiales > Hyphomicrobiaceae > AWTP1-13. The sequence continues at coordinate 24,653 of DASTOW010000221.1, read as the reverse complement.
AAGCGGGATATTCGGACGGGCGAACGCAGGACGGGAGGGCGCTCCTAACCGGGCGCCCTTTCATTATGCCGCGGCACATTAGCAGGTTGGTTTTCGCCATCCGCCGCACTATCTCTGCGACAGACGTCCGGCGAGCGTTGGTTGCCCGCGTCGCGTCAGGAACAACCCGATGAACAGCGACAGTCCAGGTCGACCTTCGATGCCGTCGCGCGCGGTGGCGTTGGCCTGACCTTGTCGGGCTCACGTTGGCCGCCAAGACGGCCAGCCTTCACGGAGCCCAGCATGCTGCGCATTTATCGTCACGCTGGTGATCGCCTTGTAGCGAGCAACGGCGCACCGCCTGCACCGCCTGGGGATGGAGCCGTCTGGCTCGATCTCCTCAGCCCTACCGCCGCCGAGGATCGGCTGGTCGAGCAGACGCTCGGCGTTTCGCTGCCGACGCGTGAAGAAATGCAGGAGATCGAGGTCTCTGCGCGTCTCTACAGCGAGGCCGGTGCCGAGTTCATGACCATCACAGCGCTGGCCAATCTCGACAGCGACGAGCCGGTGCAAACGCCCGTCACGTTCGTGCTGAAGGGGCCGATGCTGGCCACACTTCGCCATCTGGAGCCCAAGGCCTTCCTGTCATTCGCGGCACGGGCCCAGAAGGCCAACGGGGTCGCCTGTGCCACTGGCGAGCAGATCATGCTGAGCCTTATCGAGGCCCTGACCGACCGCATGGCCGACGCCCTGGAGCGGGTCGGCGCCGACATCGACACCGTGTCGCGCGACGTGTTCCGGTCCAAGGCGCGGCAGGCAGCCTCGCTCAACTCGGGGCGCGATCTGCGTGCAACGCTGGAGCAGATCGGCCGCAACGGCGACCTCTTGACCAAGCTGCGCGAAAGCTTGGTCAGCATCAACCGGCTGCTCACGTACCACTCGACGATGGAGGTCGCCGACAAGAAGGCCGCCAAGGCGCGTGCCAAGACGCTGCATCGCGACGTGGTGGCCCTCAGTGATCAATCGACTTTCCTGTCGCAGAAGATCAATTTTCTGCTCGACGCCACGCTCGGGTTGATCAACCTCGAGCAAAATCAGATCATCAAGATCTTTTCGGTCGCCGCGGTAATTTTTCTGCCGCCCACCCTGGTGGCGTCTATCTACGGCATGAATTTCGACTACATACCAGAGCTGAAATGGATGTTCGGCTATCCGATGGCGCTCGGGTTCATGGTTGCGTCGGCGCTCGTCCCCTATCTCTGGTTCAAGCGCCGCGGCTGGCTGTAACGCCATTCGGTCGGCCTGCTAGTTTTCCTCGCCGAAGCCGTCCTCCACCAGGGCAACCAGCGCCTCGATGGCTTCTGGAGCCTCCGGGCCCTCCGCGTCCAGCTGGATGACCGAGCCAGGACCGGCCGCCAGCATCATCAGACCCATGATCGACGTTCCCCCGACCGTCTGCCCGTCGCGGGTAACGCGCACGGTGGCCTGGAAGCTCTCCGCACACTTGACGAACTTGGCTGAAGCCCGTGCGTGCAGGCCCTTGCGGTTGCGGATCGTGACGGCAGCACTTGGCTTGTCGCGATTCAGCACGGCAGCTGGCTCGACCCCTGTTTGCTGTCAGGCCTCGCCCGACAGCACCTGACTGGCAATGCTTATGTACTTCCTGCCGGCCTCTTTGGCCGCCTTCACGGCATCGGCCAGCGATGCCTCGCCGCGCACGCTGGCAAGCTTGATCAGCATCGGCAGGTTGATGCCGGCCAACACCTCGGCGCCGGTTTCGCCCATCACGGAGATGGCGAGGTTGGAGGGTGTGCCGCCGAACATGTCGGTCAGCACCACCACGCCGCGACCACCGTCGACGCGCCGCACGGCCTCGATTAGCTCCACGCGTCGCTGCTCGACGTCGTCCTCCGGCCCGATGGAGAAATCCTCCAGCCGCTCTTGCCGGCCAACCACGTGCTCCAGCGCCGCCCGAAACTCCCCGGCAAGGCCCCCATGAGCGACAATCACGACGCCGATCATATGTTGATATGCATCCCTTTTGCGGGGGTCGCCGGCCAGCGTTCGCTCATGCGCGACAACGGCATGCCCGAGGCGGCGCATGATGGTTCAGGCCCCAAGCGCAGGCAAGGGGAAAGCGACCGGATTGCTCAATGTCTTTTTTGTTAGGTTTTCCTGGCCCTTGCCAGGGCGAGAGCGAGCTTGATGGGGGCGGAGGGCTGGTCCGCGACAAGCCGGATGGCAGGAACGTCGACGCCGAGCAGGCTCACCTTAGCATCGGCGTCTGGCATGCGTTCCACCTCGCTGGCAGCAACCAGGTCGGCCACCAGCACCAGCTCGGCTTCGGCCGCGAACTTCATCTCGACGATGCCAAGGCCGCGTACCTCCAGCTTGCCGGCCAGGGTTGTCGGTGGCCCCACCAACAGGCGAGCGCCCTCCCGCCATATCCGTACCTGATCGTCGGCGACCAGGGTTGGCGGCTCGAGGGCGGCCGGGCCGCGGCGGGCGAGGAACAGGAAGCGCAGGGCGAGATCCGACTTGCCCGACCCCGACGGTCCGCGCAGCAGGGCAGCTGACCGGCCGAGCGCCACGCAGGTGCCGTGCACGAGCTCAGCCGCGTCGGACAAGCGAGGGTGCTCCTCTGGATGGCGTGGCTTCGGCGGCCGGCAGCCGTACGGTGAACCTTGCACCGGCCACCCCGGCCACGCGCCGCTCGCGCAGCTCCGCCTGCTCGTCGAGCGCGAACGTCTCGGCACCCGGTGCCGTTTGGCGATTGCTCGCCCACATGCGCCCGCCATAGGCCTGCACGATCTCACGCGTGATGCTCAAGCCAAGACCCGAGTTCTTGCCGATGGTGCGATCAGTCTGCGGCCGGTCCGAATAGAAGCGCTTGAAGACGTCCTCGAGCTTGTCGGCGGGAATACCCGGGCCGTCGTCATCCACCACGAGCTCGATTTCCGGCCCAACGCGCCGCGCCACCACCCGCACGACCCCGAGCTCGGGAGAGAACGAAATGGCGTTGTCGAGCAGATTGGTCACTACGCGGCCGAGCCGGGCCTCATGCCCGCGCACCACGAACGCGTCGGGGTTGCCCGCCACCCCTTCCACCGTCAGCTCGACCTTGCGCGTGTCCGTGCTCAAAATGTCATCGAACACCTGCAGTATGCCGTCGAGCACGTGCAGCAGATCGACCGGCTCGGTCTCCTCAAAGGCCAGCTCCGCGTCGAGCCGCGAGGCGTTGGACACATCCGTGATCAGCTTGTTGAGGCGCTTCAACTCGCTCTGGATCTGGCGCACCAGCTCCTGCTGGGCCGCCGGCGTTTTGGCGTAGGCCAAGGCTTCGGCGGTGGAACGCGCCGCGGTCAGCGGATTTTTCAGCTCGTGCGCGACGTCCTGGGCAAATCGTTCGCTCGCTTCGATGCGCCGGTAGAGCGACTGCGTCATCTCGTGAAACGAGGTCGCCATCTGTCCTACTTCGTCGGCCCGGCGGGCAAACTCGGGCAGCTCGCGGCGCGCATTGATGTTGAAGCTCACCGCCTCGGCCGCTTCCGACAGCCGGCGCATAGGGCCGGCGATGGTGCGGGCAAGCAGAACAGACGCCAGCAGCGTCGCCGCCAGGGCGACCAGTGCCAGGCCGAAGATGCTGTTGCGCTCCTCGGCCAGGATTTCGTCGATCTCGCCGGGGCGAGTGGACAGCAGCAGCACGCCCTGCACCGCCTTGCGATACTGGATCGGTACGGCCACCGATACGATCTGCTCGCCCTTGTCGGTAACGAGCAGCATTGGCGTCACCGTACCGTTCAGCGCCAAGCGCACCTCGGGATAGGCCGTGCCGTTGGCCGAGCCGATCTCGCGATAAATCGGCAGTTCACCGCGCATCAGCCAAGTCAGGAAGCGTACCCAGGGATTCTTGATCTTGGCACCCCGTCCCTCCGGTTCGCCGCCAGGCCGCGAGAGCTGGCCGCGGCCCAGGATCTGCGCCGTGTCGGTAATCAGCGTACCGTCCTGGGCATAGACGCGCGCGCGCGTATCCGCCTGCGGCACCAGCCGGCGCAGGATCGGCGTCACGCGCTCCGGCGCCAGCGACAGTTGCAGTGCCGAGAAGCCGTCATCGCGAAACGGGCTGCGTGATCCATCCGCGTCGGGCAGCTTTTCCGGGTCCAGGACGATGCGCCCGGTCTCGATGGAGGCGTTGGCGGCGATGGCAGCAGAGATGATCTCGCCCTGTGCCTGCAGGCTTTCGCGTTTGGCCTCGATCAGCCAGACGTGCGATTGGCTGAGGTAGAAAATGCCGCCCAGCAGGGTGGCCAAGCCGATCACATTGGCAAACACGATGCGCCGCAGCAGCGTGCGGGTGACCAGCCGGATCAGCGGGCCATGGGTGAGGAACTCGTAAAAGCCGATACGCTGGCTGAAGCTGCGCAGCGCTGACTTGATCGCCCTCAGCCCGTCACTTACCCCCGCCCCGAAGCGTGACCCGCCCGTCTGAATCGCCATCGCGTGCCCTCGGCGCTCACGCCTCCTTGAAGCGATAACCAACGCCGTAGAGTGTCTCGATCACGTCGAAATTGTCGTCGGCCTGCTTGAACTTCTTGCGCAGCCGCTTGATGTGGCTGTCGATCGTGCGGTCGTCCACATACACTTGGTCGTCGTAGGCGGCATCCATCAGCGCATCGCGTGTCTTGACCACGCCTGGCCGGGTGGCCAGCGCCTGCAGGATGAGGAACTCGGTGACGGTCAGCATCACCGGATGGTTGTCCCAGTGACAGGTGTGTCGCTCGGGATCGAGACGCAGCTTGCCGCGTTCCAGCACGCGCGCCGCCTCGGCCTGCGCGGTGCCCGGCTCCTTGGGTTGGAAGCGCCGTAGCACGGCCTTCACGCGCTCGACCACCAGCCGCTGCGAGAATGGCTTGGCGATGTAGTCGTCGGCGCCCATCTTAAGGCCGAACAGCTCGTCGATCTCCTCGTCCTTCGAGGTCAGGAAGATCACCGGCATGTCGGTCATCTGGCGCAGGCGGCGCAGCAGCTCCATGCCGTCCATGCGCGGCATCTTGATGTCGAGGATGGCGAGATCGACCGGCTCCTCCGTCAGTGCCTCCAGGGCAGAGGCGCCGTCGCTGTAGGTGCGCACCTTGTAGCCCTCGGCCTCGAGCGCCATGCCGAGCGATGTGAGAATGTTTCGCTCGTCGTCGACAAGTGCAATCGAACTCTTCTCTTTCATGACCTTGGCATCCTCAAGCGTAGCCGCGGAGACGCGCTTTATGGCTCCGGCTTGCGTAAATTGTGGCAAGTCTGTTGGATTGGGGCTTATTGTTACCCGATCATAACAACCTCGCAATACCAGTAGACACACACCGGGGTGAACATGAGCATGGCTGCCAAGCCCGGGTCCCAGCCGCCCGCGGCCTCGCAAATCGACCCCGGTACGGCTGCCCGGCGGCTGGTCCGCACGGCGCTCAAGGCTTCCCTGGCCACGCTGGACCATGAGACCGGGCATCCATACCCTTCTCTGGTTCTGGTAGCAACCGAGCCCGATGGCTCCCCCGTCCTGCTCATTTCCCGCTTGGCCCAGCACACGCGCAACCTGCAAGCGGATGCCCGGGCAGCCATCCTGTTCGACGGCACAGATGATTTCGGCAATCCCTTGGCCGGCGGGCGCGTCACCGTTTCCGGGCAGGTGCGTGCGACGGCCAGCCCAACGGCCAAGCGTCGTTTCCTGGCGCGCCATGATTCTGCGCAGGGATATGCGGCGTTCCCCGATTTCTCGGCCTATGCTTTGACCATGTCTGGTGCACATTTCATCGGCGGGTTCGGTCGCATCGTCAGCTTGGACGCTGCTGCCCTCACGACCCCGGTCGATGGCGCGCGCGACTTGATCGATGCCGAGGCCGAGATCGTCGAGCACATGAACGAGGCTCATGCCGACGCCGTCGCGCTGTATGCAACCGAGCTCGCCGGCGGCGCGCCCGGCGACTGGCGCATGGTCGGCATCGATCCAGGCGGATGCGATTTGCTGCATCGCACCAATGCGGCCCGCATCGATTTTCCGCAGCCGGTGCATTCGCCTGCCCAAGCACGCGCCATGTTGGCAGCACTTGCAAAGGAAGCGCGCGCACGCACTGGTCAGACCGCCTGACCAGCAGCTCGGCGTCGTTCGCCGTTGTGCATTGGTCTTCATGCAGGCTTTAGCTTGGCGGTGCGGCGATGCTGCAGATTGCATGGTTAGCGCGATGGCCTACACCCTGGTGCGCACAAGACTGGTGAGCCGTGGTGCAGAGCGCATTGGAGAAGTGTAAGGTCCCCTTTCCGCTCGAACCTTAGCGGCACGAAAACAATCTCAGCTTGGCCGGCGCAGTCCGGTCAGCCGAGTCTCCCAAGTTACCAAGCGGCGGTTGGCAGGATGACGATTGAGCTATTTCCACTGAACTGCTCGGCGACGATCAAGCACAACGTCGGGGAGGTGGAGCTGATCGAGCTGGCGGTCCGCAAGGCTGAAGGTCGGCTTGCGGCATCGGGAGCCTTCGTTGCCGAGACCGGCGCGCACACCGGCCGCTCCGCGCAAGACAAGTACGTCGTGCGCGATGCCACCACCGAGAAGGCGGTCTGGTGGGACAACAACAAGCCGATGACGCCCGACCAGTTCGACCTCTTGCTGTCGGACTTCCGCGAGCACGCCAAAGCGCGCGAGCTGTTCGTACAGGACCTGTTCGCCGGTGCCGATCCTGCGCAGCGGCTCAACGCCCGCATCTTCGTCGAATACGCTTGGCACGCGCTGTTCATTCGCCACCTGCTGCGCCGTCCTGAGGCGAGCGAGCTTGCCGGGTTCAAGCCACAGTTCACGGTCGTCAATCTGCCGAGCTTCCGCGCCGATCCCAAGCGGCATGGCGTGCGCTCCGAGACGGTGATCGCCTGCAATTTTGCCAAACGTCTGGTTCTGATTGGGGGCACCTCTTACGCCGGCGAGACCAAGAAGTCGGTGTTCACCTACCTCAATTACGTGATGCCCGAGACCGGCGTCATGCCCATGCACTGCTCGGCCAACGTCGGCGCGGCGGGCGACGCCGCCGTGTTCTTCGGTCTGTCGGGCACCGGTAAGACGACGCTGTCGGCCGACCCCAAACGCATCCTGCTCGGCGACGACGAGCACGGCTGGTCGCAGGGCGGGATCTATAATTTCGAGGGTGGCTGCTACGCCAAGACCATCCGCCTCTCCAAAGAAGCCGAGCCCGAGATCTGGGAAGCCTCCAACCGCTTCGGCACCGTTCTGGAGAATGTCATCTTGCAGGCCGGCACCCGCGTGCCCGACTTCGACGATGGCCGCCTGACCGAAAATACCCGCTCGGCCTATCCGCTAAACTTCATCTCCAACGCCAGCAAGACCGGTACGGCCGGCCACCCCAAGAACATCGTCATGCTGACGGCCGACGCCTTCGGCATCCTGCCGCCGATCGCCAAACTATCGCCCAGCCAGGCCATGTATCACTTCCTGTCTGGCTACACCGCCAAGGTCGCCGGCACCGAGAAGGGCATGGGCAACGAGCCGCAGGCGACCTTCTCGACCTGCTTCGGCGCACCATTCATGCCGCGTCATCCGAGCGTGTACGGCAACCTGCTGCGCGAGTTGATTGGTAAGCACAAGGTCGACTGCTGGCTGGTCAACACGGGCTGGACCGGCGGCAAGTTCGGCACCGGCCGGCGCATGCCGATCAAGGCGACGCGCGCGCTGCTCGATGCAGCGCTGTCCGGCGCGCTCAAGTCGCAGCCGATGCGCACCGATCCGGTGTTCGGCTTCCAGGTGCCAACGTCGCTCACCGGCGTCGAGCCCGCCATCCTCAACCCGCGCGACACCTGGAGTGACAAGGCCGCCTACGATGCGCAGGCGCGCGCCCTGGTGGAGATGTTCAACAAGAACTTCGAAAAGTTCGCCGTCCACGTCGACGCCGACGTTAAGGCCGCCGCACCGGCGTTGCGGCAGGCAGCAGAGTAGCTCTCTCAAGTCGTCGTTGGGCCTCGGCACGGAACTCCGGGCTGGCCTGGTCGGCTATTCATTCGGATATCGCGATGTCCAGATCCCTCAACCCGATCGGTTGGGCTGTCGGGTCATCATGGTCGGCGAACTCAGGACGAGAGTTTGGGTGGCAAGCATTGAATTTATCTGCGCAGGGCCGAATGTAGTGCCGCTGCGGCGAACGCCATGGCGACAAGCCCCCATATCATGCCCCCGGTCGTGAGGTTGTCACCGTCCGGCGTCAGGCAGCTCGACAGGGCAGCGGCAATGCAATCGCGCCATTTCCAGTAGCGCACGTAGAACAGCCAGCCGAACCCAGCTGCGAAAATCGCATGCACCGCGATCCGGGTGCGCTGTCCGCCCACAATTGGGTCAGCGGAAGTCGTCGATCGTCAGTACGGCCGAGAATGGGATGCCGGCGGCTTTGAAGTTATCAGCCGCACCCTCCAGCCTGTCGACGATCGAGATCACGCGCACGATGCTGCCGCCCTCGGCCTTGACGGCTTCAATGGCCTTTGTGGCCGAGCCGCCGGTGGTCGTGACGTCCTCCAGGATGACGATGCGCTTGCCGCGTAGGCTCTCGTGGGGCGCCAGGCCCTCGACCAGCTTCATCGCCCCATGCTCCTTGGCCTGCTTGCGCACGAAGAAAGCCTGCAACGGCCAGCCCAACGTCTGGCTCATGACGGCGACGGCGGAGGCCAGCGGCACCGCGCCCATCTCCAGCCCGCCGACCAGGTCGACGTCCTCGCCCTTGATGCTGTCCAGCACGAGTGTGGCGATCAGGTAGGCGCCCTCCGCATCAAGCATGGTCGGCTTCATGTTGAAGTAGAAGTTGGAGGAGCGGCCAGACACCAGCTTGATCTCCGCGCCGGTCGAGAACGACCTCGCCTTGACGATCTCGATCAGTCGATTGCGGTTGGCATTGGGATTGGCCATGGATGCTCGTCTCGTCGGCTGCGCTGCGTTTAGGAGCCTTCGCGCTCTCCGGGCGCCCATGTCAAGATGTCAGCCGGGCGCGACCAGGGTTGCACACAGCGGGAACAGGCAATGAACACGGATTTGCCGCAGCGATATCCAGACGCTGCCTATATCCACCCCACCGCCCAGGTTTACGGCAAAGTCGAAATCGGCGCCGGCGCCAGCCTGTGGCCGTACAGCGTGATCCGCGCCGAGAGTCATGCGGTCCGCGTCGGCAGGTTCACCAATCTGCAGGACCACGTGATGGTGCATATCGGCTATCACGCCCCGACCATCGTCGGCGACTACTGCTCGATCACGCATCGGGTCGTGCTGCACGGCTGCACCATCGGCGACCACTGCCTGATCGCCATCGGCGCCACCATCATGGAGGGCGCGGTGATCGGCGAGAACTCCATCGTCGGCGGGCATGCCTTTGTGCCGGATGGCATGATCGTGCCGCCCAACTCCATTGTGATGGGCACCCCGGCCAAGGTCGTGCGCACACGCAACAACTTCATCACCAACCGCATCAATGCTCTGCTCTATCACCGCAATGCGCAGTGCTACGCGCGTGGCGAGCATCGCGGCTGGGAAGGCTCCGAGTACGAAGCGGCGGCGCGTAGCTGGCAGGCGGGGGCCGAGCGCGAGTTCAAGGCGCGCTACGGCTAGTTGTCATCTCCCAACGCGCGCCAGCCGCGCATCTAAGGGGGTGGCCCGTTCTGCGGGCTACCGCGCCCGGATCTGAGCTGCCCTCACCCCGGGGAGGCAACCTCACCTTGTCAATGGCCCGGCAGCACAAGAACCTTGGGCTCGGCCGGCAGCGTCGCCTGCGAGACGACGATGGTCGCCTGATCGGACATTTCGACCGGGAAGTCGCCGCGGATGCGTTCGACGAAGCGTTCCAACGTGTAGGGATTGAAGTAGTGCATCGGCAGGATCAGGCGGGCGCGCAGCGTCCGCAGCACCTCGACCATGCCGGCCACGTCCATGGTGTAGCTGCCGTCGACGGGCACCATAACCACGTCCAGCTGCCCGATCTGGCCGACCTGTTGCTCGGTCAGCGTGTGGTGCAGGTGGCCGAGATGGCCGATGCACAAGCCCGCGATCTCGAACACGAAGATGGAATTGCCATGCGCGATCGCACCGCCCGCCCAGTCGCGGATGTTGGTCACCACGTTGCGCACGCGCACATCGTTGTAGGTGAGGTCGTGCTTGACCGGGCTCGAGCCCTCGCTCCAGCCCTTCAGTACGTGCTTGATGTTGGGGTCCGGGAAGTTGGTGTAGTGCGTGTTGTGCGCCCGGTTCATGGTGGCGATGTCGGGCACGACCTGCGGCCGCACGTAGTCATTGTAGTCGGTGGCGATGGTCGCGCCTGCCGCGCTCTCGATCAGCCAGGTCGAGTGTCCAACGAAGGTCAGGCGCACTTCCGACTTCTTCAGCGCGACGGGCTGCACCAGGCGGGGTGCCTGCGAGACGGCGAGGCAGCGATCCGCGATCTGGGCGCCGGCCGCAGCGCTCCACATCGCTAGTGAGAGGGCAGCAAGTACGGACGACAGCACGCGTGCGGCGAGCATGCAGGGCTCCCGAGGCTACTTCCCAGTAAGAAAGAATAGGGTGCCGAACGCTGCCGCGCTACCGGCTTGTGCTTTCACGGCAGGTGGGCGAGCACGCGCAGCCAGCCGTGGTCCTGCAGCCATTTGATCAAGTCGTTGAGCGGAACGGCGAGCAGGAAAAGCGAAGCGTCCATGAACGTGCGGCGCACCAGCTCCGGCCGCACCAGCAGCTGGTCGGCTTCCTGCCATGTCGAGAAGCGCGGGAAGAACAGCGGCACCCGCTCGGCGTAAGCCTGGTATTCCTGGCCGAAGGTTTCGGCAAGGAAGGCCTGTTCCTGCAGGGCAACGGCATAGAACACGATCGCCACCAGTACGGCGAGCGCCACGGTCATGGTGACGTTGCCCGCCTGTGCGCCGACGCCGGCCACGCCAATGATCGTGAAGACGTAGAGAGGGTTTCGCACCAGTGAGTAGGGCCCCTGCGTGACGAGCTGCGTCTTCTTCAGACCGCCGATATAGAGCGTGCACCAGGTGCGGCCGGCGATGCAGATCAGAATAAGTACGATACCCATGCGGGCGATCATGTCGTGCACCGCCGGGGCCTGGTTGCGCCACACGGAATCGGTAAACAGCAGGACCGCGACACCCAGCGCAAGCCCGAGCCGCAGCGTGTACTTGCGCAGGCGCTGGACGTACTGGAGGTAGGAGCGATGGGCGTGGAAGCGCGAGAGCATGGCGGGCGCTGTGTCGCACGGCCGGCCCAGGGGTTCAAGCATGCCGGCCGTCCTGGCCGGTTCGCCCGGCGCACGATCGCGTGGAAAACCCCTGGATGGGCGATTATCCTCGACCCGCCAATGACATAATTTGCTAGCCAAGGTGCGGCCAACCGACCCAAGGCTTATGAGGAGCGCCGGCTTAGGCTGCGAGCGCTGACTTCGACGCGATGACCGAACCCACACTGCCCAGGAACAGCGAAGCCGGCCTGCCTCAGGCTGCGCCGATCAGGCCGATCGATGCCAACGGCCGTCCAATTCCCATGCGGGTGACGCGGCCACAGCCACAGCCGCGCCGTCGCGGCTCGTCCTGGATGGCGATGGCCGGCTATGCCGGGCTGGGCGTCGCCTGCATATTGGCCGGTGCTGTGACGTTCCTGCTGATCGCTGCGCCCGTCGATCTCATTCGCGACCGGGCCGTTGAGCTGGTCAAGGCGCGTACAGGCCGCGACCTCATCGTCGCCGGACCAACCAAGCTTACCTACTTCCCGAGCTTTGGCGTGGCCTTCTCGCAGGTGTCGCTGGCAGCACCTGCCGAGATGGGCGGTTCACCGTTGTTGGCAGCGCGCAGGCTGCAGGTGGAGCTGCCGGTCTGGTCGCTTTTGTCGCAGCGGATCAGTGCACGGCGGGTGCGGGTCGAGGCACCGGTGATCGAGCTGCGCGTCGATGCGCAGGGACGGCGCAGCTGGGACTTTGCCATGTGGCAGGAGCGGCCGACCCGGCTCGCACAGGCCGGCGGCAGGAGCAACGACGCCGCCCAAGACGTGCCACGACCAGGCGGGGGGCGTAGCCGCGCGGGCCTGCTGCCCGCCGCCAACGTGCACGTCGTCGACGCGACGGTGCGCTATGTCGACGAGCGCTCCGGCACATCGCGCGAGGTGTCGGGGCTGGAGCTGGATCTGGTCGCCGACGATGCCGGCAGCGGTATCGTCGCCAAGGGCGGCCTGATTTGGACGGGGGAGAAGGTCGGCTTTGAGGCCAAGCTTGCCGCGCTCGAGGGGCGAAACCCTGCCAAGGTCTCCCTGCGCGTTGCCGGCCGGCCGCTCGAGGTCGCCTTCGACGGCAGCGTGGCGCTCGGCAGCAGCCTGGAGGCCGACGGCACCTTGCAGGCGCAGGCGGCATCATGGGCCGAGCTGGTGCGGTGGCTCAGCAACCAGCGCGTAGCCGCCCACGACATGGGAGCGCTGGCGGTATCGATGAGGGTGGCAGCGGCCGACCAGCGCATCGCGCTGAGCGAGCTGTCCGCAACGCTGGGCGAGCGCTCGCTGTCGGGTGCCGTCACGGTTACAACGGCGGGGCAGCGGCCGCGCGTCACCGGTCAGCTGCAGCTGACCGAGCTCGACTTCAGGCGTCTGCTGGTACGTCCGCGCTCACGCGCGTCAGCCGGCGGCGCGTCTGCCGACCCGATCGGCGAGGTGCTGCAAGGCAAGGGCGCGGAGCCCGCAGGCAAGTCACCGCAGGCTGACGCTTCGACGGCCAAGGCGGCGAAGGGCTGGAGCGATGACGTCATCGACCTGACACCGCTCGGTCTCGCCGACGCAGACCTTGCCCTGGCGGTCGACCGGCTGGTCTACAAGAACGTCACGACAGGGCCCAGCCGGCTAAACTTGGCGCTGCAGGATCGCGTGGCGACCGTGGCCCTGGAGGACGTGCAGCTCTACTCCGGCCGCGCGCGGGGAACGCTGACGCTCGATGGCAGGTCGCAGACGGCCGTTACGACGACCAACCTGACCCTGGACGGCGTTTCCGCTTTGCCACTCCTCAATGACGCCCTCGACTTCGGCTGGCTTGATGGGCGCGGCAGGATCACAGTGGCCCTGACCGGGCAGGGCAGCTCCGAGCGGCAAATGGTCGAGACACTGCGCGGCAAGGTGGACCTGGCTGTCAGCGACGGCGCCATCATCGGCCTGGACATCGGCAGGCTGCTCGCCAACCTCGAGAAAGCACGCCTGTCCGAATTGCGCACCAACCCCAACGATAAAACACCCTTTAGTGAATTCAGCGGTTCGTTCGCGATCGCCGACGGCATCGCCCACAACCAAGACCTCAAGCTCGCCAGCCCGCATCTGCACGTCAGCGGCTCCGGCCAGGCCAATCTCGCCCAGCGCACGGTCGACTACACCGTTCGTCCGAAGATCGCCGCCAGTCAGACCGGCGACGGCAGCGTGGTCGGCCTTGCCGGCCTGGAGGTGCCGATCCGCGTCGAAGGGCCCTGGGACAAGCCGACGTTCACGCCGGATGTGAAGAGCGTGCTGGGCTCCGAACAGGCGGGCGCGGCGATCAAGCAGATCGGTAAGAACCTCAAGTCGCAGGAGGTTCAAGACGCCATTCGTGGTCTGCTTGGCGGCGGCGACGGACAGCAAAAGGTGAAGCCGCGCGACCTGCTGGAGAAACTCCTCAAGAAAGACCCGCAGGCACCTTGAAACGCCTGACTGAAACCGAGTTCAAAAAAATTGCCCCCCAGGGACATTTTCTCTTGCACGGGGGGGCGATTGCCATCATATGACCCCTCTCCGTTCGTCTCTCATCTCGTGTCGAGTCGAGAGGCGGCGGGTTGGCTGTCTGCTGGTTGGGGAGGGGTCCTATGGCCTATACCGATTCCCTCTTCCAATTGGGGATGGACTTGACCCGTTCAAGCACCGCCCAAAAGGAAGATCATGGTCAAGCCGCGCTAGGCGCGCACGACGACAGGAAAGACTACTTCATCGAGCGCGATGGGGTCCGGTTCGCCGGTACGCATCTGCTCATAGACTTGTTTGGCGCCAAGCGGCTTGATGATCTCAAGCACATACGAGAAACGCTGAAGCGGTGCGTGGAAGCCGCTGGAGCTACGCTCCTGCACATCCACCTGCATCATTTCACGCCCAATGGCGGTGTCTCGGGGGTAGCAGTGCTGTCCGAGAGCCACATCAGCATCCATAGCTGGCCAGAAGCCGGATATGCGGCGCTCGACGTATTCATGTGCGGCGATGCCAAGCCCCACATGACGGTCGACGTGCTGAAGACGGCCTTCAAGGCGGACAGAGTGGTGGTGAAGGAGCTGCTTCGCGCCCACACCCTGGACGAGCAATCCTGGGCCGCCGGTGCCGCCAAGACGGTGCCGGTGCGGGTGCGCGAGACCAAGGCGAAGCGAGCAGCCTAGGCCCTGGACTCTATCCGGAATTGAGCGCGTGCCTCCCCAATGGAAGGCGCGCGCTTATGCTTGCGCCTGCGCATCTAGCCTTGCCGGAGGTCGCGCATGACCGACTGGATCGAAGAGACGTTCCACCCGCACTGGCGCGTCCGCCTGGAGGCTGCCCGCGTCCTGCATGAGGTGAAGACCGAACACCAGCATCTGGTGATTTTCGAGAACCCGACCTGGGGCACCGTGCTGATGCTGGATGGTGTGTGCCAGCTCACCACCTCGGACGAGTTCGTCTACCACGAGATGATGGCCCACGTGCCGTTGATGGCGCTGAGCAAGCCCAGGCGCGTACTGGTGGTGGGCGGCGGCGACGGCGGCGTGCTGCGCGAGGTGCTGAAGCATCCTTCGCTCGAGAAGGCGATCCTGTGCGAGATCGACCGGACGGTCATCGACACGGCGCTGCAGCACTATCCCAGCATTCCCGGCCAGGCGTTCGCAGACCCACGCACCGAAATCGTCATCGCCGACGGCCTCAAGTATGTCGCCGAGACCAGCGAGCGGTTCGACGCCATCATCGTCGACAGCTCCGAGCCGATCGGGCCGAGCGCAGTGCTGCACTCGCGCGAGTTCTTCACGGACTGCAAGCGTGCCCTCAAGGACGGCGGCGCCCTCGTTACGCAGAACGGCCTGCCCTTCCTGTTTCCCGAGCACCTGCAAGGCACCACGGACGTGTTTGCCTCGCTGTTCAAACGGGTGGCGCCGTACATGTGCACGCAGCCCTGCTATTTCGGCGGGCCGTTCGCGCTCAACCTCGGCACCGACGACAAGCGCCTTGTGAAGATCGACGCCGACGACCTCGCCAAGCGCAAGAAGAAGCGCGGCATCGCCGGCCTGCGCTACTGGACGCCGGCGGTGCACGTCGCGTCGTTCGCGCTGCCGGCCTACGCCCAGCAGGTGGTCGACCGGGCCATCCAAGAGGCGCGGGACGCGGGCAAGAAAGCAAAAAAGCGCAAGACGAAAACCAAAGCCAAGCAAAAAGGCGCAGCCGGCTTCTAGCCTCGGTCGAGGCCTTTCTGGGCGAGTGCGGCCAGGTATTCGGCCCAGCGCTGGTCGCGCTCGCGGTCCAGTATCTGCAGGTACGACCAGGCGTAGAGACCCGTGTCGTGGCCATCGTCGAACACGATGCGCACCGCATAGTTGCCGACGGGCTTCAGCTCCTTGATCTTCACCTTTCGCTTGCGGGCGACGGTGACGCGTTGGTCCGGCGAATGGCCCTGCACCTCGGCCGAGGGGCTCATGACGCGCAGCATCTCGGCCGACAGCAGGAACGGCTTGGCGCCCTCGAACGCAACCGACAGCTCGGTGCCGCCGGCTACCACTTCGAGCTTCGGCGGCTTAATGCGCGCGCCCTTGCTGCCCTGCAGCTCCTGCCAGGCCCTGGCCGCGATGTCGCGGTAGATCTGCGCGTGGCTGCCGTCCGGGCTGCTTGCCACGATCGGCCGTCCCTCGTCGGACGTGGCGCGGATGTCCATGTGCAGCGGCACGCCGCCGAGGAAGGCGATGCCGAGCTTCTCGGCCTCGGCCTGCGCCCCGCCATGGCCGAAGATGTGCGAACGCTCTGCGCACTTGGGGCACACGAAATAGCTCATGTTCTCGATGATGCCGAGCACCGGCACGTCGACCTTGCGGAACATGTTGAGGCCCTTGCGTGCATCGATCAGGGCCAAATCCTGGGGCGTCGAGACGATAATAGCCCCCGACAGCGGTACCTGCTGCGCCATGGTCAACTGCACGTCGCCGGTGCCGGGCGGCATGTCGATGATCAGGGCATCGAGCTCGCCCCAGTCGACGTCGCGTAGCATCTGGGTGAGCGCTGACACCACCATCGGACCGCGCCAGATGATGGGTGTGCCCTCGTCGACCAGGAAGCCCATCGACATGGCCTTCAGGCCGTAGGCCTGCATGGGCTGCAACTTGTTGCCCGCCGCCTGCGGACGCCCCGACAGGCCAAGCAGTCGAGGCTGCGAGGGTCCGTAGATGTCGGCATCGAGGATGCCGGTCTTGAGACCGGCCGCTTGCAGGCCCAGCGCCAGGTTGACGGCAGTCGTCGACTTGCCGACGCCACCCTTGCCCGAGGCAACCGCGATCATGTGTTTGATGCCTGCAATTTGCGCAAGCTGGCGCCCGCCACTGGCAGCCGGTTGTGCCGGAGCAGCGCCAGGTCGCGGTCCTGCGGCAGCGGCTCGAGCCTGCTGCACGCGCGCGCTCTCCGGCACCTGCGCCCCGCCTGCGCTGGTGGGCGAGGACCCACGCGGCTTCTCGGCCGTCAGCACCGCCATCACCGACGTGACGCCTTCCAGGTCGCGTACGGTCTTCTCAGCCGCCTGCCGCAGCGGCTCCAGTTCGGCTGCCCGCTCGGCAGGCACCGTGATGGAGAACGATACGCGCCCATCCTTTAGTAGAACCTCCGACACCAACCCCAGGTCGACAATGTTGCTCTGCATGTCTGGTCCCCTGACCCGACGCAGGCGTTCGACGACCGCCTCCCGACTGAGGCTCATTAACGCTCTCCCTAATCTGCGACGAAGAGGCAACTTCCACGCGGCTGCAGCTACTGGCGGAAGGGGCCTGTTTTGCTTACGCTATTTCGCCAATAGTGGCAGACGTGCCGCTGGATGTCACCGTGCGCAACCGGTATACACCATGTGGGCGGCGCACGGTGCTTGGGGGCAGTCTAGCCGTCTGCTGCCGCCACAAGAACAAGAATAACAGGTCCAACGGGAGGCGCGATTGCAGGCATTGCTCGGATTTAGTCATGCCATCGATGTGTTCAATCGATGGATCAGCCGCGTTGCAGTCTGGTTGGTGCTCCTTGCGGCTCTGTTGAGTGCCGGCAACGCCTTTTTCCGCTACGGCATCGTCGAGCTTATCGATCTCGCCAGGAAGCATGACCAGCTTGGCGCCTTGCAGGCGATCATTGATGGCTATGGCAGGAACTCCAACTCGTTTCTCGAAGCGCAGTGGTACATGTTTGCGTTCACGGCGCTGTTCGGGGCCGCCTACACCCTGAAGGTCAACGAGCACGTCCGCGTCGACCTGCTGTACGGCGGCGTTTCCGAGCGCACGCGCACCTGGATCGATCTTTTCGGAGGCATCTTTTGCCTCGTCCCATTCTGCGTCGTGATGGTCTACGTCACCTGGCCCTGGTTCGTGGAGTCGTGGCGCATCAACGAGATGTCGACCAACGCCGGCGGTCTTCCCCGCTGGCCGGTCAAGCTCATCTTGCCGGTAGGATTTGGTTTGGTGCTGTTGCAGGGCATCTCCGAGATCATCAAGTGCGTCGCCGCCCTTACCACTGATTACGTGCGCGAGCACGCATACGAGAAGCCGCTGCAATGATCGAATTTGTAACCCACAACATGGCCCCGTTGATGTTCGCGGGCCTGGTCTTCGGGATGATCATTGGCTATCCGGCGGCATTCTCCATTGCCGCGGTCGGCCTGATCTTCGGGTTCGTCGGTGTCGAGCTAGGGCTGATCAGGCCCGACTTCCTCGGCAATCTGACATTCCAGATGTACGCGGTGATCTCCAACGATCTGTTGCTGGCCATCCCATTCTTTACATTGATGGGTACGATCCTCGAACGATGCGGGCTGGCGGAGGACCTGCTCGAAGGGTTCGGGCAGCTGTTCGGCGGCCTGCGCGGCGGCCTGTCCTACGCGGTCATCATCGTCGGTGCCGTACTTGGAGCCATCACGGGAACGGTGGCGGCCTCCGTCATCGCCATGGGGCTAATATCCCTGCCAGTGATGCTGAAGTACGGCTATTCGAAGCGACATGCCACCGGCGTCATTGCAGCCTCAGGGACCATCACGCAGCTCGTGCCGCCATCCCTGGTGCTGGTTGTGCTGGCCGACCAACTTGGCCGTTCGGTCGGCGACATGTACAAGGGCGCCATCGGTCCAAGCCTAATCCAGATCGCATTGTTCATGGGCTGGGTGGCGATCCTCAGCGTGCTGCGACCGCAGGACGTGCCAGCCCTGCCGCCCGAGGCACGCACGCTGCGAGGCTGGCCGCTGTTCTGGAAGTGCACCAAGGGCATGGTGCCGTCGCTGATCCTGATCTTCCTCGTGCTCGGCACGATCTTCATGGGGCTTGCGACGCCCACCGAAGCCGGCGCGATGGGCGTCGTCGGCGCGCTTGTGCTGGCCGCCATCAATCGCCGGCTGACATGGCAGCTGCTCTGGCAAGGTATGGAAACGACCATGAAGATCACGGCCTTCGTGGTCTTCATTCTGCTCGGCGCGCGTACCTTCAGCCTGGTGTTTCAGGGTGTGGGCGGTAAGGAATGGATCGAAGGCCTGCTCACCGGCCTGCCGGGTGGCGTCACGGGCTTCCTCATTTTCGTGAACGTGTTCGTATTCATTCTGGCGTTCTTCCTCGATTTCTTCGAGATCGCCTTCATCATCATTCCGCTGCTGGCGCCGGTTGCGGAGAAGCTCGGTATCGACCTGATCTGGTTCGGTGTGCTGCTTGGGGCCAACATGCAGACGAGCTTCATGCATCCGCCTTTCGGCTTCGCGCTCTTCTACTTGCGAGGTATCGCACCACGCTCGCAAGTGCCTAGTAGTGACATCTACTGGGGCGCCATACCCTGGGTGGTGCTGCAGCTGATGCTGTGCGCCATTCTTATCTTCTGGCCGACGTCGGTTACCTACTTCCTGGACAAGCCGCCCGTCGTCGATCCGAAGAATATCGAGATCCAGATTCCGTCCTTCGGCAAGGACGGCGGTGTTGGCTTTCAGCTGCCGCCGCTCGGTTCGGGCTTCGGCCAGGGGCCAAGCCTGCCAGGCTTCCCCACTCTGCCAACGACGGGCCCCGACCTCAGCGGCGCTGCAACCAAGGCCCCGGACGCTAAACCGAGCGAGCCCTCCAGTCAGACCCAAACGCAAGACAGCCCCAAGGTGGAGGAGGCCAAACCTGAGCCTAAGGCCGAGGCCAAGCCGGACGAGCCCAAGCAGTAGGTACCCCCAAACAAGAAAGGCCGGACGTGCGCAGCGCACGTCCGGCCTTTTCTTTTGCAACGGCGATCAGAGCGTCTTCTTGCGCTGCTGAATCATCATGTAGGTGTCGAAGGTGTTTTCCGACAGCTGGAACCAGAGATACTGGTCGGCCCGCAAGGCCTTCATGGCCTCGTAGACCTTCTTGAAGTCCTCATTCTTGGCGTTGATGTCGGCGTAGACCTCGTTGGAGGCCTTGAAGCAGACGTCGAGCACGGACTCAGGGAACGGTCGCAGCTGCGTGCCAGCCGCCACCAGCCGCTTGAGCGCAGCCGGGTTATAGATGTCGTAGCGGGCCATCATGTACTCGTTGGTGCGGTTGGCAGCCGCGCGCACGATCGCCTGGTAGGTCTTGGGCAGGCTATTCCACTTCTCCAGGCCGGTGAAGACGTGCAGCATGGCGCTGCCCTCCCACCAACCCGGATAGTAGTAGTTTCTGGCGACCTTGTAGTAGCCGAGCTTCTCGTCGTCGTATGGCCCGACCCACTCGCAGGCATCGAGCGTTCCCTTCTCCAGCGCCGGGTAGATATCGCCGCCGGCGATCTGCTGCGGCACGGCCCCGAGCTTGGCGATCACCGCGCCGGCAAAGCCGCCGATGCGCATCTTCAGGCCCTTCAGATCGTCGGGCGTGTTGATCTCCTTGCGGTACCAGCCGCCCATCTGCGAGCCGGTATTGCCAGCCGGCAGGCCGAAGATCTGATGCTTGGCATAGAAGGCGTTCATCAGATCGATGCCGCCGCCCTCGTACATCCAGGCATTCTGCATGCGGCAGTTGAGGCCGAACGGGACGGCAGTGCCGAAGGCGAACGTCGGGTCCTTGCCCCAGTAGTAGTACGAGGCGGTATGGCACATCTCGACCGTGCCGTTGGTCACGGCGTCGGCGGCCTGCAGGCCGGGCACGATCTCGCCGGCCGCGAACACCTGGATCTGAAATTTGTTGTCGGTCGCCTCCGCCACGGACTTGGCGAAGATTTCGGAGGCGCCAAAGATCGTATCGAGCGACTTCGGGAAGCTCGACGTCAGGCGCCACTTGAGCTCGGGCGCCGATTGCGCAATGGCCGGAGAGGCAACAGCGGCGGCGGCGGCAGCAGCGCCGCCTGCGCTCGCGACTTTCAGGAATTTGCGACGATTGACATCTGCCATAACGGATTTCCTCCAGGGGGATTCCCAATCCATGTACCGTTCCGTTCGGGAAGCGGTAGGCCCCTCCGCGAACTTGGCGGCTTGGCCACGTTTCCTAGCGCCGCCCGCGGGTCTCGGCGAGCCTCCTTGCATTGAAAATTTGTAAGGAAGCAGGACGTTCGCGGCGCCGCGCCGGGCCGCCCGAGGCGGTGCTGGACGCGCACTATACGAAGGCGCGGGGAGCTCCTCAATGCTCGAACGGCCTGATCTTCCGTCATAGTTCCAAAGTGTTACCAGGTCGCTCGCAGTTGCATCCTGGCGGCCATGTCGCCGTGCGGTGCACACCAGCCCCGCGCGCGACTGCGACCTCCTGCGCGACGGGTCTGCTATTGTGCCTGCGTCATCTGAGCGGTCTTGTCGCATCAGGTCGGCCGGTGGAGAAAAACTCTCGTGAAGCGGGCCGCCGGATTGGCAGCGGCGGGCGTTGGTTACCAAACGGCCGCTAACCTTGTTGGTCCCGAACCTTCGGGAGCATGACGGTCAGCCATTGGTCGGCGCCAAGACACCGGTCTGAGGCGCAGATCGCAAGTGCGCCCGCCAGGGCAGTCAAGCGGAGGTCGTCGATTGAACGCAACCGGTGAGCACGAGAAAGCGCCCGTGACGGGCGTGGTCCTGGCAGGCGGCCGCTCGCGGCGGATGGGCGGCGGCGATAAGGGGCTGCTCGAGCTGGCCGGCAAGCCGATGCTGCGCCACGTCATCGATCGGCTGGCGCCGCAGGTCTCGACGACCATCATCAACGCCAACGGCGACCCTCAGCGGTTCGCAGCCTTTGCCCTGCCGGTGGTCGCCGATACGGTCGGAGGCTTCGTGGGGCCGCTGGCCGGCGTGCTGGCCGGCATGCGCTGGTCGAGCGTCCACGCGCCAGCTGCGCGCTGGATCGTGACGGCGCCCGGCGACGCACCGCTACTGCCTCTCGACCTGGTTGAGCGTATGCTGGACGCTGTGGCCGGGCGCGAGGACACCATCGCACTGGCGCAGTCGGGCGGCGAGATGCATCCTGTGGTGGGCCTGTGGCCCATCGCGCTCATGCAGGATCTGGAGGAGCAGTTGAAGGCCGGCGTGCGCAAGGTGCTGAACTGGACGGATCGGCACGGCGCCGTGGCTGTGCCGTTTGCGTGCGCGCGTTTCTGCGGCCTCAGCATCGATCCATTCTTCAACGCCAACACGCCGCAAGAGCTGGGCGAGCTGCGCGCCATGCTGCGCAAGACTCCGTCATGAAACCGGATGCCGGTAACGTGCCAGTGATCGGCATCGCCGGCTGGAAGAAGTCCGGCAAGACCACGCTGGTCACGCGCCTGATCACGGAGCTGACCCGGCGCGGCCTGAAGGTGGCGACCGTCAAGCATGCCCACCACGCCTTCCAGATCGACGAGGCCGAAACGGACAGCGCACGCCATCGCCGCGCCGGCGCCGCGCAGGTCGCCGTGGTATCGCCCGAGCGCTGGGCGATGATCACCGAGCTCAAGGGCGCGCCCGAGCCGGAGCTGGCCGAGGTGCTGGCGTGGCTCGACCCATGCGACCTCGTCATCGTCGAGGGCTACAAAGGTGCGGCCATTCCCAAGATCGAGGTTCGCCGCCTCGAGGCGTACGGCAAGCAGCCGCTCGCTCAACGGGACGGCATGGTGCTGGCCATTGCTGCCGACCATGTGGTCGACGGACAGGGCTTGCCCGTGTTCGCGCTTGATGACGCGGCGGGCATTGCCGATTTCATCCTGGCGCGAAAGGCGGCCCGATGACCCGGGGCCGCGTGTGGCTGTTGGTGATGGCCGGCACGATGCTGTGGACGCAGCTCGCCGCGGCGCAGGGGCGCAAACCAAAACTGCCGGCGGGGCTTGATCCGGGCGGCGTGGCCATCGCCTTGCTGACCACCGGCATCGACTACCGAACATCCGATATCGCGCAGCGTCTGGCCCGTGACGGAGAGGGCGATCTGATCGGCTGGGATCTGGTCGACCGTGACAATCGCCCGTTTAACCCTGCCTCGGCAGAGCCATCCGCGGCCCTGGGCGGCGATGCCAACGCCCTAGTGCGCGCGTTTGGCCAATCTGGCCGGCGCATCGTGCCCGTGCGCATCGATACACGCGATCCGCTATCGCTCGCCAAGGCTGCCTCGTTCATCTCGCAAACCCCGGCCCGCATCGTGGTGGTGCCAATGTGGACGTCCGATGCCGAGGCGTGGGCGAGCTTCGGCATGGCCATCAAAACGTTTGCCGACCTTCTGTTCATCGTTGCCGCCGGCGATGAGGGACGCGACATTGATCGCGAACCGGTATGGCCGGCTGCGTTCGGGCACGGCAACGTGCTGGTGGTGAGCGCGGCGCCGGCCGACGGGCCGGCGCAGTCCGCGCGCCCGAACATCGGGGCCAAGACAGTCGCGGCCGTCGTCGCAGGTGCCGAAAACAGCCGCATGGCGGCTGTCTTGGCCGCCGACGCCCTGGCTGGCTGCAGGCCGCAGCTGTTGCAGCGTGCCAAGGGCGAGGCGCTGAAGCAGGCAATGCTGTCGGAGGTTGCAACGGCGCGCGCGGGCACCACCACGCCCGTCATCGAGCAATGCAGTGCAAGCGCAACTACACGCTGAATTTGCATAGTTGGCCGGCAGATAGCGCCAGATCGGCGGTTGGGCGGGGCGACGCTGTGCGGGTGTGCCCCGCTTGCTATGGCCAGGCGGGGCCAAGGTCCACATAATGGTTAATGATTCGTTAAACCCTGAGGGCCGGTTCTTCACGCTGGGGGGCGACTGTTTCGCGTACGCCGTATCGCGGGTGAGCCGATATGATCGGCGTAGATGTGGCAGGCAGACGCTAACGGCAACTCGGGCAGGCCGCGAGGGGAGCTGGCTGTGCTCCTGCTGGCGAGCTTGGTCGTGGTTGCGGCCCTGGTGGTCGCCGTCGCGGACGGCGGCTCGATTCCGCTTGCCGGTTTGCAGCCGCGCATCATTCTGGTTCTGAGCATCGCCGCCGGCGCCGCTGCGTTGGCAGGCGCCATGCTCATGCGGCGCGTCAGCCGCCAGGGTGGCGCGCAGGGTGGTGCCGTCGACGAGGTTGCCGAGCTGCGCCGCAATCTGCTGACCGCCGAAGCCATCATCAAGGCCGAGCCGCAGGTGCTGGTGTTCTGGGACCAGGGCCAGGGCGTGCGCGTCATGACGCACACGCTGGCCGGCATCGCCGGCCTGCCGGAGGACGATGGCGAGTTCCTGAAGTTCGGCCGATGGCTCGATGTCGCCTCGGCGCAGGAACTGAAGAAAGGATTGGACGGCCTGTTCGCCGAAGGTCGGCCTTTCACGCTCCTGCTCAAGACTGCAACGGGCGGCCACGTCGAAGCAGATGGGCGGGCGACCGGCGGTCGGGCCATCCTGCGGCTGCGCGAGGTCGCCGGGCGCAAGCGCGACCTGGCCAAGATCCTGGAGCAACACCGCCTGCTGGTGCGCGATACGCTGGCCGGCCGCACGTTGCTCAATTCGCTGCCGCTGCCGGTGTGGTTCCGCAATTCGGACGGCCGCATCGAGTGGGTCAACGATGCCTACGTGAAGGCGGTCGAGGCGCGCGACGACAAGGAGGTGCGCGAGCGCCAGATCGAGCTGCTCGAGGCGCGCCAGCGCGAAGCCGTGCAGACGGCGCTCGCCAAGGGCACGCCGTATCGCGAACGCGTACACCTGATCAGCGGCGGTGCGCGCAAGGCACACGACGTGGTGGTGCTGCCGCTGGAGGGCGCCAGGGTTGGCGCGGCCATCGACGTGGCGGCGCTGGAAACCGCACAGGGCGAGCTGGTCCGCCACGTAGCGGCCTATGAGCGCACGCTCGACCGCGTTGCAACCGGCGTTGCCATCTTCGGCCCCGACCAGCGCCTGACGTTCTTCAACGAGGCCTATCGCAAGCTGTGGCTGCTCGACCCGCACTGGCTGGCCACCAAGCCCTCCGACAGCGAGGTCCTGGACCGGCTGCGCGAGCTGTCAAAGCTGCCCGAGGTCGGCAACTATCGCGACTGGAAGGCCAAGCTGCTGGCCGGCTACAAGAC
>DASTOW010000220.1:0-3112 GCA_035762425.1 Hyphomicrobiaceae bacterium | reverse complement strand
ATGCCCGCGAGGGCATCGACCTGAGTGTATCGACGCTGGCGGATCAGGTCGGCGCCTGTACGACGGCGCTGCAGCCGCTTCATGCGCTGATCGAGCGCCACGTGCTGGCCGCCGAGCGGCTGCACGGCGATGACACCACGGTGCCGATCCTGGCCAAGGGCAAGACGATCAAAGGCCACATCTGGACCTATGTGCGCGACGACCGGCCATTCGGAGGACGCGCGCCGCCGGCGGCACTCTATTACGCCTCGCGCGACCGCCGGCAGGAGCATCCCGCCCGCCACCTCAACGGCTTTGCCGGCCTCCTGCAGGCCGATGCCTATGGCGGCTACAACGCGGTGTATGATCCCGTGCGCGTGCCCGGGCCGGTTACCGCGGCATTGTGCTGGGCTCATGCGCGCCGGCAGTTCTTCGAGCTGGCGGATATCGCGGCCAATGCGCGGCGGGGCAGACAAGCGCCGGCGATCTCGCCGATCGCGCTCGAAGCGGTCAAACGCATCGATGCGCTGTTCGCCATCGAACGCGAGATCAACGGCCTGAGCGCCGCGGAGCGGCTGCAGGCGCGCCAGGAACGAAGCGCGCCGCTTGTGGCGACACTGCACGCTTGGCTGCGCGAGCAGCGCGCGCGCCTGTCACGCGCGTCGGCGGTCGCTGAGCCGATCGACTACATGCTGCGGCGTTGGGACCGGTTTGCCCGGTTCACCGATGATGGCCGGATCTGCCTGACCAACAACGCAGCAGAGCGGGCGCTGCGTGGATTTGCGCTCGGGCGCAAATCCTGGCTGTTCGCCGGCTCCGACCGGGGCGCCGAGCGCGCCGCCGTGATGGCGACGCTGATCATCACCGCCAAGTTGAACGATGTCGATCCTCAGGCCTGGCTCGCCGACGTGCTGGCCCGCATCAACGATCACAAGATCAACGACCTTACCGCGCTGCTGCCTTGGAATTGGCAAAAGCCAATGCCGAGCCGCGCCGAACTGACGTGAGCCGAGAAGACACGTGAGATCGACCGGCCTCTCCGCAGCAGAAAAATCGGCAGTGACTGCCGCCTGTCAGCACCTGATCAACGACTTCCTGAAGCCCCGCTTCCTGCCCACCATCCGGCCGACGCAGTTCAACTATCCCGTCGATATCCTCGGCAAGTGGCACGGCACCAAGTATCGCTTCATTCAGCGCTACCGCTCCGGCTTCCCAGAGAATCTCGGCGAAGAGTTTGACGCACCCTTTGCCCGCCTCGACTGGATCAGCCGCAATCGCTTTGACCTCCAGTGGCACCGCCACACCGGAGAATGGTTCTGCCTGCATCGCGGCCTTACCCTCACCGACGCGATCGACACGCTAAGATCCGATGGATTGCTCCATCCTCCTTGAACACTGAGCACTGCAAGCCACAGTTACCCGTGGTACTCACCGGATGGATACGCGTAACCCTCCGCCGGGGACCGCCTTACCGAAGACCGCTGGTTTGTGAGATTGCTTGTCCGTTTGCTTGCACATTGATGGGCACATATGGCGACAGCGGCGGTGTTGTCGGGTCCGGAACGGCGGCGGCGTTGGACCTCGGCGGAGAAGCATCGGATCGTCGAGGAGAGCTTGGCGGCCGATACGACCGTAGTCGGAGTCGCGCGCCGGCACGATATTCATCCGAACCTGCTGCATCTTTGGCGACGACAGTCGCGTGCCGCAACAGTGGCGCTGGTAGGCCAGCGGAGCAATGCGCCAGGTAGCGCAGCTCAGTTTGCGTCGGTTGCGATTGCGCCAGACACGAGAGCGCTGGCGGCACCGCCCGGCATGATCGAGATCGAACTTGCGAGCGGGACACGGCTTCGGATCACCGGCTCGGTCGATGCCGCGACGGTGTCTGCTGCGATTGCGGCTGCAGTTCGGGTCGATGGGCGCCGATGATTCCGATCCCGACCGGGGTGCGGGTCTGGCTGGCGACCGGACACACTGACATGCGGAAGGGATTTGCCAGCCTGTCGTTGCAGGTGCAGGAGGTGCTGCGGCGCGATCCGCTGAGCGGCCACCTGTTCTGCTTCCGCGGACGCCGCGGCAATCTGTTGAAGGTGATCTGGCATGACGGCCAGGGAGCCTGCCTGTTCGCGAAGCGGCTGGAGCGGGGCCGCTTCCTGTGGCCGAGCCCGGCCGACGGCGTTGTAACGATCTCCGCGGCGCAGCTCGGCTACCTGCTGTCGGGCATCGACTGGCGCAATCCGCAGGAGACGTGGCGGCCGACGTCGGTCGGATGAGGTTTTGACTTGCAGTCGCGCGCCGATGTGATTCTCTCGGCGCATGACATCGACCGCTGAATCGCTGCCCTCCGATCTCTCTGCCGCGCACGCGATGATCCTGGCCGAGCGTGCCGCGCGCTTGGCAGCAGAAGTCGCTGCGGCGAACGCCAAGGCCGAGGCTGCCAACGCGCAAGCCGACCTCTCGGCCACGGAAGCGCTGATCAGCCATTACAAGCTCGAGATCGAGAAGCTGCGCCGCCAGCTTTACGGCACACGCTCGGAGCACAAGGCGCGGCTGCTGGAACAGATGGAGCTTCAGCTCGAGGAGCTGGAGGCGACGGCGACGGAAGATGAGCGGGCGGCGTCGCGGACGCAGGCGGTAAAGTCATTCCAGCGCAAGCGGCCTTCGCGCAAGCCATTCCCTGATCATCTGCCGCGCGAGCGCGTCGTGATCCCCGTGCCGGAGAGCTGCCCGTGCTGCGGGTCGAATAAGCTGTCAAAGCTGGGCGAGGACATCACCGAGACGCTGGAGGCGATTCCCCGGCGGTGGAAGGTAATCCAGACGGTGCGCGAGAAGTTCTCGTGCCGGGACTGCGAGACGATCACGCAGCCGCCCGCGCCGTTCCACGTGATCCCGCGCGGCTTTGCCGGCCCCAATCTCCTAGCCATGATCCTGTTCGAGAAGTTCGGGCAGCACCAGCCGTTGAACCGCCAGAGCGATCGCTACCGGCGCGAGGGCATCGACCTGAGCCTGTCGACGCTCGCGGACCTGGTCGGCGCCTGTACCACGGCGCTGCAGCCGCTTCATGCGTTGATCGAGCGCCACGTGCTGGCCGCCGAGCGGCTGCACGGCGATGACACCACGGTGCCGATCCTGGCCA
>DASTOW010000219.1:0-4866 GCA_035762425.1 Hyphomicrobiaceae bacterium | reverse complement strand
CAGTTGGCTCGCCGAACCGGCCGATCGGAATATTGTCGCGAATAAAGGCGGCACGCGACTCTTGCGTTGGATGCAGCCGCTCGAGAATCTGCACGGACTTGATGCGTCCCGGCGCCACGCAGTTGACGGTAATGCCATGCGGCGCCAGCTCGAAGGCCAGCGCACGCGACCACGACAACAGCGCCGCCTTGGCGGGTGCCGCACCATTTATGGCCTTCCCATACAGCGCGCCCGTGATGTTGACGATGCGGCCGAAGCCAGCCGCCTTCATGGTGGGCACGATGCGCCCCGTCACCCGGCGCGCAGAGGCGAAGTTCAGGTCGAAAGCCTCGGCCCAAAACGCCTCCGTCTCCTCACCCTTCAAGGGCCGCGAGGAGCCGACGTTGTTGACCAGGATGTCGACGCGGCCGCCCAGGGCTGCACGGCCGTCATCGGCAATGGCGTGAGCGCCCTCGAGCGTTGTCACGTCGCCGAGCACGACATGTGCCGCCGGCGCACCGAGGCTGCGCAGCTGCGCCGCCACCTTCTCCAGCGCCGCGCGGTTGCGGCCCGCCAGCGCCAGCGTGGTGCCCTCGCGCGCTAGACATTCGGCGATGCCGGTGCCAATGCCGGCGCTGGCGCCAGTGACGATGGCCGTGCGGCCCTTCAGTTGCAGGTCCATGTTCGCGCTCCAGCTGTCAGCCCGGCCCAAGCACAGGCTCAGCGCCGGGATCCACGACCGATCGACACCAACGCCGCTCGATGCTGCCGGATATTTGCTGCGCAATTGCCGGATGACAACCCGAACTCTCGGCGGGACCGTGCGGCTCAGGCAGCCCTGGCCTCCCGGCGTCCGACGCCAAACGCGCACGTCGTTTGCAGCAGCGCAAATGCAGCATGCAGCGACGTCGTCAGGTATCCAACCGGCAGCATGTCGGCAGCGACGAATATCTGCCAAAACACCAGATTGCTAGTGCCGAGCAGCGCATGAATCGCCAAGCCAGTCAGGTGCCACACGCGTTTCGGCTCGGCCCCCCATAGCAACACGCCGAAGATGATGGCGAGCCCGTGCGCCTCCACGAACCCCGTACCACCATGGACGGCGTCGCCCGGGCCGCCAACGCATCCACCAAGACGATCTACCATCGCTACGCCAACAAGGGCGACATCCTGGCCGCCGTGATCCGCAGGCTGGTCGAGACAACGGTTGCCAACCTGCAAGCAGGGATGGATGGCCTGCGGCCACACCGCGACCCGCGCACAATTCTGCTGCAGATCGGCACGCGCTTTGCGACGCTGGTCACATCCAGCCAGACCGTCGGCATCAATCGATTGGTGATCTCTGAGGCGCATCAGTTTCCGGAACTGACCCGCATCTTTTTGGAAGGTCCAGGCCGCGCCGTCGGCATCGTCCGCCAGCACATGGAAGCCTGGAAGCGCCAAGCCGAGTTCCAGGCGATGCCCGAGCCCGAGCTAGCCGCCACGATCTTCTACGACATGACGACCTCGACGCCGCGCTTGCGGGCGCTTCTGGGCACGCCAATGTCGGGACCGGAGATCAAGCGCCACGTCGAAGCCGCCGTCGCCATCTTCCTGGGCGGCTGCCGTACCGCGCGCGACTAACGCTGCCCGTCGTCCAAGATCCGAGCTCGGTCCTATCATCTCGGCCGAGGCCGAAGCCCGAGAGCCGGCCTAAAGACGCGGACGGATCTCCCTTCCCCTTCACGGGGGAGGCAAGGAACAGCGAGCTGGACGGGCTCAACCCGCGATCTTGGAGAAATCGGCCACGTTCAGCGTCGCCGCGCGGATCTCCGACAGCAGCGCCAGCCGGTTCGCCCTCAGTGCCGCATCGTCGGCGTTGACGATCACCTTGTCGAAGAAGG
Source organism: Hyphomicrobiaceae bacterium (assembly GCA_035762425.1). Taxonomy (GTDB): domain Bacteria; phylum Pseudomonadota; class Alphaproteobacteria; order Rhizobiales; family Hyphomicrobiaceae; genus AWTP1-13. The sequence goes on along the minus strand of DASTOW010000219.1, from coordinate 3,004 downwards.
CATCGACCGGCGCGCGCAGCTCGGCCAGCGCACGCATGGCACCGGCGAAGTTCTCGACGTTGATGGCGGCCGCCGTGTCCTTCTTCACTTTTTGGATGGCGGCGTGCAGCGTCTTTTCCTGCGGCTCGCGCAGCAGCGCGGGGTCTGCAGCGCCAGCGTAGCTCCTCTTGTCCTTCTTCTCCTCGTCGCGCACGATGTTGATGGCACGGCGCACGCCGATCAGCAGGTTGGCGCCGTCGTCGCTCTTGAGGAACTCGCCTAGCGCCTCGACGCGTTTGACGATCAGCGCGAGGTCATCTTGGCCACCCAGCGAGAACACCGCATCGATCAAGTCATGCCGCGCCCCCTTGTCGCGCAGATGCACCTTCAGCCGGTCGGCGAAGAAGGAGAGGAGGTCGACGGCAACCGCCACTCCTTTATCCTCAAATTTGCTTCGCACGGTCGCTAAGCCTGCGGGCGACGCCGCAGGCTGACCAGGTGAGGATTTGGTGGCTCCGCCAGCTCGAATTGACTGGAAGACCGCTTCGGCAATACCCCCGTACAGTTTTCCAATGGTTTCGCCTTGCTCGCCTACCTCAGTGAGCAGCAGGTGAAGCATTGCCAACTTGGCAAGCATCGTGTCGAGCGGCAACCGCAGATCATTCTCCAGCACAATCCGGATCACGCCCAGCGCCGCACGCCGCAGCTGATACGGATCGCCGCTCCCCGTCGGCTTCTCGCCGATCGCCCAGAAGCCGACCAGCGTGTCGAGCTTGTCGGCCAGAGCCACGGCAATCGCCACCGCGTCGCCGTCGGACGCCTTGGGCACGGTGTCGTTCGGCCCCTTCGGCTTGTAGTGCAGCTCGATGGCACGCGCGATCTCGGGCTTGGCCTTGGCCGCCTCCGCGTAGTAGCGGCCCATCAAGCCCTGCAGCTCAGGAAACTCCCCGACCATGCCCGATACGAGATCGGCTTTGGCGAGCTGCGCCGCGCGGCGCGCGTCCTCCGGATTGGCATCCACCGCACCGGCGATCTGGAAGGCCAGTTCAGCGACGCGCTCCACCCGCTCCTTCTGCGAGCCCAGCTTCTCGTGGAACGTGATGCCGCCCAGCGCCACTGCCATCTCGTCGAGCGGCTTCTTGAGGTCCTGCTCCCAGAAGAACTTGGCGTCCGACAGACGCGCGCGGATCACCTTCTCGTTGCCGGCGATGATCTCCTTGCCGCCGTCCCTAGCCTGCAGGTTCGTCACCAGCAGGAACTTATTGGCGAGCTTGCCCGAGCGCGGGTGCTTCAGCGAGAAGCACTTCTGGTGCTGTTTCATCGACAGCATCAGGCACTCGGCCGGCACGGCCAGGAACGCCTCGTCAAAGCTGCCCATCAGCACGTTGGGCCACTCGGTAAGCCCAGCATTCTCGGCCAGCAGCGCCTCGTCCTCGACCAGCGCCAGCTTGTGCTCCTTGGCAAGCGCATGCGCCTGGCTCGAGATCAGTCCGGCGCGCGCCTTGGCGTCGAGGATCACCTTGTGCTCCTCGAGCCGCTCGGCGTAGTCGAGGGCGCCCTTGACGACGAACGGCGCATTGCCGTGGAAGCGATGCCCGCGCGTGGTGTCGCCCGCCTCCACGCCCTCGATTGCGAACGGCATCACCTTGCCGTCGAGCAGGCAGACGATGGAATGCAGCGGCCGCACCCACGTGGTTCGGCCCGCACCCCAGCGCATCGACTTCGGCCACGGGAATTTCGCCGCCACTGCCGGCACCACCTGGGCGATGATTTCCTTGGCTGCGCGACCCGGCTTCTCCAGACGCGCGACGTAGTAGTCGCCCTTCTTCTCGTCCTTGGCGATCTCGGCATCCTTGATGGACTTGAGGCCCGCCGCCTTCAGGAATCCCGCCAGCGCCTGCTCGGGTGCGCCGACGCGCGGTCCCTTGCGCTCTTCGCTGACCGCCGGCGACTTGGTGGGTACATCTTTGACCACGAGCGACAGGCGGCGCGGCGTGGCATAGGCCTCCGCCTCGCCGACGCCGAGGCCCTGCGCCTTCAGGCCTTCGATGACAAGCCGCTTTAAATCGTCGGCCGCGCGCGCCTGCATGCGCGCCGGGATCTCTTCGGAAAACAGCTCGAGGAGCAACTCAGCCATGGCGGCAACCACCAATCAGTCGAACATACATCGGGCGGGCGCAACCTCTCACACAAGCGCCGCCTGCGAAACCGCCTTTCGTTGATGCGAGCAGCTACTCGGGCTGCTCTTCCGTCTTGGTGCCACCCATCTCGCGCAGCTTGGCGAGCACGCGCGCCTGCTCCTCGGCCTCGGTCTCCTCGCGCGGCGCTTCCTCGGCGCGCGGCGCCAGGATCTCGACCTCCGGCTGCGGACCAAGACCAGGAATTGTCTCCGAGGTCGGCAGCAGCGTACCGGCCTTCTCGGGCTTGTGCTGCTCCTTGCGTTCGCGCTCCAGGCGCTTGGCCGCCTTCTTGACCTCGGCGTCGAGATCCGTCTGCGAGCACAGGCCCAACGTCACAGGATCCTGCGGCGTCAGGTTGGCCGAGTTCCAGTGCGTGCGGTCGCGGATGGCCGCAATGGTCGGTTTGGTGGTGCCGACCAGGCGCATGATCTGGCTGTCCTTCAGCTCGGGATGATTGCGCAGCAGCCAGACCACCGCGTTCGGCCGGTCGTGGCGGCGCGACACCGGCGTGTAGCGCGGACCCTTCTTGGTCTTTACCTCCGGGATGTCGACCTTGGCTTCGGCCAGCGTCAGATGGTGCTCGTGATCCTCCTCGGCCAGCGCGATCTCCTCGCGCGTCAACTGGCCGTTGGAGATCGGGTCCATGCCCTTGATGCCCTGCGCCACGTCGCCGTCGGCGATGCCCTTCACTTCCAGCACATGCAGGCCGCAGAACTCGGCGATCTGCTCGAACGACAGGGAAGTGTTCTCCACCAGCCAGACGGCGGTAGCTTTGGGCATCAGGGGGCGGCGATCGCTCATAGGGTCCTTTCCTTGGGACCGGCACGGGTTAACAGGTCCCGCGT
>DASTOW010000218.1:0-7183 GCA_035762425.1 Hyphomicrobiaceae bacterium | reverse complement strand
GACCGCGCAACGCCGATGCGACGAGGGACGGTGCAAGGCGGATTGCCGCATCCGATCACGAGTGGAGGAGGCCAAGCAGCTTGCTTGGGGGCATGGACGCCAGGTGGCATCACATGGTCATGACGCGCCCGCGCGCGGGCGCGTCATGCATCGCTTGAGGTCGCGAGGTCCGAGTTCAGGCGGCCCGGCGGTCGCTGCGCGGCTGCTCGTCCTGGTCGGTCGAGCCGGTCGGCTCGGGGAACGTGATGAAGTCGCGGGCCGGTGCCGCCATGTTGCCGGCGAGCGCCCCGTTGATGCCCGGGACGATGGCCAAAGAGCCGAGTACGACCGACATGCGCTGCCAGCTCTGCGTGTAGTGCGCCATGGCCGTCTGCCAGAATCTGGCCTGCTCGCCCAGGATGTCCTGGGGCGTCTTGCAGCGCCCAAGCGTGGCTGGGATCTCGCACCATGCACGCGCCCGGCGTGCGGCGAGGCCAGCAAGTTCCAGATTGTAGCGGCTGAGGCCGTTCATGGCCGGCTCGCAGGTTTTGACGATGCGGTCCATGCCCGCGAAGTAGGCCTGAGACATATTCTCCAGCGGACCGCACATGGGGTCCGGGCGCTCGCTCCCACGCATAACCCTCACTCCGATGTTTCGTTTTTGCAGGGCATCCGCAAAGGCCGCATGGCGGACGCTTCGGGACCCTAGTCCGCGTGAGGCGCACCGGCAACACTCAAAGCTAAAAAAACAGGAGGATTTGCCCAGATTTTATGCAGACGAACAATCTCCCAAAAAGTCGGCCGTTCGCCGCGCGCCTGAGTAGCGCTCTGAAGTTCCCGATTGTCCGGTACGCCAAGCTCAAGGCCTTTTTTGCAGTGGGTTGCTTGAATGATCTTACGTTTTGTTGGCGGGCCTTGGGTGCTCGCGCACGCCGTGATCATGGGCACGAGCAGTCTTGTTGTGCTCGCTCGCGTCAGCCGCACCTCAGCCTCGGCTAGCCGTCTGGCAAGCACAGCATGCCGAGGTTTTGGGTCGATCGACGCCGGCGTGGCTCCGTTCGCTGAGCCAAGCGGGCTGAGGCTGCGCACGAACGGTGCGGGCCTGCTGCCACCATCGCCAACTCGGACCGCTTACGCTCAAGCTGTAGCCGGTGCGTTGGCCACCGTTCGATCCGGAGGCGAGGTGCAGGGGTGGGCGTTGGCGGACAAGGCGACAGTCGAAACCTGGTGGACGATCGCATGCGCAAAGCCCGATGCGTCGTACGCCACCCTGCCCGAGACTTTGGCCGGCAGGCTCAGACTGCGGCCGGCGAATTGTTGCGGTGCTTGCGGCCGATCTCCAGATGGGCAACGGACGGCAACGTCGACGGGCAACGCGACGGCAACTCTGCACGCGTTGGCGGCATCCAGCGCGACAATGGCCACAAGGCAACCTCTCGGCAGCCGGCGCACCGATGATCGGTTGGGCAGGCACCGCGGCGATCGATGCGCGCGGCGGCTGGCGACGGTGTCCGGGCGAAGCGCTTCTGATGCCACGGCATGTCCGCCGTGTGCTATGCTGGGCGTGTCAAGAAAACATCCGTCACAAGCTGGATAGATGCCATGAAGAGCATTCTTCTCCCCGTAGATCAAAGCGAGCAGATGCCGTCGGCCCTGGAATGCGCCTGGCATCTGGCAAATCTGTTTGAGGGTACCGTCGAGGGAGTGGCGCTGCGGCCTGCGTTCGCCGAGATCGTGGCGCCGGACCCGATCGTCGCTGTCACGATACCGCCCGCCGACTGGAACGAGGTCGACTTCACCCGCAACGTGCGCCAGCGCTTCGATGCGTTCGCGGCGGCCCATGCGCAGGGTGGCGGGCGCTTCCGATGGCGAGGTGGCTCGGCGGTCGAAGACAGCGCCTTGGGCAGCCTCGCCCGGGTGTACGACATCACGGTGCTGAGCCGGCCGGGTGCGCGCGGCTCGCGCATGACGGCGCTGGAGGCGGTGCTGTTCGACAGCGGCCGGCCCATGCTGATGGCGCCGCCGACCCCGCCGAAAGGGCCAATCGGCCAGACCGTGCTCATCCACTGGAACGCCAGTACGGAGACGGCACGCGTCATACTCGATGCCATGCCGATCCTGCGCAAGGCAAAGCGCGTGGCCTTTATCGCCATCGAGGGGCACATCTCACCCGGCCCCAGCATCAAGGATGCGGTTGCGCATCTGGAGGCCAACGGTATTGCTGCCACCGACAAGACGGTGCCCAACACCAAGCCGGGCGAAGCGATCCTGGCCGAGGCGGCAGCGATCGGCGCCGACCTGCTGATCAAAGGCGCCTACACGCAGAGCCGGCTCAGGCAGATGATCTTCGGCGGCGCCACCAGCCACATCCTGGCTTCTGCCGGGCTGCCGGTGCTGCTGGCACATTAGACCTTGGCACGGCTGCAACCATGTGGGTCCCGGATCGTCGCTGCGCGACGTCCGGGACGACAGGATGCCAGTGACGGTTGATCGCGTTGCGGCGTGCGCGACGATCACTCAGGGCACAGGCTGCCTGCAGTACCCCAGTCGTTGGGGCAATTCCCACCTGAGGCGCGTCACACGCTTGTGAACAGCGCTGCCGTTTTGCCGGCCGTGATTGGAATTACAGTCCCCGGACGATCCCGAGCTGAGTTTGCCTGAAGCCGCCTGCGCCGTACTGCGCCGCCGCGCCGCTGATGCGCAGTATCTCGCGACTGTCGGAACCCTGTCGCTCCGACCGCCGCCAACAAGAGGATCGCTGCCGCTCGGGCAACACCGGAGCGGATTGGACAATCGCGCCATGGCTGTCGGGTTTCATGAGCACTGCCCGCCATGCAGCAACGGAGGAAGCGATGACCGATCTTAGAGTGAATGGCCAGCAGCGGGCGTACAGTGGCGACCCCGCCATGCCGCTGCTGTGGTATTTGCGCGATGAACTGCAGATGACCGGCACGAAATACGGTTGCGGTGTCGGGCTGTGCGGCGCGTGCACCGTGCACATCAACGGCGAGGCGGTGCGCGCCTGCCAGGTGCAGATGTCGGAGGCGGCGGGAAAGGCGGTAACGACCATCGAGGGCTTGCACCCCAAACATGAGCATCCCGTGCAGGTGGCGTGGCGGGACGTCGGCGTGCCGCAATGCGGCTACTGTCAGACCGGGCAAATCATGAATGCCGCGGCGCTGCTGGCAAAAACGCCTGCCCCGACGGATGCACAGATCACCAGCGCCATGGCGGGTAATCTCTGTCGCTGCGGCTGCTATCAGCGTATCCACGCGGCCGTCCGCGCCGCTGCCAAGGGAGCCTGATATGAACGCTCTCAGCACCCACGACAAGCTCGTTATCAGCAACGTCAGCCGCCGCGGCCTGCTCAAGGGCATCGCCGCCACCGGAGGTCTGGTGCTCGCCGCCCAGCTTCCCGCAGTTCGGGGCGCGCTTGCTGCCTATCCGACCGGGGCCGCCAGCATGCCGAACGGCGTGGTCAGCAATCCCAAGATCTTCGTCAGCATCGGCAGTGACGGTATCGTCAGTATCGTCGCCGCACGTGCCGAGATGGGCAACGGCGCGGCGCGTACGGCGCTGCCCATGATCGTCGCCGACGAGATGGAGGCGGACTGGGATCGCGTGCGCGTGGTCCAGTCGCCGGGCGACGAGAAGACCTACGGCAACCAGGATACGGACGGCTCGCGCAGCGTGCGTCACTTCATCCAGCCGATGCGGGCGTGCGGCGCCGCCGCGCGGCAGATGCTGGAAACGGCGGCCGCCAACACGTGGAAGGTGCCTGTCGGCGAGGTCGAGGCAAAGCTGCATGAGGTCGTGCACAAGCCTTCGGGTCGCAAGCTGGGGTACGGCGCGCTGGCGGCAGACGCTGCGGCTTTGGCGGTGCCGGCCGAAGATAAGATCAAGCTCAAGGAAGCGAGTGCCTTCCGCTACATGGGCAAGGGCAACGTCCGCATCAGCGATATCGTCGACATCACGACCGGCAAGGCGATGTACGGACAGGACATCGTGCTGCCGGGTATGAGGTTTGCGGTGATCGCCCGGCCCCCGGTGGTCGGCGGCAAGGTTGCCACGCTCGACTCGAGCGCGGCCATGAAGGTGGCGGGCGTGGAGAAGATCGTCACCCTGGCGCCGACGCCCGCGCCGGCCAAGTTTGCGCCATTGGGCGGCGTCGCCGTGATCGCCAAAAACACCTGGGCGGCATTGCAGGGACGCGACGCGCTCAAGATCACCTGGGACGATGGACCCAACAAGGTCTACGACTCCAAGGCCTATCGGGCGCAGCTCGAGGCGGCCGTGAAGAAACCCGGCAAGGTCGAGCGCAACGAAGGCGACGTCGACAAGGCGCTGGCTTCGGCGACCAAGGTCATCACGGCAGAGTACTACGCGCCACACATCGCCCACGCCACGATGGAGCCGCCCGCAGCGACGGCGCGCATGACCGGCGGCAAGTGGGAGGTATGGGCTCCCGTGCAGAGTCCTGGTGGCGCGCGCGACGACATTGCCGCCGCGCTCGGCATCAAGCCGGAAGAGATGGTGGTCCACACCACGCTTCTGGGCGGCGGCTTCGGCCGCAAGTCCAAGTGCGACTTCGCCATCGAGGCGGCACTGCTGTCCAAGGACATGGGTGGCGCGCCGGTCAAGGTGGTGTGGACGCGCGAGGACGATATCCAGCACGGCTTCTACCATACGGTGACCGCGGAGCGCTTCGAGGCCGGCCTCGATGCGTCCAACAAGGTCATCGCCTGGCGGCATCGCAGCGCGGCGCCGAGCTTCATGGCCAACTTCGTGCCCGATCCGAAGCATCCCGGCGACATCGAGCTCGGCATGGGGTGGGTCGACACGCCATTCAACGTGCCCAACATGCGCATGGAGAGCGGCGAGGCGCAAAGTCACCTGCGGGTCGGCTGGTTCCGATCCGTCAACAACGTAGCGCACGCATGGTCGATCCAGTCCTTCATAGCCGAGCTGGCGAGCCAACTCGGCAAGGACCCGAAGGACTTTCTGCTAGAGATGATCGGGCCGGCACGCATCGTCGACGTTGCCAAGTCGGTTACCACCCCGTGGTGGGACTATGGCGAGCCGCAGCAGGTCTATCCCGTCGACACGGGCCGGCTGAGGAAGGTGACGGAGCTGGCGGCCGAAAAGGCCGGCTGGGGCAAGGCGCTGCCGAAGGGGCAAGGGCTCGGCATCGCCGCGCACCGCAGCTTCGTCAGCTACATCGCCACGGTCGTGCACGTCGAGATCGGCGACCAGGGGAAGATCACCATTCCGCGCGTCGATACGGCCATCGACTGCGGCTTCTGCGTGCATCCAGAGCGCGTGCGCTCGCAGATGGAAGGTGCGGCCGTCATGGGGCTGACGCTCGCCAAGTACGGCGACATCACCTTCAAGAATGGTGCGGTCCAGCAGAGTAATTTCAACGACTACCCGTTGGTCCGTATCGACGAGTCGCCGACGCAGACCAACGTGTACATTGTCGAGCACGGCATCGACGTGCCAGCCAGCGGTGTAGGGGAGCCGGGCGTGCCGCCCTTTGCTCCGGCGCTGTGCAACGCCATCTTCGCCGCGACGGGCAAGCGCATCCGCCAATTGCCCATCGGCGACCAGCTGGCGACCTGACGCGTATGCGGGAGCGGCGGCACCGCCGCTCCCGTCCGGGGTCCGCCTCGTCGTCATGCTGGAGGCATGCTTGAGGCATGCTTCGAACGTGACGCGACGTCAGGGATGCCCCTGGGCTCTCCGGTCGGCCTATTGCAGGGCGCGGCCGCCGACGCCGTCGGTGGGCAGCACAGGCGGCGGCACCCAGGTGCCGTCGAGAACTTCCCACTTGGGCCAGTAGAGGCGCAGGTTCATCGTGAAGGTGCCGGTGGCCGGCGTGGGCAGCCAGTTCGATTCCTTGTCCGGACCGGGCGAATCGCGCTGCACGTAGAGGTCGAGCGATCCGTCGGGATTGAACGCGAGCTTGTCGCGGTCACCAATCGCATAGCGGTCGATCGGGTTGGCGGTGAACAGCTGACGTTCGTCGTACATGGTGAGCGACCAGAAGGCGCGCACGGGCGGGATCTGGTCCTTGTCGAAATGCATCTGATAGCGGCGATCCGCGCGCAGCGGGTCGCCGTTGGCATCCGCAAACAGGCTCGGATAGACCGCGTCCTGGATCGGGTTGGCACCCAGTCCGGCGAAGGCAACGGCGGCGCGATGCAGGTAGTCGGTGCCGTAGGTGCCGATGGCGGTCAGGTTCGTGCGCCAGCCGTTGGCCAATACTCCTGACCTGTGCATGGCTGCCTCGATATCTCGCTGGACATCCGGGATGACGGCTTGAAGCGCGCGCTGCAGCTCGGGTTTGGCGGCAGCGAGCGAGAAGCTCTTGCCGGGTTCGATGCCGATGCGTTGCAGACGCGCAAGGATCGGGTAGTCGTTGGCGTGCGGCGGGTTGGTCTTCAAGAGCTCGGCGGAGGTGGAGAAGAACGTTGCGGCGTCCATCTTGTGCACCTGACCGGATGGCGAGCTCATATCGAGCGCGGCGTTCACCGTTGCCTTGGGCGGCGTGTAGGGCTTGCCGTAGTGGCTGAGCGGCACGGCCTTGAGGCCGTCCTGGAAGGTGTGCACGGCGGCGTAGTCGGCCTTGCCGTTGGTCTGCGTGCGCCCGAGCATCCACACCGTTGACGTCGGGCTCCTGACGAGATCGACGCCTTTGGGCAGCTGGCCCTGCCAGTGCGGGCCGACCACGGCGAACGTCTGCGCGCCGGTGCCCGTGGTGCGCTTGCCAGGCACGGCGAACACGTCGGTCCACATGTCGAGCATGGGCAGCAGATAATAGCGCCCGCCGGCATCGGGCACGCTGAACAGCATCGGGTCCTTCGACACATCGAAGAACATGACCGAGTAGAGCGTGTCGGCGTTGGGGCGCACCACGTCGGTGAAGGCCGGGGTGGGGAACGCGCGCATGTTGGCGATCTGGTTCATGGGGGCGTGCGCGCCTTCCGGCTTCTCGACGTTGGTGCCGACGCGGCGGGTCATCTCCATGACCAGCATGGGATAGGCATAGATGTAGGCGTCGCGGGCGATGTCGCGGGTTTCCTGCTCGGAGAGCGACGGTGTTTGCTGCGCAAGTGCGGCCGAGGCCGTCATGGCGGAAATCGCCAGCGCTGCGAGCGCTCGTCGTGACAGGAGACTCATGAAACCAATCCGTTCTTGATTGTCG
>DASTOW010000217.1:0-18849 GCA_035762425.1 Hyphomicrobiaceae bacterium | reverse complement strand
TGAAGACCTTCATCGAGGCCGGCAACATCGGCATGCAGGGCGCCAAGTTCACCGAGGCTGGCGTGATGTGGCAGACCATCATTCACATCACCTTCATCCTGTCGGCGGTGGGCATCGCCTACGTGGACAAGCTCGGGCACTCTGGCGGACCCAGGCCCGCCAAGGCCGACGCCAAGGCGCACTGATCGACCCTTTAGATTTGCTCATCCGTGTTGCGAGGCAATGTCGTTTGTCGTCTCGCGCGCCGGCGCCTATCTCGACGGCATTGAACAACCCCGTCGAGGAGATCGTGTCATGCCGCTGGTGCGCATAACGATGCCGAAAGGCAAGACGCAGGAATACCGCAAGGCCGTTTCGCAAGGCGTGCATGCGGCGCTGGTCGAGACGTTCAACGTTCCGCAGGATGACCTATTCCAGATCATCACCGAGGCGGCGCCGCAGGCCGAGATCGTGCACGCGCCGAGCTATCTCGGCATCAAATATACGGATGACCTGGTGCTGATTCAGCTCACCGTTAGCGACACGCGCACGGTCGAGCAGAAGAAGCAGCTGTTCGCCCGCATCGTCGATCATCTCGCGGAAAGTCCCGGCCTCCGGCGCGAGGACGTCTTCATCAACCTCGTGGAGGTGAAGAAGGAGAACTGGTCGTTCGGCAACGGGCTGGCGCAGTACGCCTAGCCTATTACCGAATCGGGATGATTGCTTCCTCGTAGGTTGGGTCGAGCGTCAGCGATGACCCAACACAAAATCCGATAAGACATGTTTATTGTTGGGTCTGCGCTCCGCTTGACCCAACCTACGAAGTGGATCAGGCGGCGCTGATATTATTCAGCCGGTGCGGGCCTTGACCGCCGCAGGTCACGGAACGAGATCAGGCGGCGGGCGCTCTCGTCCCAGAGCACCAGCTTCACGCACGCGAAACTCTCCATAAGCGTCAGGCGACCGACGCCCTTCAGCTCGGGATAGTCGCGCAGCACGCGCGGCAAACGGTAGTAGGGAATGCGACTGCTCAAGTGATGCACGTGATGCACGCCGATATTGGCGGTGAACCAGCGCAGAATGGCGGGCAGATCATAGTGCGAGCTGCCGTGTAGCGCCGCTTCGTGGTGGCTCCACGCGGCAGCCTGCGCCCAGTACGTCTCTTCGAACTGGTGCTGGACGAAGAACAGCCACACGCCGATCGAGGCCGCCAGCAAGGTGATGGGCAAGTGCACGAGCAGGAATGGTCCGACGCCGACCAGCCACATCATCACGACGATCAGCAAAGCGATGGCACCGTTGGTGGCCATGGTGCTGAGCCAGGGCTGCCAGCCGCTGCGCATCATGCCCATCGGCAGTCTGTGCTGGACGATGAACAGGTAGGCCGGACCCAGGCCGAACATGACGATCGGGTTGCGATAGAGCTGGTATGCGAGCTGCTTGCAGCGAGACAGTGCCAGATACTCGCGCACCGTCAGGGTGGTGATATCGCCGATGCCGCGCTGCTCGAGGTTGCCTGAACTCGCGTGATGGATGGCGTGGCTGTGGCGCCAAGCGTCGTAGGGAGTGAGCGTCAACGCGCCGATGACCCGCCCGACCCAATCGTTGGCGATGCGACGGCGGAAGAAGGAGCCGTGCCCGCAGTCGTGCTGAATCATGAAAAGGCGGACCAGGAAGCCGGCCGCCGGCACGGCCATGATCAGGCTGAGCCAGTAGCCAAAGCCAAGGGCCAGCCAGCTCAAAAGCCAGAGCGCGGCGTAGGCGCCGACTGTGATGGCGATTTCCAGGATGCTGCGAACGTGGCTGGGTTCGCGGTAGCCAGCCAGAATTTTCACCCAATCGCGGGCAGCGGCGGCCCGCATAGACGACTGTACGCGTTCCAAAGATCAGGTCCGTTCCGGTTGCTGGCTCAAGCGCGCCCCAGGGCCGATGCCCCCGCGCCGGTTGCGTGTAGCACACGACCTGCTGAAATGCCTAACGGCACGGAGGGCATGGGTGCGGCAGGGTAAACGGCCGTCCGGCGCGCTAGCTAGGCCCAGGGGCGGGCGGCCGAGGCCTGCTTCTCGAATGCGCCGATCTTGTTTTCCGCCTGCATGGTGAGGCCAATGTTGTCGAGGCCCTCCAGCAGACAGCGCTTGCGGAACGGATCGATATCGAAGGTGACCACGCCGCCGTCAGGTCCGCGGATCTCCTGCTTCTCCAGGTCGACGCTGATGGTGGCGTTTGCGCCACGGTTGGCATCGTCCATCAGCTTCTCGAGATCTTCCGGCGACACCTTGATCGGCAGGATGCCGTTCTGGAAGCAGTTGTTGTGGAAGATGTCGGCGAACGAGGTCGAGATCACGCAGCGGATGCCGAAGTCCATAAGCGCCCAGGGTGCGTGCTCGCGCGAGGAGCCGCAACCGAAGTTCTCGCCGGCCACGAGGATCTGGGCCTTGCGATAGGCGGGCTTGTTGAGGACGAAGTCGGGCTTCTCGTTGCCGTTCTCGTCGTAGCGCAGCTCGTGGAAGAGGTGCTTGCCGAGGCCGGTGCGCTTGATGGTCTTGAGGAACTGCTTGGGGATGATCGCGTCGGTGTCGACGTTGATCATCGGCATCGGCGCTGCAACGCCAGTCAGGGTGGTGAACTTCTGCATGCTTTCCGTCCCCCTTGGGGTGTCAGGTTCTCAATCCATCGGCCACAGCCCGCAGGCAGCCTTCGGCCTCCAGCGCAACCGTTCGACGGGCATCGGCCTTGCGGACCGCCGTCCGCAGCGGGCGCCTTCTCGATCAGCAGCTCCAGGCGCCTTTTAACGCCGGCAAGCTTGCGCCCGCAAGGTGATCTTGGCGCGTTCGCACGATGGCCCGGCGTAGTCGGCGATGCGGGCTGGTCGCCGTATCCCCTGCCGACTGGTGCTGGCCAGGTCCTTCTGCAAGCAGACAACGACGCCCCGGAGGCCGGGGGGGCGGCCACGGGTTCGGCATACCGGCCGACTGTCTCGCGGCGCTTGGCCGGGAGCTCGGCAAGCGAGCCCTGCCGCTTGAGGACGTCCCGGACAGGGCCCGAGGATGGGGTTGCTATGGTCGAGGGACCCATGCGCGCCCGTATAGGCGCCCAACGCCCAAGCGTGCGGCCTGGCCTCGGCACGGGGGCCTAGGTTGAAATCGGTCGGCTGAACCTGCGATCAGCGGATGGCTGGGTCGGCATAGCACTGGCGCATGACTTCGCACCGGTGCGAACCTTGGAAGTGCATGCTGTCGCCCTTGGCGGGCGCGATGAACTTGCAAATCTCCTCCAGGCCCTCGGGTGTCAGCCAGCCCTGCCGGCGGCCGCGCTGGACGGCAAAGCAGTCCGCTGTTTCCTCGTCCGGGCCGCGGAACTGGTGGCCGCACTCGTGCGCGTGGATCCACAACTTGACCGCGGTGGTCACCCTGGAAAGCAGCTTGGGATTGAGGATCACGAAGCCGGGGTAGGCGGCACCGTAGTCGTCGAGCTGGTCGTCCATCACGGTCGGCCGCTTGCCGCAAATGGCCTTGCGGCCATCCAGCTTCAGCCCGTCCCACGGCACGATGTGGGAGTTGCCGCCGACGTGGCCGACATATTCCTCGGGCGTAGGCCCGGCCTGCGCGACCGTCCACCCGACAGCGAGCAGTGACAATGCCAACAGTGCACCACGCACCGCCAACCGAGGTTGCCGTGAATAGGAACCAGAGCCCCTCAAGCGGAGAAATCCCCGTGATCCGTCACTTATCGTTTACGGACTACCTTGGCCGGTTCCCTACAGGTTTGCAACCGGTAGATATTCGCCAACCAAGGGATTCAAATTGTGTGACCTCACGTCTCGTTCGTGTCGACGGCGGCTTCCTCAATGGCAGCCATGTCGCGGTCTGACAAACCGAAGTGATGGCCGATCTCGTGCACCAGCACGTGCGTGACGAGGTCGCCCAGCGTCTCGTTGCCCTCGGCCCAAACATCGAGAAGCGGGCGACGGTACAGGAATACCATGTCGGGCATGCGCGGCAGGTCGGACACGCTTCTCTTGTCGAGGCTGACGCCGTGGTAGAGGCCCATCAGGTCGAACGGGCTCTCCAGCTGCAATTCGTCGAGCACGTCCTCGGCTGGGAAGTCCTCGACGCGGATCGCGACATTGCCGCACATGGTCCGGAACTCGGCCGGCAGGCGGCGCCAAGCCAGATCGGCCAGCTCCTCGAATTCGACGAGCGTCGGCGCTCTGCGATGGCGCCAGTCCTTGTCGCGGGCCATGCGTTCCCGTCCTCTGCGGCACATGCGATGCCCAACAGATAGGCGGCCTTGGCCGGCCCGGCCAGGGTATGGCTCAGGTCTCCGGCTCGATGACGGCCATCACCTGTCTGACGCCGACCACCGCACGCAGGGCATATTCGACCAGCTCGGCCGTGCGTGGCGCCACGCCGGTGAGCCGCAGGTCGACATTGAGTTCGCTACCGTCGCCCGACTCGCGCGATGCGTGCACGCGCGAGGGGACAGTGCCCAACTTGGCGACCGGCTCGATCAAGCGTGGCAGCAGGCCCGGATCAGCCGGGGCAGAGACGAAGAAGAAAGCACGAACGGTATGCGCTTGGGCGCGCGGCGCATCGGCGCCTGCGGCAGCAACGGCATGGGCGGGCATTGGGGAAGGGTCCTTACACACAAAATCGCGAAAACGGCACAGCAAATCCGGCGCCCTTAGGCGGCCGGGGCCATAATTCGTGCGATCAGGGTGTGCAGGCGGCGCGTCATGGCAGGCTTATAGCCGACAACCAATGCACAATTCAACCGTCATTACTGCGGCTTGCGGGCGATCAGGATGGCCTCGTCGAGCGTGAACCACAGGGCGCCGTCGACCAGGCGCGGCCGCAGGAAAGCGGCCAGCGCCGGCGAGGCATTCTCGAGCATGCCGCGCAGGCGCTCGATGGTGGTGGCGTCGGCGCCCATGCGCTCGGCCCACGGCTGAAACTCCATGTCCTTGGGCAAGCGCTCGGCGTGCACGGGCTGAAGGCCTGCGTCCTCGATCACCTCGTTCCATTCGGCCATGCCCAGGCAGCGGCCGTGGCTCGGATCGCGGATCTTCTCGAAGGCATTGTAGGTTAGGGAGGCATCGCGCAGGTCAGTATGGGAGAAGCCCGGAGTCGAAATCTGGTCGGGCGAGATGTTGTCGACCACGGCCAGCGTGCCGCCCGCCACCAGCACGCGCCGCGCCTCGGCCACGAAAGTCGCCACCTCGGCGAAGTGGTGCGGGGCGATACGGCAGGTGACAAGGTCGAACGAGGCGTCCGCGAACGGCAGCGCTTCGGCATCGGCGCGCGCGGTCGTCATGTTGGCCAAGCCCTTGGCGGCAGCCAAGGCTGCCGCCTCGCTCAGCATCTGCGCCGTCAGGTCGCTGGCAACGACGCTTGCCACATGCGGGGCCATGGCCGCGGCGGTGTGGCCGGCGCCGGTGGCCACGTCGAGAACCCGCCACTGCTTTTGCGGGTCGGTCAGCTCGACCAGGCGCGCAAGGCTCGCACCCTTGGCGTGCACGGTTGATGTGGCATAGGCGGCGGCGTGCGCCCCGAACTGCTGCTGAACGAGCGACTTGGTCACGCCGTGCTCCTGTTCCACCGGGCGCAAGTTTCAATGCTTGCGCTCTGACCGCTCGCAGGTCAATCGGGGCACTTGTCCTCGAGCGCCTCGACCGCTGCCTCGAAGGCCTTGCCGTCCTCGGACTGCGGATCAAGATCGCTGCCCAGATCCCAGGCGCGCAGGACATCGAGGCCGATCGACTTGAGCAGGTTGTCCAGTTCCACTTCGAGTGCCTCGACTTTCGCCTCATCCTGCTCGGGCACATCGTCGATGTCGCGCAGCAGCTTGCAAAAAGCCTGGAACTTCGCCCCATCGGCCTCGATCTTGTCCAGGGATTTGATTGCCGACTCTACCTTCGGGCTGGCGGCGTACACCGGGCCGAGGGTCAGTGCTGCCGTTGCCAGAATCAAGAGGCCGCTCGCCAGGGAAGCCTGCATCATGCGTTTCATCCACCAAACCTTTCTGTTCCGTGCGCAACTGCGCCTTGGACTGCCAAAACCCGGCTCTCGGCAGCCGCAGGCCATTGCCTATCTGTGGGGGAGAGCGGCGTTCATTTCAAGACGAGCAGCCGGCGGCAGGTCGCCCCACCTGTATCGGCTCGGCCGCATGCGCCGCCCTGTTAGGCGCGTTTGGCCTGTGAACTCTTGATCCGATGCAGCAGCTCGGCCGTCAGATCGCGCAGATGCTCGCCGGTCGATCCCGGATACTTTGCCCAGTAGGAGCGGGGCCGCGGCGAAATGCGGCCGGCCATCTGCAAAGGGCCGACGCGATTGACGGACTGGTGGAAGCAGCGATGCTGCGCATCCTGGCGTAGCCAGTTGTCGTACTGCTCGTCCTCGGCTGTGAGCGGGTCCTTCATGTTGACGATCACGCCGAGCGGCTCGGCGAAACCCATCTCGGGATCGCGTGCCCGGAACTCGCGCAGGAACTTGAGGCCCCTGGTGGAGATGTAATCCGGCTTGGTCGGCGACAAGTAGTAATCCGCCTCGCGCAGCCAGCACTCGGTCAGCACCGACAGGCCGGGCGCGCTGTCGATCAGCACGATGTCGTAGCCGCGCTTGGCCTCGTCCAGCCAGGTGCGGATCGAACGGCGCAGCTTGGTCTCATAATCGCGCTTTGATACCTCGCGCTCGAACAGGGTGAGATGGGTGTCGCTTGGCAGCAGCGAGATGGAACGCGCGTCGTCCACGTCAGACGCACCTTCGACAACGAAGTCCTGCCAGCGTGCCGGTGTCTCGTTAAGCACCACGGCTATCAGCAGCTCGACGATGGTGCGGCCGTTTTCGCGCACCGCCTCCAGTCGATCCTGCGGCAGCAACATGTGGCTGACACTGGCCTGCGCGTCGGCATCGATGACCAGGACTTTCTGGCCGTGATAGGTCGCCAATGTTTCGGCAAGAGCCAGAACGAGCGTTGACTTGCCGACGCCGCCCTTGGCGTTCATCACGGTAATCGTATTATTCATTTGCAAGCGTACCCCAATCCCCCAATTTATAATCCTCAAAAACACAAGAAGTCTCAAGGTGGGAGAATTTGGGACCAGGGCCGCGTCGAGCGCCAAAAAATGCGGACGCCGGAGAGGTTTGGCGGGTCGTGCGCTCGGTGCACAGGCTGGGGTGCGACATCGATCTAGCGCTGCAGATCGAGCCCGGCGCCGTGGCGCAGGATGGCCTCCACCTCAGGCATGAAGCCGCCGGCGCCATCGTGCAAGACGAGGCCTGGACGGATCTGCAGCGGAGCCCGGCTGCCCTTTGTGCCGCACACAATCACGCGGCTGGCCGGGCTGCCGGGTCGCGGATGGACGGGCAACAGCAGCAGGCCGCCGAAGCGGCTGGCGAGGGCTTCGATCAGCTCCGGCAGGGCTTCAGCCTTGTGGATGAGAAGCGCGCAGCCGCCGGGACGGGCCATGGCGGCCAGGAAGCGGGCCCAGCGATCGAGACTACCTTCCGGCATGGCATTGGCACTGGCCTTGATGGCGCTGCGAGCCGCGGTGCCATGCCCCTGCGTGTGATAGGGCGGGTTGGCGAGGACGCAGTCGAAGGTCTCGGCGCGGGCGCCCAGCTCCGGCACCTCGCCCAGCGGTTGCACAACATCGGCCTCGATCAGGTTGACCCGGTCGGCCAACCGGTTGCGGGCGATGTTGGCGCGGGCGAGATCGGCCAGCAGCGGGTCGCGCTCGACCAATGTGGCATGCGCACCAGGCATGCGGCAGGCGACGGCGAGACCGACCACGCCGACGCCGGCACCTGCATCAAGCGCGCGGATGCCGGAAGCGGCCGGTACGGCGGCGGCCAGCAGTACGGCGTCCAGCCCGGCGCGGTAGCCGGTCTGCGGCTGCAGAACATGGAGTGCGCCGCCGAGGAAAGCGTCATCGGTCGTGGCTGTCGAAGAGGGCCCGTTCACGCGCCGCCGCTCCCGTCGGTGAGCAGCGCGCCATCGAGCCCGGCCTCGGTCAGCACCTGCCTTGCGGCAGGGGCATCGTCGGCATGGACCAGCAGACGGCGTGGAAATGCGCCGATCGAGCCTTCGATCACGCTGATGTGCTGATCGGCCACCAGACAGCCGATGCCGGCCTGGCGCAGCAGCGACTCGGCGAAGCTGATCAGGACGGCGTCGTTGCTGCGCAGCAGTTCGTGCATCGGCAATTCTGGCGACCGTGATCCATGGGGCGGCGGTGGGCGCCTTTATCGCGCCCGCTCGGGGCTTGACCCCCTATCCCTCGGGGCTGTACCCAGAGCAAGCGAAATCAAGGGCGGATACCATACATTGGGCGTCGTCGTCCCATTCGAAGACCTGCGCGACCCTGCGGAAGGCATCAAGCCGCTGGTCGAGATCGTTGCCGAGGATATGCAGGCGGTGAACCGCATTATCCTCGACAAGGCTGTATCCGACGTCGAGCTGATCCCGAAGCTCGCGCATCATCTCATCGATTCCGGCGGCAAGCGGTTGCGGCCGATGCTGACCATCGCGGCCGCCAAGCTGTGTGGCTATCAGGGCGAGGGCCATGTCCGGCTCGCCGCCTCGGTCGAGTTCATGCATACCGCCACCCTGCTGCACGACGACGTGGTCGACGAGAGCGACTACCGGCGCGGCAAGCAGTCGGCGCGCCTGGTATGGGGCAATCAGGCAAGCGTGCTGGTCGGCGATTTCCTGCTCGGCCAGGCGTTCCGCATGATGGTCGATGTCGGCTCGCTGCCGGCCCTCAAGATCCTGTCGACGGCAGCCGCGGTGATTGCCGAGGGCGAGGTGCTGCAGCTGGCCGCCGCCAAGAACACCGCCACCACCGAGGACGAATATCTGACCATCATCAGCGCCAAGACGGCGGCGCTGTTCTCGGCGGCCGCCGAGGTGGGTGCGGCCATCGCCAAACGGCCGACGGGCGAGCAGGCGGCGCTCAAGTCGTATGGGCGCAACCTCGGCATTGCCTTCCAGCTGGTGGACGACGCCTTGGATTATTCGGGCGACAGCAGTCGGCTCGGCAAGTCGGTCGGCGACGACTTCCGCGAGGGCAAGATCACCTTACCTGTCATCTTGTGCTTCCGTCGCGGCGGCGAGGACGAGCGGGCCTTCTGGAACCGTGCGCTCGGCGGCGGCAAGGTCGAGGACGGTGACCTCGAGCAGGCCATCCGGCTGATGAAGAAGCACAGCGCCATCGAAGCGACGCTGGAGCGGGCACGCCACTACGGCAAGATTGCGCAGGACGCGCTGGCGATCTTCCCGCCGGATCGACACACCAAGGCGCTGACCGACGTGATCGGCTTCTGCGTCAGCCGCTCGAGCTAGAGGCCGGCAAGACGGGTGGCGATGATCCACCACTGCGGGTAAGCCGCACCGAGCGCGGCGGCGGCCTGCCCGGCTGCCCGATCGTCCGAGAAGATGCCAAAGCAGGTCGGCCCGCTACCTGAAAGCGCGGCAAGCCGGCAGTTGGGTTGGGCCATGAGACCCGCCTTGATGTCGGCAATGACGGGCAGCAGTCTGATCGTGGGCCGCTCCAAATCGTTGCCGACGTTGCGCATCAAGCCGAGCAGGCCCTCCACGGTTTGCATGTCGCTGCCCAGCTCCGGGCGGCGGGCAGGCGGCGCCGGAGCCGCATTCAAGGCGGCGAACACGTGTGCGGTCGACAGCGGCAGGCGCGGGTTGACGAGCACGGCCGGCAGTGCGGGCAGTCGAGCGATCGGCTCGATCCTGTCGCCGATGCCCCACATGCAGGCTGGCCGGTCCGCCAGGCACACGGGAACGTCGGCCCCGAGCCGGACGGCGATGTCGTGCCAGGGGACGCGATGGGTAGCGTCGGAATTGGCTGAGCGGACGGCGCGCAGGACAGCTGCAGCGTCGGCCGAGCCGCCGCCGAGACCGGCGGCCACGGGAAGGTTTTTGGTCAAAATGACGGAGCCAAGGCGCAGACCGGCACCAAGCTCGCGCAGCCGGTGCAGCGCCGCTTCCACCAGGTTGGGGCCGACGATGTTCGTCGCGAACGGTCCCACCGTTGTTACGCCGACGTCAGGGCCCGGCCTGAACTCGATCGCGTCGGCGATCTCGGCGAAGGTCACGAGGCTCTGCAGCTCGTGGTAGCCGTCGGGACGGCGGCCGCGCACCATCAGCGTAAGATTGACCTTGGCGCGGGCAAGCTCGCGGGTGGACATGCCGCAGTCTAGTGTCCTGGCGATGAATTGCCGACCCCTGTTGGTGCGCCTGTGGCTTGGGCACTTCGCAGACTGAACGACACGAGCCGACTGGCTATTTGCAAGAGCGAGCCATCACCCGAGCCGGTGCGCCTGGCAGCGCCAGCGACCGGCCCTGGAGGGCGAACATCAAGGCATCACTGGAAGAAGGGATTGAAGGCCGGCTTGGCCTGCGTGCTCTTCTTTGCCGTGCTGCCCGCCTCCTTGGTGCGCTTGCTCTGGCGCGCCAGCGCCGGGTTCGGCAGGCCCTTGGCAAGCTTGCGCTTGATCTTCTCGGCGTCATCAGGTTCCGGCGCCAGGGTCAGCGCCTGCTCCCATTGGAAGCGGGCCTCGCGCTCGCGGCCGACACGCCAGTAGCCGTCGCCGAGGTGATCGTTCAGCACCGGGTCCTCGGGGCGCAATTCGACGGCCCGCTCGAGGTATTTCACGGCTTCCTTGAAACGGCCAAGGCGGAACTGCGCCCAGCCCAGACTGTCGACGATGTAGCCGTCGTCCGGCTTCTGGCGCACGGCCTTTTCGATGAGGGCCAGGCCCTGCTGGAGATTGCGGTTCTGATCGATCCAGGTGTAGCCGAGATAGTTCAGCACCAAGGGCTCGTCGGGGCTGAGCTGCATCGCCTTGCGCAGATCGGCTTCCGCCGGTGTCCAGTTCTTGAGGCGCTCGTAGCAGGTGCCGCGCGAGTAGAAGTACGACCAGTGCTTCTGCTCCGGCTTGCCGATCAGGGCGATGGCCTTGGTGTAGTACTCGATCGCTTCGGCGTAGCGCTTGTGCCCGCGCATGATGGTGCCGAGCGCATCGAGCGGGCGCACATCAGCCGGGTTGTTCCGGGCCACCTCGTCGAGCAGCTTCTGCGCCTCGTCGACGCGGTCGAGCTGGTTGAGATTAAGGGCCTTGCGGATGTCGATGCTCGACTGCAGCGGTGTTTCTTTGGGAATGCGGTCGTAGGCGGCAATCGCACTCTCGTAGCGCTTGGTCGTCTCGTAGGCGTTGGCGAGCGTGGCCAGCGCGAACGGGAACTCCGGAACGACGTAGAGGGCGAGTTGGAGGTAGATGGCACCGACGCTGGTGCCACCCTCCCCGGTCAATGCCTCGCCGAGCCCATAGAACACCTCGGCCAAGCCCTGGGCCGGCGTGGTGATCAGCAGCTCGGGGCGCTGGCCGCCCTCGATCTGGGCTTCAAGAGCGCGGGCCATCGGGTGGCCTTCGGATTTGCTGCGCTCGAAGTGCGCCTTCAGGATGCTCTGCGCGAACTTGATATCGCCGGCATTGGCGGCGTGGCGCGTGAAGGCGAGCGCGATGCGCAACGTGCGCTGGTCGTTCTTGGGGATGCGCTCGAAGGCAGCGCGCGCTTCGGTGCGGCGACCGGCCTGATCGGCAAGCAGGGCCTTGTGATAGCGCAGGTAGTATTGCGCCCAATCCGGCTGCCGTGGTGAGTCGAGCAGTGCCAGCGCCTCGGCGGTCTTGCCTTGCGCTTGATATACCCACGCCCGCGCCAGCGTGCTGGTCAGCTCGCCAATCGGGTTGGCGCTGGCCAGCTTGAAATGCTCGTCGGCGGCCGCGTAGTCGCCGGCCTTGAAGCTCGCCACGCCGAGGAAGGCGTGCGCCGTGCGGTGATTGGATTGAACCCGCAGCAGGTCGCGGGCCAACATCTCGACGCGCGACCAGTTGCCCTCGGTTGCCTCCATCAGGAAGGCGAACTCTGTCAGCACCTCGTTGCCGGGATCGCGCGTCAGCGCGCGTCCATAGTAGGCTGCAGCCGCCTCGGTGTCGTTCAGGCCGCGCGCGACCCTGCCGGCAAGGTAGTTGCCGAGCAGCGATCGGGTCTCGTCGGTACTGGCACTGGAGCTGCCGACGCCGCCCATGGCCGGCGCAATACCGGCGAGCAAGCCGAGTAGCAGCGCGGGTGCCAGTCTCATCTGCAATCTCAGAGGAGCGCGCATATCACCTCTTGCCGGGAGCGTTGGACCCGTCCCTGGTTTCCGAACAACACGCTAGCAGGAAAGGTCAGCGCTTGCGACTAAAAGAACGGGCGAAGCGGGCATTCCTGCGGCACATGGCGGGCGCTGGCAGCGAGGCTACAATTTCCGATGATTGTGCGCGTGCGCGCAATCGCGCGAATCACATTTGCTGTGGGAAATCGATGCCTAATGTACGGTAAACGGCGATTTGCGCTCGGCGCGCCGTTGACCGCCAGCACACTTGGTCTCGATTGGAGCAAAGGCGATCCGCTGCGCTCAAGCCGTTCGATGGGCGCAAGGCCGCATGCCCGCCTCAGCGCCAGCCTGCACGTGCGACCAGCATGGGCCTTGTGCCGCGCCAGCCGCTCTGTTGCTCTACCAGGATGATCCCGTCCGATTTCATCCGGGCCAACACGGAGCTGACCGCCCCGCCGCTGGTGCCGGAGGTCCGCCTGCATCTGGCTGCCGAGTCCCTGCCCATCTGGCGCAAGACGGAGGAGGAGCTTGGGCAGATGAATGTGCCGCCACCTTACTGGGCGTTCGCTTGGGCGGGCGGGCAGGCCCTGGCGCGCTTCATCCTGGACAACCGGCAACTGGTGGCGGGCCGGCGCGTGCTCGACCTGGGCGCGGGGTGTGGCCTGGTGTCGATTGCCGCCAGGCTGGCCGGTGCCGCGCGGGCCATGGCCGCCGATATCGACAGGCTGGCGCTGGCCGCCATCGGGCTCAATGCCGAGGCCAACGGAGTGATCGTGGAGACGACGGCGGCCGACATGCTGGCCGGTGCGCCTGACGGGGCCGAGGTCGTTCTGGTGGGCGACCTCTTCTACGAGCGCACGCTCGCCGAGCGGGTCTTAGCGTTCGTCGAAGCTGCACGCCAGGGTGGTGCAGAGGTGCTGGTGGGCGACCCGCGGCGCAGCTACTTTCCGGGTGATCGCTTTCAGCAGGTCGCTTTATACTCGGTGCCGGTTACGCGTGAGCTGGAAGATGCGGAGATCAAGCGCTCCGCGGTCTGGAGGCTGGCTTGACGCGGCCGGCTGCGCCACGAACCAGGGCGGGCACACAGGAGGGGACGGAAGTGGGAAGTTTGAACTATGTGGCGGTGCTGGTTGCCGCCATCGTCAGCTTCGTATTCGGCGGCATTTGGTACAACGTGTTCGCCAAGCAGTGGTTGGAGGCGGTGGGCCGTTCGCGCAGCCCAACCCAGGAGAAGGGTGGCATCGGCTTCTACCTGCTGGCGTTCGGCGCGCAGCTGATCATGGCCTGGATGCTGGCGGGACTGCTGCTGCACCTGGCACGCGGCGGCATGGCGATCGGCATCAAGAACGGCATCATCACCGGGCTGCTGATGTGGGCGGGCTTCGTGATGACCACGATGGTGGTCAACTACAACTTCCACGGCGCACGCCAGTCGCTGACGCTGATCGACGGCGGGCACTGGCTGGGCGTGCTGGTGCTGCAGGGCGCACTGCTCGGCTTCTGGGGGTAGCCGGTGCCGGCAAATCGCGCGGCTCTCCCAAATTCACATCTTGTATCGCGGTCATTTGTGTCTATATGCGCGGTTCGCCTTGCTCGATTGCGAGCCAGTCAGAGGAGACCGTGCCATGTCCCTGCACCTTGTCGCCGGCGCCGACTTCCAGACCCAGCTGCCGACTGCGACTGCATTTTCCTTCGTGCTGGGTCTGAACGCCGCGGGTGCATGGGTCATCCGCGAGACCACCGGCAAGCGGGCCGGTTTGTTCCGCACGCGCGAAGCCGCCATCAAGTATGCGCGCGATGAAAGCCGCAGCGGCACGTTCACCATTTTGCAGCGGCCGGAAGGCCTGGAGCTCGACGCGAAAAGCGCGCCTCGGGCGGCCTGAGGCCAGCGCCTTGATTAGGCGGTCGCGGCTTGGCCATGGGTCGAGCCGGGCGCCGCCAAGATCGGCGTTTGCCAGCAATCATACGCGTATACCCAGCTGGGGTCGGACTTGTCCTTGCCCCAGGTGTTGGCGCGTGACGTCAGCTGCAGGCGGGCGGTGCGCGCAAGCCGCGTCGCCTGGTAGCGCCGGAACGCCTCGTCGATGTCGCCGATGTCGAGGACGCAACGGGTCAGCACCGCCGCGTCCTCAAGCGCGCTCGATCCACCCTGGGCCATATAGGGCATCATGGGGTGGCAGGCGTCGCCGAGCAGGACGACGGGCCCGTCCGACCAGCGCGGCAGCGGGTCACGCTCGAACAGCGCCCACTTGTGTACCTCCCGGCTGGCGGTGAGCACGCGCTGTGCGTCCGGGTGAAAGCCGGCGAAGGCCTGGCGGACCTCATCCATGTCGCCGCGCGTCGACCAGGATTCCACGTCCCAGTCGGGGTCCGGCACGCTGGTGACGAAGTAGGTCTCGTCGCGATTGCGGGTGACGGGGTAGGTGACCAGATGGCGATCCGGGCCCCACCATTTGGTGCAGGTGTCGAGCGCGCCTCCCTTGATGTGGGCGGTGGGCAGGGTGGTGCGATGGGCAACCCGGCCGGTGAATCTCGGCCGTTCCGGGCCCAGGATCAGCTCGCGCACCTTCGAGTGCACCCCGTCGGCACCGATGACGGCGTCAACGACCGCGCTGCTGGCATCTGCGAAGCGCAGCGTGATGCCAGACGGACTGCGATCGAAGCCGGCCAGCTTGTGATCGAAGGCGATGCGCTCGGGTGGCACGGCGGACAGGATCGCCGCATGCAGGTCGCCGCGGTGCAGGAGCAGATAGGGGGCGCCATAGCGCTGCGCGGCATCGGAGAAATCGAGGTCGGCCAGGTGCTCGCCCGTATCCCACGCGCGATGCGTCCAGGCGGGCGGCTGGAATCCGAGTTCGCACAGGTGGGCCTCGAGGCCAAGCGCGCGCAAAACGCGCACGGCGTTCGAGCTCATCTGGATGCCGGCCCCGATGCGCTGAAACTGCTTGGCCTGCTCGTAGACCCTGACGTTGACGCCGTGGCGCGCCAGCAGCGCGGCCAGCGCAAGCCCGCCGATACCCGCGCCGATCACGGCGAAGCGTGCGTTGCTGGTCATGACCGATGTCCCCTCCGGCACGCGTGGTCGGCCGATTAACCAAATTGCCAAGCTCGGCCGTTTTGCGCGCGGCCTCCTCTGAAAGTCATTTTTGCATGGTGAGATGCATTTCGATTCGTTTGCAAGACCACAACGATCCAAGGAGGTTCCCGATGCAAACCAAGGCATCGATCGTAGCGTGCGTAGGCTTGGCGGCGTTGCTCGCCGGCCCGGCACAAGCCCAGACACGCGTGGAGGTCGGCATCCTCAATTGCAGCGCCACCACGTCGACGGGGCTGATCGTGGCGTCCACCAAGCATCTGCGCTGCCAGTTCAAGCGGCAGGGCCGCGACGAATACTACAGCGGCACGGTGTCCAAGTTCGGCATCGATATCGGCACGACGCAGGCGACGGCGATCTCCTGGGCCGTGCTGGCGCCGACCTCCAATCTGCCGCCGCGCTCGCTGAACGGCAGCTATGGCGGCATCGGTGCGGAGGCGACGGTTGGGTATGGCGTCGGCGCCAACGCGCTGCTGGGCGGCTCTAGCCGATCGATCATCCTACAGCCGCTGAGTGTGCAGGCGCAGAAGGGCCTCAACCTCGCGGCAGGCGTGCAGTCGCTGCAGCTGAGCGCCGTCACGCGATAGTCGAGGCACGCTGTACTGATCTGCCACCCGTCATCCCGGAGCGCGCTTCAGCGCGTATCCGGGGTTGAGTAATTCTGCGCCGAATATGGAGCGATCCCGGCTCGTCGCTGATGCGACGTCCGGGATGACGGGTGGAAGGGTCTGCTAAAGCCGCAGAACGCGCAGCCAGCGCATGACGTCGAGCAGGCTCATGGCGGCGGCGGCGACGTAGGTGAATGCGGCCGCGCGCAGGATCTCGCGCGCTGCCGGCAAGTCGCGGTCGCCGATGTAACGGCCGGCCTTCAGAACCGGCAGCGCGCGGCGGAAGCTGGCGTCGAACTCCACCGGCAGCGTAACGGCGTGCATGACGATCGACATGGCCAGGATCATCATGCCCATGAACACCTCGATGATCATCACGTGCGGGCTCTTGGCCAGCAGCATCATCAGCGGGGCCACCAGCATGATGACGGCGCCGATCTTTTCCATCTTGAGGGCCTGCTTGGCGAGCCGGGTGCGCGCCTGCAGCGGCGCATAGGCGGTGGCATCCTGCATGGCGTGGCCGGCCTCGTGCGCGGCAATCACCACCGCCGACAGGGTTTTGCCATTGAAGTGCTCGGGCAGGAGGCGGATGGCCTTGTCGTCGGGATCGTAATGGTCGCCGAGTTTGGTTTCCTCGACCTTGACGTGCTTGAGCTGCATCTCGTCGAGGATGTGGCGGGCGAACTCGCCGCCCGTGCCCGGGAAGTCGGCGCGCTCGACCGCATGCCGGCGGATGACGTTGCGCACCCACATCTGCGGTAGCACCGCCAGACTGAGGACGATCGCCAGAACGATCAGCATTGCGGCCACGGCAAACCTCCCATTCGCCGCAACCTAGTGTGTGAGTGGGACGAAAGAAAGTACCAAGCTGCTCGGTGACAAGTGACGGATTGGCGGCGATGATGGCCGCGAATCGAACCATCGAGGAAAACTCCCATGGTCTCCATCGCCGTTCTCGACGATTACCAGAACGTAGCCCTGCAGCTGGCCGACTGGTCGAAGCTGCAGGCCGCCCACAAAGTGCAGGTGTTCAACAAGCACTTCGGCGACCCGGAGACCGTGGCAAAGGCGCTGCAGGGGTTCGAAATCGTCTGCGTGATGCGCGAGCGCACGCCGTTTCCACGCGCGCTGTTCGACAAGCTGCCCGACCTCAAGCTGCTGGTGACGACCGGCAAGCGCAACGCCTCGATCGACCTGGCGGCTGCGAAGGATCGTGGCGTGCTGGTGTGCAATACGGGTGGCGTGGGCCGCTCCACGGCCGAGCTGGCGATCGGGCTGATGATCGGCCTGGCACGCAATCTGGAGGTGGAGTTCCGCAACATTCGCTCGGGCGGCTGGCAGACAACCGTGGGCTTCGACCTGGAGGGCAAGAGGCTCGGCCTGATCGGGCTCGGCAACCTCGGCGTCAAGGTGGCGCGCATTGGCAAAGCGATCGGCATGCAGACGCTCGCCTGGAGCGAGAACCTCGCGCCCGAGCGCGCCCGCGAGCACGGGGCGGAGCGCGTCGAGAAGGATGAGTTGTTCCGGCAGGCGGACGTGATCTCCATCAGCATCATATTGTCGCCGCGCACGCGCGGGCTGATCGGCGCGCGCGAGTTCGGGCTGATGAAGCCGACGGCGCTGCTGATTAACACCTCGCGCGGGCCGATCGTGGATGAAGCCGCGCTGCTGGCGGCGCTGCGCGAGAAGCGCATCGGCGGCTACGGCGCGGACGTCTACGACAGTGAGCCGCTGTCGCCGTCGCATCCGTTGCGCAGCGAGCCGCGCGCGCTACTGACGCCCCACATCGGCTACGTGACCGAGGGGACGTACCGCGATTTCTATAAGGGCATGGTGGCGACGATCGATGCGTGGTTCGCCGGCAAGCCGATCAATGTGCTGAGTTGAGGCTGGACCTGCCATTGGACCTCGGCTGCGCACAATTCCGAGGCGCGGCGCTGTCAAGAGCGGCGCGGATGCCCAAATGGATTGACGGTGGGTCGTCATCTTGGCGCTGGCCGCCATTGCGCTGGCCAGCGCTGCGGCTATCTGGCCGGACCAGCATGTTTTTGTCGGCCTCGTAAGCGGCTTCGCGTGGCCACGATCGGTCACGCGTACTACAACTCGCGGCGATAGGCTGGGCAGTTACCTCAGCATAACCAGCGCGTCGGCGGCGGTGATGCCCTGGCCGGGCGGGCCGACGAACACCGGGTTGATGTCGAGCTCCCGCAACCGAGGTGCGAGGGCTGCGGCCATCTGCGAGACGGCCACCAGCGTCTGCGCCAGGGCTTCCTTGTCGGCGGCGGGCTTGCCGCGATAGCCGTCGAATAGACGGGCGCCGCGCAACTCGGCAATCATGTCGCGCGCGGTCTCGATGTCGAAGGGGGCGATGCGGTGCGTGACGTCCTTCAGCACCTCCGCCAGCACACCGCCGAGGCCGAGCGCGACCGCCGGGCCGAAGCTCGCATCGTTGACGACGCCGATCAGCACTTCGAAGCCCTGCGCCATCTCCGACACGAGCACGCCGTCGATCTTGGCGTCGGGGGCGGCCTTGCTGGCGTTGGCGATGACGGTGCGGGCCGCGTCTGCCAGACCGGCGCGGGCCACGGACAGCTCGACGCCGCCGGCTTCGGTCTTGTGGGCGATGGCGCGCGAGACGATCTTCACCGCGAACGGCCCTTTGACGTCCGGGAGCGCGGAGGCCGCAGATTGCGCGTCAGCAACGAGGGCCTCGCGCGCCACCGGAATCCCGAACGCGCGCAGCACCGCCTTGCTCTCCGCTTCGTTGAGCGTGACGGGGCCGTCGGGCAGCACGAGCCCTGCGGGCATCGCCACGGCCGGCGCTATGCGCGGCAGCAGGCGGCGGCGGTCGTCGGCAAAGCGGGCGAGCACGGCGGCGGCCTGGGCGAGGCGCACCGGCGTGGTCAGCACGGGAATGCGGGCGGCCTCCAGGGTTTCGTAGGCGGCGACGGACCTGGCGCGGCGGCCCGACCAGGCGACGTGCACCGGCTTGT
>DASTOW010000216.1:0-3826 GCA_035762425.1 Hyphomicrobiaceae bacterium | reverse complement strand
GCGTCCGTCCCTGAACGGATGCGACGGAAATTTCCGTTGCGTCACCAGGATGCGAAACGGGCCCCCGGCGCACGGCCGGGGACCCGGCAAGCACCAGCCGCATCAATAGATGCAGGCGTAGTACCTGCGCTTCCAGTACTTAGCTCCGGTCTTCTGCCACTTCCAGTAGTAGAAGCTGCAGCCGCCACCGCCTCCGCTGTACACGACCACGGGTGCGTGCCAGCGGAAGAACTTGCGGTGCTTTTTGTGTGCTGAAGCCGGCGCCAGCGCGACGGCCATGACCGCAAGACCGGTCAGGCCGCCGAGCAGCAGTTGCTTGGCAGACGATCCACGCATGTCGCTTTCTCTCCTTTGCCGTTGCTCCGGCGTGCCTATTCTCATCAGCGATCGACCGCTGCGTGAGGGAAAGACGATGCGATCAAAGGCAATGCGCCGCTGTTCCTGGCGGAACACGCGATCGCTCGATGGACTGGCATGGGCTTGTTAGGCGCGGCGGCTTGTTAGGCGGCGGCCTAGCGCGGCGTGGTGAGCCAGCGGTCGAAGTCGCAGAGTGCCCGCGCTGACAGCGCGCGCTTGCGGGCCGCGCCGCGCGCCTTGCCTTTGATCTTGCGCCCCTGCGCATCGTGCGAGGGCGTCTCGAGATTCGGGAACAGTCCGAAGTTGACGTTCATCGGCTGGAACGACCGTGGCGCCTCGCCGGCCTCCACACAGATGTGTCCGCCCGTGATATGGCCCAGCAGCGCCCCGAATGCGGTGGTCGCCGGTGGGGCGATCCAGGCGCGCCCGAGCCGCTCGGCCGCTGCCGCGCGCCCGGCCAGCAGGCCAATCGCAGCGCTCTCCACATAACCCTCGCAGCCGGTGATCTGGCCGGCAAAGCGCAGCCGCGGCTCGGCCTTCAGCCGCAGCGAGCCGTCCAACAGCTTGGGCGAGTTCAGGAAGGTGTTGCGATGCAGGCCGCCGAGCCGCGCGAATTCGGCGTTGGCAAGTCCCGGGATCATGCGGAAAACGCGTACCTGTTCGGCATGCTTCAGTTTGGTCTGGAAGCCGACCATGTTCCAGAGCGTGCCCAGCGCATTGTCCTGGCGCAGCTGCACCACCGCATGCAGGCGCTCGCCAGGCGCATTGGCTGGTGCGTGCGGGTTCGACAGCCCGACCGGCTTCATTGGCCCAAAGCGCAGCGTCTCGCGACCGCGCTCGGCCATCACCTCGATGGGCAGGCAGCCGTCGAAGTAGGGCGTCGAGGCCTCCCATTGCTTGAACGAGGTCTTGTCGCCTGCCAGCAGCGCATCGACGAACGCTTCGTACTGCTCGCGGCTCAGCGGGCAGTTGATGTAGTCGGCACCGCTGCCTCCCGGCCCCGCCTTGTCGTAGCGCGATTGCCGCCAGGTGACGGTTTCGTCGATCGACTCGAAATGCACGATAGGGGCGATGGCATCGAAAAAGGCCAGCTCCCCTTCGCCGGTCAGGCGCTGGATCGCCGCCGACAGGGCGGGCGAGGTCAGCGGCCCGGTGGCGATGATGACGCTGTCCCAGTCGGCGGGCGGCAGCCCCGCCACCTCGCCGCGCTCAATTGTTATGAGCGGGTGATGCGCCAGTTGCCGCGTCACGTCGGCCGAGAACAGATCGCGATCCACCGCCAGCGCTCCGCCCGCCGGCAGCTTGTGGCGATCGCCCGCCGTCATGATCAGCGAGCCTGCGCGCCGCATTTCCTCGTGCAGCAGTCCGACCGCATTGGTCTCGGCATCGTCCGAGCGGAACGAGTTGGAGCACACCAGCTCGGCAAGCCCGTCCGTCTTGTGCGCCTCGGTCTGCTGCAAGGGCCGCATCTCGTGCAGCACCACCGGCACGCCGGCTCCCGCCACCTGCCAAGCGGCCTCCGACCCGGCGAGTCCGCCGCCGATGATATGGATGGGTGTGGGGGGCATGGCCCGAGCTTACGTCATTCCCGTGCAGGCTGGAACCCAGGCCCCCGAGCAGATCAGGTCCAGGCCGTGTGGCGTCAGGGGCTCGTTCGCTTTGCCACAGGCGGTGGGGCGATGCGGACACCCTAAACCTGCCAGCCAATGAGCGGTTCATCACGGCCCCGCCCAGAATTGTGGCCCAGAATTTTTGGTCCCAGAATTGTTTGGCCCAGGCGACACATTTATTGATTGCTGCCGAGCGGGCTTTGCAGCCACGGCTGGCATGGGCAGCGCCATTTCCGGCGAACTGCGTTACCTCGCCGACGGCCCGCAGGGGCGCCGCGCCGTGGGACCCCGCGTGCGACGCCCCCCTGGAGTGGAACGTGGCTTCAAGTATGCGCGCAGGTCGCATCCGCAGGGATTAAGCTTGGCCCCGCATGGCGCTCTCCCTGCCCTGCCGGAAAGGCAATAGCCTCAGCGCCTGGCGAGCGCGTACGACAGCATCTTGTAGGCGAGCGACGCGGCCGTGTAATCGAAGGCATGCAGCCCCGCGATTGGTGCGAACTCAACGAGGTCGGCGCCCACCACGTTGCCGACCGCGCACGCCCGGCGCAGGATCGCCAGCGCCTGCCAGTAGGCAAGACCGCCAGGTGTCGGCGTTCCCGTCGCCGGCATCACCGCAGCATCCAGCGCATCGATGTCGAACGTTACGTAGACCGACCGGCCAGCCAGAGGCGCCACGATGCGGTCGATGTCCCACTGCGCCTGATTGTAGGCCCAGTGGATGGCGATGCGGTGCCGATTGGCCTCGTAGAACTGGACCTCCGCCAGCGAGATGGCGCGGATGCCGACCGACACCAGCGACACGCCGGCATGATCCAGCACCCGGCGCATGGCCGCCGCATGCGAGAAGTGCTCGCCCTGATAGCCGTCGCGCAGGTCGGCGTGGGCATCGAGTTGCAGGACCACCAGGTCCTTGTGGCGCTCGGCGAACGGGCGGATTGCGCCGGCAGTCAGCGAATGCTCGCCGCCCAGCACGAAGGGAAATTTGCCGGCATCGAGCACGCCGCCGACCAGGCCAGCGAGTTGATCGAGCGCTGCCGGCAGTGGCCGAGCGATGTCGGGCTCATGCAGGGCGGCGACCCCGTAGTCGAGATAGGCCTCAAAGCCCAGCTCCTCGTCGTACAGCTCGAGCTGCCGGCTGGCGTCGACGATCGCCTTGGGGCCGGTGGCCGTGCCGCTGCCGTAGCTGACCGAAGCCTCAAGCCCAAACGGGATCACCACCGCGCGCGCGTCCGCCGGCCTGTCGGCGTCCGCGCGCACGGGATCGAGGAAGCTTGCCTCGGCCGGCAGATAGCTGAGCCCGGCGATCACGCCTGAACCTGCTGCGCCGCGCCCTCCTCGGCGGTGCCGTACATCGTCAGCATCGGCTCATCGAGCAGGATCGCCTCCTCGAAAGCGCCGTAGCCGTTGAACCGGCTGGCCAGCGCACGACCGTAGGCGCCGGTGTTGCCGATCTCGATGTAGTCGCCCTCCTTGATCTTGGAGGGCAACAGGAACGGGCCCTTCATGCAGTCGATGCTGTCGCAGGTCGGCCCCCACAGCGAGTAGGGGACCAGCGTCTCCGTCAGCTCCTGCGGCCGGCTGACCAGGCGCGCCGGATAGGCAAAGCCCAGATGCGCCGCGTCGAACAGCGTGCCGTAGCTGCCGTCGTTGACGAACAGCTCGTTACCACGCCGCGCATCGACGCGCAGGATCAGGGACTCCGCCTCCGCCACCAGCGCCCGGCCCGGCTCGCACATGACCTGGCAGCGCTCGCCGATCGGCAGCCGCTCGACGCCCTCGTCGATGGCACGCACGAACGCCGACAGCGGCACCGGACGGCCGTCCGCGTACACCGACGGGAAGCCGCCGCCCACGTCGAG
>DASTOW010000215.1:0-11198 GCA_035762425.1 Hyphomicrobiaceae bacterium | reverse complement strand
GTTCATATTGTGACCATTTTTACCAACAGAGTTTCGCAATTGTCGCACTGCAGCGTATAACCTGAGGCTCATGACCACACTCACCCAAACCGACGACGCCATTGTCGGCCGCATCGAGGCGGCCGGCGAGCGCATCCAGCGTGTACAAAAAGCCGCTTCCGCCGTCATCTTCGGCCAGGATCAGGTGATCGAGCGCACGCTCGTGACCATCCTGGCTGGGGGCCACGGACTGCTGATCGGTGTCCCTGGTCTTGCCAAGACGCTGCTGGTCGAGACCCTTGGCCGGGTACTTGGCCTCGACGCCAAGCGCATCCAGTTCACGCCCGACCTGATGCCCTCCGACATTATCGGCTCGGAGGTGCTGGAGGATGGCGGCGCAGCCGGCCGACGCAGCTTCCGCTTCATCAAGGGGCCGATCTTCGCCCAGCTCCTGATGGCCGACGAGATCAACCGCGCCAGCCCCAAGACGCAGTCGGCGCTGCTGCAGGCCATGCAGGAGCATCATGTCACGGTGGCGGGCCAGCGCCACGACGTGCCCGCGCCGTTCCACGTGCTGGCGACGCAAAATCCGTTGGAGCAGGAAGGCACCTATCCCCTACCCGAAGCGCAGCTCGACCGCTTTCTGTTGCAGGTGGACGTCGGCTACCCCGACCAGGGCGCCGAGCGGCGCATGCTGTTTGCCACCACGGGCACCGACGAGCGTCGGGTGGATCCGATCATCACTGCGCAGGAGCTCATGGCGATCCAGCGGCTGGTTCGCCAGCTGCCCGTTCCCGACAAGGTGGTGGAGGCGATCCTCAAGCTGGCTCGCTCGGCGCGTCCAGGCACCGGCGTCGGCGGCGAGACCGACCGCCTGATCGCCTGGGGACCAGGCCCCCGCGCCAGCCAGGCCCTGATGCTGGCCGTGCGCGCCAAGGCGCTGATCGATGGGCGGCTCGCGCCGTCCGTCGATGACGTCATCGCGCTGGCCGAGCCGGTCCTCAAGCATCGCATGGCGCTGACGTTCGCTGCGCGCGCCGAGGGCGAAACGGCAACGAGCGTCATCAATCGATTGGCAGCAGCGCTGGAGTGATAAGAGGGTGGCGGCGCGAGGCACCGCGGCAGGGACGAGCAAGTCCGGCAACACGAGCGTGCTCGCGCTCGAGGGCGAAGCTCAGGCCCTCGCCGACCGCCTGCCAGATCTGTTGTTGGAGGCCCTGCGCGTTGCCAATGCGGTGGCCCATGGTATTCACGGCCGCCGCCGTCCGGGTACTGGCGAGACCTTCTGGCAATTCCGTCAGTTCAACCAGGCAAGCGACGCGGCCACCATCATCGACTGGCGACGCTCGGCGAGCTCCGATCACCTGTATGTG
Source organism: Hyphomicrobiaceae bacterium (assembly GCA_035762425.1). Lineage (GTDB taxonomy): Bacteria > Pseudomonadota > Alphaproteobacteria > Rhizobiales > Hyphomicrobiaceae > AWTP1-13. The sequence continues at coordinate 9,846 of DASTOW010000215.1, read as the reverse complement.
CGCGAGCGGGAATGGGAGGCGGCTCACACCTTCTGGCTTTGGCCGGACGTGTCGCCCTCGATGCTGTTCCGCAGTCATCTCGCGCAGACGGCCAAGCGCGACCGCGCCGTGGTGCTGACGCTGGCCTTCGCCGAGTTGCTGGTGCGGGCGGGTGAGCGCATTGCGCTCATGGGCGTGACGCCGCCGCTGGCCAGTCGCAAAGCCAGCGCGCGCATCGCCGAAGCGCTGGCCACGCACGAGATGGAGCCAGCCCTGCAGGCGAGCCTGCCACCGCCGGCTCGTCTCAGCCGCTTCTCGACTGCTCTGCTGTTCAGCGATTTTCTCGACCCGCCGCAGGCCATCGCCCAGCGCATCAACGAACTCGCCGAGGGCGGCATCAGCGGCCATCTTGTCCAGATCCTTGACCCGGCCGAGGAAACGCTGGCCTACGAAGGACGCATGGAATTCCGGGGTCCGGAGGACGGTGAGCGCTGGGTCGCCGATCGCGTCGAGACGTTGCGTCCCGCCTACCAGAAGAAGCTGGCTGCGCATCGCGCCGAGATCGCCGAGGCGGCAAGCCGGGTCGGCTGGTCGTTCCTGGTGCATCACACCGATCGGCCGGCGGCCGAGCCGCTGCTGGCTCTGACCATGCGCCTGCAGGGTCTGGCAGGCGACTATCGCTGGAGGTCCGACGGCCGGTCCGCGGAGGGCGCGGCATGACCTTGGGGCCGATCGCCTTCCTCAGTCCGTGGCTGTTGGCCGGGGCGCTGGCACTGCCCGTCATTTGGTGGCTGCTGCGCACGGTGCCGCCGCAGCCGCGGCGCCTCGCATTCCCGCCGACCCGCATTTTGATCGGCATCGACAACCGCGAGAAGACACCCGCGCAGACGCCCTGGTGGCTCACGTTGATCCGCATGCTGGCGGCCGCCCTCGTTATCTTGGCGCTGGCCGAGCCGGTGCTGAACCCGAACCACGACAAGGCGCTGGGCGGTTCGGGGCCCGTAGTGCTGGTGGTCGACAACGGCTGGTCTGCCGCCGCGCAATGGTCGGCCCGCACGTTCCTGATCGAGCGGTTGATCGCCGAGGCCGAAGGACAGAGCCGGCCGGTGATGATCGTGCCGACAGCCAGTCCAACACGCGGCGCTAATTTGAAGATCGAGGCGCCGACCTTGGCTCGGTCGACCGCCACTGCACTGCAGCCGCAGCCGTTCGCGCCGGACCGCATGGCTGCTGCCGAGGCGTTGGCGGCGACACTGCGCGACAAGAACGCGACGGTGGTGTGGCTCGCCGACGGCATCGACCATGACGGCCAGACGCGGCGATTTGCCGAACGGCTGCAGGAGCTGGCGGGTGGCGGTTTCTCGGTCGTCGAGACGCGCCCGGGCGTCGAGGCGCTGGCCACCTCGGCCGGCGTGGCTGCCGAGGGTCGGCTAGAGGCGCAGGTGCTGCGCGCCGGGGGCGGATCACGCGCCGGCGTCTTGCATGCGGTATCGGCCCGCGGTCAGCGGCTGGGCGAGACCGCCTTCACGCTCGGCGACGGCGACACGCGCGCGCTGGCCACGTTCGACCTGCCGCTCGAACTGAGGAACCAGGTGACGCGCGTGGAGATCGCCGGCGAGCGATCGGCAGGCGCAGTGAACCTGCTCGATGCTCGGTCGCAATGGCATCGTGTCGGCATTCTGGCCAGCACATCGCGCGAAGAGGCGCAGCCACTGTTGGCGCCGCTCTACTACATCGAACGGGCGTTGGCGCCGTTTTCTGAGGTCGCCAAGACCGAGGACGCCAATCTGGCCTCGGCGATCGACGGTCTCATCAAGCGCAACATCTCCGTGCTGATGCTGGCCGACATCGGCACGCTGCCCGGCGAGATCAAGGAACGCGTGGCGCAGTGGGTCAAGAAGGGCGGCGTACTGGTGCGCTTCGCTGGTCCGCGCCTGGAGAAGGGCGGCGACGATCTGCTGCCCGCGTCGCTGCGCTTTGGCACGCGAACGCTTGGCAGCGCCATGTCCTGGCCGCAGCCGCAACAGCTGGCAGCGTTTGCCGACGACAGCCTGTTCGCCGGCCTCGCTCCGAGTGCCGACGTGCTGGTCAGCAGCCAGGTGCTGGCCGACCCCGCCGCGCTCGGTCAGGATGTGAAGGTGTGGGCGCGGCTGAAGGACGGCACACCGCTGGTGACAGCCGCCAAGCGCGGCGACGGGCAACTCGTGTTCTTTCATGTGACCGCCAATTCGGATTGGTCCAACCTACCCCTGTCCGGCCTGTTCGTGGAGATGCTGCGGCGCATCGCCAGCCTTGGCAATCTGAGCGGCGGTGTGGATCAGTTGACCGGCGATGCCAAGGATGCGGATGCCACGACCGCCGCCAGCGTGCTGGCGCCTCTACAGGTGCTGGACGGCTTCGGCCTGCTCAAGAGCCCGTCGCCGACGACGCAGGCGATCTCCGCCGCTAAGATCCTCGACGCCAAGCCGAGCGCCGAGAACCCGCCCGGATACTATGGTCCGGCCGGTGCCCCGCGTGCCCTCAACCTGATGACGCAGAAGAGCCTGATCAAGCCCATGCCCTCGCTACCCTCGGGCGTCGATCGCCGCGCCTATGAAAGTGACACCGCCCGCCCTTTGAAGCCGGAACTGCTCAGCTTCGCGCTCGCGCTCTTGTTCATCGACATCGTGGCCGTGGTGCTGCTGCAAACCGGCGGCGCCGTCTTCGGCCGCCGCCTCGGCAGGGCCGGCACAGCTGCTATCGCCGTGCTCGCGCTTGGCGCGGCAGCCTACATGACGGCATGGTCGGCGAGCGCCCAAACAACTGCGGCCAGGCCGGGTGCTGCCGACGCGCGCGCCATACAGGCTACGGGCAAGGTGACCTTCGGCTATGTGGTGTCGGGCGATCCGACAACCGACCAGACCAGCCGGCAGGGCTTGATCGGCCTCGGCAAGTTCCTGACCACGCGCACCGCGGTCGAGCCCGGCGACCCGTACGCCGTCAACATCCTGACCGACGAGATTGCCTTCTATCCGATCCTGTACTGGCCGGTGCTCGCGAACGCCAAGCCGTTGCCGGATGCGACGCTGGCCAAGATCGACGCCTACATGAAGCAGGGCGGCATGATTGTCTTCGACACCAAGGATTACGGCCAGGGCATCCCGACGGGCTTCACCATGCGCGGCGACGGCACGCCGCTACAGCGGCTGCTCGGCAACCTCGATATTCCCCGACTGGAGCCCGTGCCAGAACAGCATGTGCTCACCAAGTCGTTCTATCTGCTGCGCAGCTTCCCCGGTCGCTGGGACGGCGGGCAGCTGTGGGTGCAGGCGGAGGCGCCCGCCGATAGCGAGCAGGCGCGGCAGGCGCGCCGGGTCGACGGCGTCAGCTCGATCCTGATCACCTCCAACGACTTGGCGGCGGCCTGGGCGCTTGATGACCGCAATCAGCCGCTTTATCCGGTCGTGCCCGGTGGCGAGCGGCAGCGCGAGATGGCGTTCCGCACCGGCGTCAACATCGTCATGTACGCGCTGACTGGCAACTACAAGACCGATCAGGTGCATGTGCCGGCCATTCTCGAGCGGCTTGGGCAGTAGCAATTGGAACTTGAGTAGGCGATGAGCAACTGGTCGATCGACATTGCGCCGATGGTGCCGGCCCCGCTGTTCTGGGGTGGCGTCATCCTGGCCGTGGCGATGGTGGCGCTGCTGCTGGTACGGCGCAGCCGCGGCGCCTTGTTGCGCGCGTTATCGCTGGCCGCGCTGCTCGCCGCGCTTGCCAATCCGACGCTGCGCCAAGAGGAGCGCGAAAGCCTCGCCAACATCGCCATCGTCGTGCTCGACGAAAGCCTGAGCCAGAGCATCGCCGGACGCCCCGAGCAGGCGCAGGCCATCAAGAGCGAGCTCGAAACCAAGCTTGGCGGCATCAACAACCTGCAGGTGCGCTGGGTCTCGTCCTCCAGGCCGACCGGCGAAGCAGCGTCCGGCACGCACCTGTTCGCCGACCTCAACTCCGCACTCGCCAACACCCCGCCAGATCGCCTCGCGGGCGTCATCATGGTCACCGACGGCCAGGTGCACGACGTGGTGAAATCCCCGCGTGCACTTGGCTTTGATGCCCCCGTGCATGCGCTGCTGACAGGCAAGCCCGGCGAGTATGACCGCCGCATCGAGATCATCAAGGCGCCGCGCTACGGCATTGTCGGAGAGAAGAAAGAGAACTGCGAGCGCCCGCAGGGCCCCGAACGAGCGGGCGGCGAACGCAACATCCAGTTCCGCGTGGTCGAGGAAGGCCGTCGTCCGTCCCCGGGCGATACCGTGCAGGTGCGCATCCGCCGCGAAGGCCGCAGCGACGAGTTGCGCCGCGTGCAGATTGGCCGCACGGCGACGGCGGAAATGGAATTCCCGCATGCCGGCCAGAACATCGTCGAGATCGAGGCGGAGGGTGCGCCGGGCGAGCTGACGCTGGTCAACAACCGCGCCGTGATCGTGGCCGAGGGCGTGCGCGAGAACCTGCGCGTGCTGCTGGTATCGGGCGAGCCGCACGCGGGCGAGCGCACCTGGCGCAACCTGCTGCGTTCCGACGCTGCCGTCGACCTCGTGCATTTCACCATTCTGCGCCCGCCGCAGAAGCAGGATGGGACGCCCATTCATCAGCTCTCGCTGATCGCCTTTCCGACCCGCGAGCTTTTCTCCGATAAGATCAACTGTTTCGACCTCATCATCTTCGACCGCTACCAGCATCGCGATATCTTGCAGTTGCTCTACTACGAGAACATTGCCCGCTACGTGGAGCAGGGCGGTGCATTGCTGGTCGCCGCGGGCGACGACTTCGCCGGCGCCATGAGTCTGTCGCGCACGCCGCTGTCGGTCGTTCTGCCCGCGACACCGACCGGCCGCCTTTTGGAGCAGCCCTTCAAGGCCAAGTTGTCGGGCGACGGCTCCAAGCACCCCGTCACGCGCGGCCTGCCTGGGTCTGACACTACTGATCCGGTGAAAGATCCGGGCTGGGGACGCTGGTTCCGTCAGGTCGACGTGGTGCCGAGCCGCGGCCGTGTCGTCATGAACGGGGCCGAGAACCGGCCCCTGCTGCTGCTCGATCGCAAGGATCGCGGGCGCGTGGCGCTGCTACTGTCTGATCATGCCTGGTTGTGGGCGCGCGGCTATGAGGGCGGCGGTCCGCATACCGACCTGCTGCGCCGCCTCGCGCATTGGCTGATGAAGGAACCCGATCTCGAGGAGGAGCGGCTGCTCGCCTCGGCGCGGGGCCTCAAGCTCACCATCGAGCGTCGCTCGATGGAAGATAGCGTGCCCGTCGTGCAGCTGTCGGCGCCGGGCGGCGAGACCACGGAGGTGACCCTCGACAAGGCCGGACCCGGACTATGGCGCAGCACCGTCGATGTGCGCACGCCCGGCCTCTACAAGATGCAGAGCCAGTCCCCTGCGGGCCGCTTGACGGCTGTGGCTCACGCCGGCATCGAGGACGCGCGCGAGATGAGCGAGGTCACGGCCACCGACCTCAAGATGAAGCCGCTGAGCGAGGCTACCGGTGCCGGCGTCTTCTGGACGCGCGGCAGCGGCCTGCTGTCGAGCGACACGGCGGTGGACGTTCCGCGCATCTCCATGCTCGCCAATGCGCGCGTGCTGGCGGGCTCGGGCTGGCTCGGCCTCAGGGATCGCGAGGCCTACGTCACGCGCGGCGTCAAGCTGATCCCGATGTTCAACGGCCTGTTGGCCCTGGCCGCCCTGCTGGCCTTGCTTGCCGCCACCTGGTGGCGCGAAGGGCGGTAGGCATTTACGCGGACTGGTGGCGGTGCTGTGCGCTACCAGCCAACAGCCCGTTCGGCAAAGCACGCCGCAGCGTCAGACCATGCCGGCCCGGCGCTTGCTTGGCACGATCCCAGCCTGAACGCTGAGACAGGCCGACGGCCCGCCAAGCAGCGGGAACTGGCACTGCCTGTCCCAGGCCGGAAAATCGTAGCGCAGGCTGGGACGTTCACCGATGTCCACCACCTGAAGCACCAAGCCACACTTCTGGCAAATTCGCTGACCGACCCCAGGGGCTGTCTTTTCGGCATCCAAAACGAGCTTTTGACACATGCGCGTGCGCCTCGCAGCAATTGCGAAAACTCTACGGGCCCCGCTTGGCGATACTGCCATACTAGTATCTTTAGAACAGAGCAATGCCTTCCTATCAAAGACGATCTGACTGTGGCCAACCGGCCATGTTACACTGCCAAAAGTGCACTACTGGAGGCCCACTACTACTGGAGGCCCACCACTGGAGGCCACCATGGGGGCTAGTCTTCTGGAGGCTCGGTTTTGCGAAGGCGGACGCAGACACAATCCCTGGCGAGCACGGCTACGGAGCAGATCCGTCGTAGAATAGTGGACGGTGAGCTGCAGCTTGGACAGGCGCTCTCCGAAACCACTTTGGCGGCCGAGCTTGGCATCAGCAAGACGCCGATCCGCGAAGCGCTGCTCCGCCTCGCGGCCGAGGGCCTTGTGCAGATCTTGCCGCAAAGAGGCACATTCGTTTTTGAGTTGAGCGAGGTCGACGCCCATGCCCTGAGCGATTTCCGCACCACGCTGGAGGTCGAAGCGCTGCGGATGGCTATGCGCGACCATAAACCCGCATTGGTCGCAGCGCTCAGGGCCGTGCTTGGTAAGATGAAGCCGAGCAGGTCCCAAAGCGAGTCGCTGCAGTACCGTGCCCTGGATGATCGCTTTCACCGCGTCATCATGGAGCACAGCTACAACCCATACTTGGCACGCGCCTATGAGAACATCGCCGTACTGGTGCATGCCCTGCGCAACCGGTTGGTCATCGACGCGCCCACCCATGCCCAATCTCTGAAGGATCACAAAGAGCTGGTCCGGGCGATAGAAAAGGGTGAGGTTGAAAAGGCCGTGACGCTCTTGAAGGAGCATATCGCCAGGTCGCCCGCCGATTATGTCAAGCGCCTGACACGGTCTCGGGATCCGCAACGCGTCATGGACGGCTGGGGACTTGCTGCCTCTCTGTTCCGCTAGTTTTTTGCCGGCACTGAACGCTGCATCGTCTCGCGCCCTGCAAAAATTTGTGCTGGGGATAGGCGCGTTCCCGCCTCCCCCGACTCGGACTATCGTTGTCGCTTGTGGCCCGTCGTGCGTCCTGGTCATCACCTCAGCCGTTCAGGACTGCGCTTCTCATGAACCTGCTCTTCCACATCGTCTATGCCGGACACGCTTCCGGTACGCATCACAAGCTGGCCCTGGACTCGCTGCGTCACCTCAAATGCATGGACTGCGACCTGTGGCAGCGGCTGTTTCTGGCCAACGCCAAGATCTACCTGGACGGCTCGAAGGCACCCGACAACGAGTTTAAGGACTTCAAGAACCACGTCCTGCACACGCGCGATGGCTACTGGGGTGGTGCCCCCGACAAGGTACGCAGCTGGTACCAGCACCTGGTCGAAGCCCTCACGCTGCAGGACTGGCAGACCGCCGTCTATTGCGCGGGCGTGCTGAGCCACTACTACACCGACCCGTTGCACCCCTTCCACACCGGCCAGTCCGAGGCGGAGAACAACATTCATCGGGCGGTGGAATGGAGCATCGCCAAGGGCTACGACGAACTTTACAGGCTTGGCAAAGGCGAATTCGACCGTCTCCAAGTGGATTTCCCGCGCGATGCCAACTGGCTGGAGCAACTCGTATGCCAGGGCGCCGAGATGGCGAACGGCTACTACGAGAAACTGATCGCCCACTACGATATCCAGCGCGGCGTGTCTGATCCGCCGGCCGGCCTCGATCAAGTGGCCAGGCGCATCGTTGCGCGGCTGATCTGGTATGCCACCATCAGCTTCGGCGCAGTGCTGGATCGGGCCATCGATGATTCGAATATGCATCCGCCGGAGACCGCCCTGCTGCCCGCGACCCTGCTGGCCGCCGTTCAGGTCCCAGTCAAGGTGCTCACTCGCCGCCTGGCCGATGCGCAGGAGCGTCGGCAGGTCGAGCGCATGTATGACGAGCTGATTGCCACTGGCACGGTGGAGAAGTCGCTTTCGGAGGACGACCGGGCGGTGCGGGATCTGCATGCGGCGGAGGTGCTCGCCAAGCTGCCCCCCAAGCCCGAGGCGTCCAAGGTGTTCCCCTTCACGCCGCGCGAGCGCGTGGTGACGCGCATCGATCAGCGTCGGGCGGTGGCCACGCCTGGTGCCAACGTCGTGCAGCTGCGCTCGCAAGCGCTGATCCGGCCTGCGGCCAACGCAACCTCCTCGACACGCCGCGAGGCCGCCTACGAGGCCGTGCATGCAGCGCTCGACAAGCCGGACATCGCCCCGCCAGCAGCCTCGCGAGCCAAGGCGGGGCTGAGCCAGCGGTTGGATCAGGTCACGGTCACACCCATCAAGCCAAAGGAGCGCAAGGCTACGTCGGCCGCAGCCGCAGCGAGCCGGACGGCCGAGCCCCGGTTCTACCTGTCGCTCGATCAGGACGTGGTGGATGGCCCATCGATCGGCCCCAAGACGGCCGAGCGGCTCTATCCGCTCGGCATCAAGACCGTGCGCGACCTTATCAAGGCCGAGCCGGCGGCTCTCTCGGTCTTGATGGATGCGCGCGGCGTCACTACGGAGGCGATCACAGCCTGGCAGGACCAGGCCCGACTGGTCTGCACGGTGCCGGGCCTGCGCGGCACGCATGCGCAACTCCTGGTCGGCGCGGGCTATGTCAGCGGCGAGGCGATCGCTGCCGCCGATGCCGACAAGCTATGCGCCGACGTGCTGGCCTACGCAGCCTCGGCCACCGGCCAGCGCTTGCTGCGCAACGGCGATCCGCCCGACATCGACAAAATCAAAGGCTGGCTGGAGGCCGCACAAAGCATACGGGCGGCCTAGCGCTCTGATTGCGAAATTGGCGGCTGCGTGCGGCGGTGGATGCAACTTGGCGATCTAGAGGGCGCTCGATCAATGCGCTCGTGTAGGGCAAATCGACAAGTCCGCGTCTCAACTTGGCCGCAAAGGATCATGGGCCTCCTCGATGATCGCACGAGCCTGACGCCATTCCCGCCGTACGATTGGCAGTTGGCTGGTCGGGGATGGTATAAGCTCGTCCATGCACATGCCGACCGAGCCCCACCCCTTGCCCCCGTTCACCGAAGCCTCCTTCCGCGCTTTGGCGCGTCGCCGCCTGCTGGCGCAGCCGTCGGACGCCGTGTTCGACCCACGCTCCGGCCGAGCCTGGGGCCCAAGCGACTGGGACTTGAATCCGGAAATGCTGGCTGACTTTGCCGTCATGGCGCCGCCGCGGCCGGCGGCGGTGCTGGTGCCGGTGGTCCTGCGCCCCGAGTTGACCGTGTTGTTCACCCAACGCTCGCACGACATGCCGAGCCATCCGGGCCAGATCTCTTTTCCCGGCGGCAAGGTCGAGCCGGGCGATGCAACGCCCATCGACTGTGCGCTGCGCGAGGCACACGAGGAAATTGGCCTCGAGGCATCCCGCATCGAGCCCCTTGGCTATCTCGACAGCTATCGCACCGGCACCGGCTTTACGATCAACCCGGTGGTGGCCCTCATAACGCCCGGCTTCGCCCCCGTGCTCGATCCGCGCGAGGTGCTCGAGGTGTTCGAGGTGCCGCTCGCCTTTCTCATGGACGCTGCCAATCACCAGAAGGCGTCCCGCCAGTGGCGCGGGCGCGAGCGCTCCTTCTATGCGATGCCCTACGAGGGGCACTATATCTGGGGCGCGACTGCCGGCATGCTCAAGAACATGCACCAGAGGCTGTTTCAGCGATGATCCGCGTCGTGATCGAAAACATCCTGCTGTTCCTGCTGCCGACCGCGGTCTATCTCGCTTACGTGCTGCTCACGCGACGCAGCGCCAATACCGGCGAGGTGATCAGCGAGGCGCC
>DASTOW010000214.1:0-4527 GCA_035762425.1 Hyphomicrobiaceae bacterium | reverse complement strand
CGGGTGGCTGCCATGACAGTTCAGACTGCAATGGCAATGACGTAGGTGTTCGCAGTCTCACCCCGTCCGGCGCGCCATTCTTAAAATGTCCGGCCCGGAAACATGGGTGACAGGTCTTACCAAGACATAGGTAACAGCCTTGCACCGAACCGGTTGTCGATAGGTTGCAGGGTTTTCTGTTCCAAGTCGCTATATCCGAGGTCGTAGGCCATAAAGGATACTGCCCATATGCAGTCGTCGACCGCCTTGCTCACTGCCGGCCGCTGATTTGTATGGCATGATCGCGCCGGCCGAGCGGCCTTGCATGATTCGACCAGCGCGCGGATAGGGGAATGCGGCAAGCACCACGACGACACGGGCGGACGGCGGAGGCGCGTTCTCGGGGCGCCACGGGCGCGCACCGGAACGCGGCGCTGACCATTCGCGTGGATTTCGGGGCGTTCGGCTATATCGGCCCCGGCAAGATCAAGCTGATGGAGCTGATCTCAAAGCACGGCTCGATCTCAGCGGCCGGCAAGGAGATGGGCATGTCCTATCGGCGGGCCTGGATGCTGGTCGATGAGATCAACCAGATTTTCAAGCAGCCGCTGGTCGAGAAGCAGATGGGCGGATCGGGCGGGGGCGGAGCGCGCCTCTCGGTGCTCGGTCGCGATGTGGTGAGCCGCTATCGCGCCATCGAGGGCGCGGCCGCCATGGCAACGGCGGCCGATCTCAGAGCTCTCAAGGCATCGTTGCCTGACCAGCCGGCGCACGGCAGATCAGGCAGCTCCGAGTAGTGCAGCCATCGGTTTTCGTCAGGACTGCCCGCGGCTCAGCACGGTGAAGCCCTGCGCTTCGAACAGCGGCTTGGCCTTGGCAGACCGGATGTAGGCGAGCAATTCCGACGCGTTGGGGCTGCTGGCACCGGCCGTCAGGGCAATCGGGTAGATGATGGGCGGGTGCGTGTCCTCCGGGAAGGTGCCGATGATCGCCACGCTCGGATCGGCCGCCGCATCGGTCTGATAGACGATGCCGGTCGGCGCCTCGCCGCGCGAGACCAGCAGCAGCGCCGCGCGCACGTTCTCGGCCTGGGCGATGCTGTTGGAGACGCTGGCCCACACGCCAAGCTTCTCCAGCGCCGCCTTGCCGTACTTGCCGGCCGGAACCGAGTCGACATTGGCCATCGACAGGCGACCGCCGGCCAGCATCTTGGCGAGGTCGAAGCCAGCCTTGATGTCGACGGGCTGTGCCTTGTCCTTGGGTGCGATCAGCACGATGCGATTGCCGAGCAGGTTGGAGCGCGTGTCGGACTTGATCAGGTTCTTGCCGGCCAGATAGTCCATCCAGTCCAAGTCGGCCGAGATGAACAGCTGCGCGGGGGCGCCCTGCTCGATCTGCTTGGCGAGCACCGAACTCGCGGCGTAGGAAATGGTGGCCTTCTTGCCGGTTTCCTTCTGCCATTGGGTATTTACGGCATCGAGCGCGTTCTTGAGGCTCGCTGCCGCGAAGATCACGACATCGTTGCTCTGCGCCTGAGCAGTCGATTGGGGCGAGCCCCAGGCCAGCAACGCTGCGGCCGCCAAGCCGGCAACCCGGCCGATCCATGTGCATCTCGATATCGTCATCTGCTGCTCCCGAGCCTTGGCGCGTTCCCGCGATACAAGAGCACAATGTGTCGCTATATTCCATCAGATATTACGCTACGCGAGATCGCACAAAAGGGACCGCGGATGCTCATGCATCGCATTACCAGGTCGGCTTTGGCTGTGGCGCTCCTGATCCTATGGAGCTGTGGTGACGCGCTTGCGCAGGCGCCGACGCGCATCATCATGGACTCGGCGGGGCGCCGCGTTGAGATTGCGCAGCAGATATGGCACGTACGTGTCGCTGGCCAACCATGTGCAGGAGCAGACCAAGATCCCCTATGTGTTGCTGGATGGCGCGTTCGCGAAGACGCCGGAAGTCTATCGCCTGCTTGGCGACCTGCTGGGGGTGAAGGAACGGGCGGAGCAACTGGCGCAATACGCAGACGAGACACTCAACGGCCTGGCCGCACGCGTTGTCTCCATCTCTGAGGCAAACCGGCCGCGCATGTATTACGGTGGCGGCGTCAACGGCCTGGAGACTGGCCTTGCCGGCTCCATCAACATGGAGGTGCTGGACAAGGTCGGGGCAACGAATGTGGCCGCCACAGCGGGCACCGGCGGCATCACCAAGGTGTCGATCGAGCAGGTGCTGGCTTGGAACCCGGATGTCATCCTGGCGCTCGATCCAGCCTTCTATCGCGCCGTTGTCGCCGATCCGGTGTGGGTGTCCGTCAAGGCGGTGCGCGACAAGCGCACCTACCTGGCGCCCAATCTGCCCTACGGCTGGTCCGACGCACCAACCAGGGGTCAACCGGCTGATCGGCGTGCGCTGGCTGATGTCGCTGCTCTATCCAAGGCAGTTCCCGGACGACCTGCGCGGCGTGACGCGAGATTTCTACAAGCGGTTCTACGTCACCGAGCTGCAGCTCGACGCGCTGCTCGCTTCGGCAACACCAGCAAGATAGGAGTGGCGAACATGAAGATCAGTGCGCGCAACGTGCTCAAGGGCAAAATCGTCGATGTGACCAAAGGTGCCACCACGGCACACGTGCAAATCGACATCGGCGGAACCATCGTTACCTCGTCCATCACCAACGCGGCCGTCGACGACTTGAAGCTGGCGCCCGGCAAGGACGCCTACGCTGTCGTCAAGGCTACGGACGTGATGATCGGCGTGGACTGAGCCGCTTCATTGTGCGCGCCATGTTGGTCGGGAGCCGCGATTTGCTGCGCGTGGGCGCCCTGCGCCTGTGCGACATAGACACCGCCACCCGCGCATAGGGTGATCCCGCCAAGCCATTCGAGGGTTTCTGCCAATGTCGTCGTTGGCGGGCGCGCGCTATCACCACCGTGGTCGCGAGCGATCACGAGATTGCGCGCTCAATGGTTGGGTGTTGCCGCTGCCATGCCTGCACCCCACGTCAGAGCGGAGCGCCTAGCCCCTCGGAATAGCCTGATAGGAGGCAATTACAATGACTGCAGACACTGTAAAAGCCCGCCGAACCAATCCTCTGCGCACGCCGACCAACCTCGGATCAAATGCAACGCGCGACATTTCGGCTGCGCTGACGACGCTCCTGGCCGACATGTTTGCGCTGTATGTGAAGACCAAGAACTTCCACTGGCATGTGTCGGGTCCGCACTTTCGCGACTACCATTTGATGTTCGACGAGCAGGGCGAGCAGATCTTTGCCACCACCGATGATATCGCCGAACGCGTGCGCAAAATAGGTGGGACGACGATCCGCTCGATCGGGCAGATCGCCAAGCTGCAGCGCGTCCGCGACAACGACGCCGACTTCGTCACGCCTGAGGATATGCTGGCGGAGCTGCGCAGCGACAACGAGGATCTAGTCCAGCGCCTGCGCGAGGTGCACGACACGTGCGATGAGCACAATGACGTGGCGACTGCCAGCCTGATCGAGAACTGGATCGACGAGGCGGAGCGTCGCACCTGGTTCCTGTTCGAGGCCGGCCGCCGCACCTGACGGCATGCGGCCCGCGGTACCGCTACCCCGCGCGATCACTCAAGCGTTACACGATGGCAAGGCAACCGACGATACGCATGTGCGTTGACCGTGCAGTCGCTCCCCTTGCAGCCAACTTGGTAACTTGGCGCATCAGCCGGGCAAATGCCTCACAAATAGGCGGTGTGCGCGGGCGGCTACGGAAAAATCGATCCGACATTTCGGGATTGTCCCTGATAGTGACTGCTCGCTGCCACTGCCAGTATCGACATCATTATCGAACTCGGGCGGCGGGTCCCTCGCGCCGGTCGAGGGCGTTTCGTTGCACCGCCCCGATCCGAGCAACAGCACATTGCCTTCTCGTTTTCGCTCACTCGCCCGACTGTGCGCAGCGAGCTGCACGCAGCAAGGGGCTTGAACCTGTTCAGTGTTGTTGGAGGCCCTAGATGGCACGAACGAGTAAGGCGGCGCAGACGACGATACCGGTCACCCTGACCGTCAATGGCGTCGACAAAAAGCTGGATCTCGCGCCGTGGACCACCCTGCTCGATGCGTTGCGCGACCATCTCGATCTGACGGGCACGAAAAAAGGCTGCGATCACGGCCAGTGCGGCGCCTGCACGGTCTTGCTAGACGGTCGACGCGTCGTTTCCTGCCTGACGTTGGCGGTGACGAAGGACGGCGCGAAGGTCACCACCGTCGAGGGCCTCGCCAGCAATGGTACGCTGCACCCGGTGCAGCAGGCGTTCATCGATCACGACGCCTTCCAATGCGGCTACTGTACTCCCGGACAGATCTGTTCGGCGGCCGGCCTGATTGCCGAAGGCAAGGCCAAGACCGCCGATGACATCCGCGAGTTGATGAGCGGCAATCTCTGTCGATGCGGCGCCTATCCCAACATCGTCGCAGCCATCCAGCAAGCGATGAGGCAGTCATGATCGACTTCGGCTATGCGCGGGCGAGCGATGTCGCCGATGCCCTGCGCCGCATCGCCG
>DASTOW010000213.1:0-21933 GCA_035762425.1 Hyphomicrobiaceae bacterium | reverse complement strand
GTGCAATGTTGTTCTCAATGAGCTTCGCCGCCCATCGTCATCGATCAATGCCAAGAACCGTAGGGCGTGGCCGTCTTATTGACACGGATGCTCGCAAAGTTGCCTGAGGGTGTGCCCGCGGCTTTTCACCAAGTCGCGGTTTGCGGGAGGTCGGCACGAGTGCCGGCAAGAGCGCCGGCAAGGCAAGACGATACCAGCAGGTGGCGGGGTGACCTGCCGATAGGGCGCCGCGGTACTGGTGCCAGCAAGACCGCAACAGCGTGGGGTGTTGCTCCGGCCGTGAGGTGGATTTTTATTGCTTGAGGGCACGTTCAGCCATGCCGCAGATCAGGGTGCCGCAGGTGCTGGATCTTCCTACCCCGCTAACCCGGCGACGCCAGCGCGCGCGCATAACGGTGGGGCTGCTGGCCGGGTTGCTGGCCATACCGCTTGCACTGCTGGTGCTGCCCGCACCGCGCACGGTGCCAACAGCTTCGAGCGAATACGTCCTGCCCGACGATGTCGCGCTGACCGAGACCATCCCGGCGCTGGTTGTTGGAGCCGCGATCGTTGCCGAGCCGTCCGTTGCCACGGCGCTGCCTATCCATCTGACGCCGGTCGATTCCATCCCCAAGGATGCCTGGATCAGGATCGCCAGCCTGCCGCCGCTTTCATCGCTGTCGGAAGGCTACGAGATCTCGCCCGGTCTGTGGGGCGTGCCGCCGGCCGGACTGCCGAAGCTCAAGATTACCGCGCCCAGCGGACGCGGCATCCGCGCCCTGGTCAGCGTTGCCCTGATGTCCTCGGACGGAAGAGTGCTGGCCGAAGCCGAGACGGTGTTCGCCGTCATGTCCGCGCAGCAGTTGCTCAACCGCGAGGACGCGGCGCCTGCAGATCCAGACACCATCGAGGCGACCGCGACATCGCAGGTGCGCGCGACCGGGGCGGCCATCCAATGCCCTGGCGCGCTGCCGGCGACGGAATTCTCCTACGAACAAGTACAAGCAGCGCGGCGGCTCGTCGAAAAAGGCGACAATGCGCTGGCCGACGGAGCCGTCGCGGTGGCGCGGTCGTTCTATAAGCGGGCGGCAGAAATGGGCTGGTCGGGGGCGGCCTTTGCATTGGCCACGACCTACGATCCGAATGAACTAACACGCTGGCCGCTGGGACCCAGTGCCAATCTGTCCCTGGCACGGTGCTGGTACGCCAGGGCCCAGCAGTTGTCCGAGATCGAGGCAACCCACTATCTGAAGCGGTTGGAGCCGACCTTCAATCCCAGCAGGTCGCAAAGCCCCTTGGCGGGCGCCCGGCAATAAATTCGGTCTGGTGGCCGAACCCTTAAGTCCTTGATGGCGTGGCTCTCTGGGCCTAATTTGACGGCCGGCCGCAAATGCGGGCGGCCAGCCGCAACGGATCGCTGCACATGACCTTCGAGACTGAGACCGTTCTCGACCGCCGACGCCTACGCAGGCGGGTGTCGTGGTGGCGGGGGTTGGCGATCGTGGCCGCGGTGCTGGCGGTCGGCCTGTTGTCCGTGACGACCGCCGAGCAGACCGGCCTCACAGAGACCCGCCACATTGCCCGTGTCAGCCTCGAGGGCCTGATCACCGAGGATCGCGCGCAACTCAAGCTCCTGCACAGCGTCGCTCAGAACAAGCAGGTGGCCGGCTTGATCCTGTTCATCAACAGCCCGGGCGGTACGACCACCGGCGGCGAGGCGTTGTTCGAAGCCATCCGCAACGTCGCCAAAGTCAAGCCGGTGGTGGCGCAGTTCGGCACGGTGGCGACCTCGGCCGCCTATATCTGCGGGCTGGCCACCGACCATGTGGTCGCACGTGGCAACACCATTACCGGGTCGGTCGGCGTCATCTTCCAGTGGGCAGAGGTCTCGCAGCTGCTCGACAAACTCGGCGTCAAGATGAACGAGGTGAAAAGCGGACCCCTAAAGGCCAATCCGTCGCCCTTCCAGCCCCTCGATGAAGCGGGCAAGGCGACCGCCGAGCAGATGGTGGCCGAGTCGCAGAAATGGTTCGTCGGGCTCGTTGCCTCGCGCCGCAACATCGACACGCGCAATGTCGCCGGCCTCGAGCAGGGCCGCATTTTTTCCGGTCGCGAGGCGCTCACCCACAAGCTGGTCGACGAGATCGGCGGAGAGCCCGAGGCCGTGCAATGGCTCGAGCAGAAGCGCGATGTGCCAAAGGGCCTGAAGGTGCTTGACTGGAAGCCCAAGCGTGGCGCCGACTGGACCTTTGTCGGGGCCTCGGCAGCGGTTATCGGATACCTGCTTGGCGACCGCCTCGGCGGCGAATTTGCCCAGCTCCTGGGTAATGAGCACACGCTTGGCGCATTGCGCCTTGACGGCTTGGTCTCCGTTTGGCAGGCTTCTGAAAGATAAGCGAATACAAAGACTTTGCGTCGTTGGAGGGCACCGCGCATGATCAAATCGGAACTCATTCAAAAGATAGCTGCGGCCAACCAGCATCTTTATCACCGCGACATCGAGCGCATCGTCAACGTCGTCTTCAATGAGATCGTGGAGGCCCTCTCGCGCGGCGATCGCGTCGAGCTCAGGGGATTTGGCGCCTTCACCGTAAAGCACCGCGCACCACGCGTAGGCCGCAACCCGCGTACCGGTGCGTCCGTCTCGGTGGAGGAGAAGTTCGTGCCGTTCTTCAAGACCGGCAAGGATCTGCGCGAGCGGCTGAATGAGGGCCATTGAATAACGAGGCAGTAGCTATTCGGCGGTAGGCAGAGAGAACGCTTCCGCCCCACGCAAACTGCCTAGAGGCCAACATGCTGCGACGCGTTATCTGGACTGTGGTGGCATTCCCGATCGGGATCGTGCTGGTGACGATGGCCGTCAGCAACGGCCATCGCGTACGCCTGATCCTCGATCCGTTCCGCCCCGACGATCCGGTGCTGTCGCTCGTGCTGCCGTTCTACCTGTATCTGTTCGGCACGCTGCTGATCGGTATCGTCGTCGGCGGCATGGCGACCTGGTTCACGCAGGCACATTGGCGGCGCATGGCCCGGCGGCGCGGCGCCGAAGCCGTGCGCTGGCAAGCCGAGGCGGACCGTCTATCTCGCGAGCGCGATCGGCAAGTCATCCCCGCCCGGCAACTGGCCACCGTCGACCGCTGAGCGCCAAGTGCCAAGTGCCAAGTGCCAAGTGCCAAGTGCCAAGTGCCAAGTGCCAAGGACCAAGCGCCAAGCGCCAAGCGCTGGTGCAATGATCGCGACCTCCGCTGCCAAGGGTGCGGCAAGGTCGAGAGGCAGATGCCTCGATCTGAACGGCACGAGCAAAGCGTTTGCGATCGTGTCCTCAGATCGCGCAATTCGTTCAGCATCGGCCGCAGGTGGCGGCCCATGTCGCGATCAGGACGCTCGCCCACAGGACACTGGCCCACAGGACACTGGCCCACAGGACACTCGCCCACAGGACGCTGGCCCACAGGACATTAGCCGACAGGATACTGGCCCATGCGCTTCTTCGACGGCGCCGCGGTTGACGCAGCGCTCAGCTATCCGGCCCTGATCGACATTCTCGACGCCGCCTTCGCCAAAGGGGCAATCGCGCCGCTGCGCCATCATCACCCCATTGCGCTGGCTGATCGGCCCGAAGCGATGCTGCTCCTGATGCCGGCCTGGGAGGCGAGCACACCGGGCGCCGACACCGCCGGCCGCTACATCGGCGTCAAGTCGGTGACGGTGTTTCCCGACAACGCCACGCGCAACAAGCCGGCCGTGTACGGCACCTATCTGCTGATGTCGGCGCAAAGCGGCGAGACCGTCGCCGTGATGGACGCAACCCGCCTCACGGCATGGCGCACGGCTGCCGCCTCGGCGCTGGCAAGTCGCTATCTGTCGCGACCCGACACCTCGCGCCTGCTGATGGTGGGCGCGGGCGCGCTCGCTCCGTTCCTGGTGCGCGCGCACGCCTCGGTGCGGCCGATCCGTGAGGTGGTGATCTGGAACCGCACGCGCGGGCGCGCCGAGCTGGTGGTTGCGGAGCTGGCCCGGCACGGGATTGCCGCCTCCGTCGCCGACGGCCTGGAAGCCGCCGCGCGCCGCGCCGAGATCATCTCGACCGCCACCTTGTCCGCCGACCCGCTCATCCAAGGCGCGTGGCTGACGCCCGGCACGCATCTCGACTGCGTCGGCGCGTTCCGGCCGAGCATGCGTGAGACCGACGATGATGTCGTGCGTCAGGCCCGTATTTTCGCCGACACGCGCATCGGTGCATTCGGTGAAGCGGGCGACATCCTGCAGCCGATCGCCGCCGGCGTGATCGGCAAGGACGCAGTGCTGGGCGATCTGTTCGACCTGACGCGCGGCCAGGTGACAGGCCGTGTTGCCGATCGCGATATTACGCTTTTCAAGTCGGTCGGTGCCGCCATCGAAGACCTGGCGGCAGCCGTCGCAGTCTACGAGACGGCCTAGCTTGCACGCGCCAGTATCGACCGAATTTGCCCGTACACAGCGCCGTGCGCATCGCTCTTGCTCCCTGCACCGAGTTGCTGCACGTTCTGCAATGCTTGGTTCATGTCGGGGAACCATCGGCAAGGGAGGAGACCGTGAAACGAGCTCTATTGTACGTAGGCGCATTGGCCGTTGTCGGCGGCTTGGCGTTCGCCATGCTGGGCCCAGCCCAGGCATCGTCGGCGGTCGGTGCCGCCACTCTGCCGAACATGTCCCTACCCAACAGTGATCTGACGCCTGCGCACTGCCGCAGGTACTATCACTGCCATCGGGAGTGCAAGCGGCGCTGGTACGGCCGCAAGAAGTGCCGCGAGGTTTGCCACCGCTGCTAAGTGAATGTCGGTCTGTTGAGAGGGCTGGCCGTCCCGGTCTGAGGCGGGCTTCTGCACAGGTACGCGTTAGGGACATCGCGCGGGCGTCGTCGGCATGGCGGCGCCCGCCATCGTTCACGCTAGGCGGCGGCCTTCGAGCGGCTGCTGTGCCTCTTGTGCATGCCTCCGAGGCTTGTTCGCGCACAATGCCTGTGCAATGAGGACCTCGGTCCGCGCCAAGCCGACCTCCAACCGCGAAGGACAGACGTTCCAGTGACTTCCTTCCTGAAGTCGCACGCTGCCGCCTACGTGCTGCTGCCCATCGCCGCTATGTGCTGGGCCGGCAACCATGTTGTCGCGCGCGCCGTCGCCGGGCACGTGCCGCCGGGCGGGCTTGCCGTGGTGCGTTGGATCGTCGTACTGGCGATCGTCAGCCTGTTTGCCTTCCGGCAGATTGGACGCGACTGGCCGAAACTCAAACAGAAGGCCGGCGTGATGATCTTCCTATCGCTGACCGGCGGCGGCGCCTTCGGTACGCTGCAATTCGTGGCGTTGCAGTACACCACAGCCATCAACATGGGCGTGGTTGGCTCGGTGGCCCCCGCCTTCATCGTGGCGGCAAGCTTCATGCTGTTCGGCGACCGCATGGGCTTCACGCAGTTGACGGGCGTTGCCATCTCGCTCGTCGGTGTGCTGGCCATCGTCACCCAGCTGCATCCGGAAAACCTGTTCGAGCTCACCTTCAATACCGGCGACCTGATCATCATCACCAACATGGTGCTGTGGGCGATCTATTGCGCCTGCCTGCGCCTGCGCCCCAACGTGCACCCGCTCAGCTTCCTGTTCGTGTTGTCGATCGTTGCCCTGATCGGCAACGTGCCGTTCGCCCTGTGGGAGCATGCGTCGGGCTACCAGCTGGTGGCTGACACCAAGACCGCACTGGCCATCTTGTATGCGGCGGTGTTCACCACGCTGCTCGCCTACATCACCTGGAACCGTGGCATCGATTTGATCGGTGCGCCGCGCGCGGGTGCCTTCCTGCACACCATCCCCTTGTTCAGCACGACGCTTGCCATGCTGTTCCTGGGCGAGCAGCTGAAGCTGTTTCACGTGGTGGGCTTCGCCCTGATCCTGTCCGGCGTAAGTCTGGCCGCCCGCCCACCGGCGGCGGCGCGGGTCAGGCGACCGCAGCTCAGCGACCGCGGCGCGTAGTGACCTCGCCATCTGCAATTGGCGCGGCAATGTCCTGCCGGACGCGACACCCTTGCCCAGATCCCGGCTCGGCGTCATGCCGGGGCGATCAGGATTGCACGCCCGCCGCGTCCAGCTTGGCGCGGATGCTTTCGCGATCGAGGGGCTTCAAGAGGTAGTCGTCGGCGCCTGCCGACAAGGCGCGGGCAAGCGCGCTCGTATCGTTCTCTGTCGTGCAATAGAGGATGCACGGCTTGCGCCCGTTCGGCAGGGCGCGCAGCGTTGCCAGCATTGCGACGCTGCTCATGGTCGCCAAATGGCCATCGAGCAGAATGGCGTCGGGCATGTCCGCCGCGCACGTCTGCAGTGCCTCCTGCCCGGTCTCGGCCTCGCGCGTCTCAAACTGCATGGTCTCGAAGATGCGCCGCGCAACCTTGCGCACCACTTGGGAAGGATCGACCACAAGGCAGGTTTGCGGGCATGAGGGCCTCGGCACTCGGGAGCCGGCAGGGGCAATCTCACACCCGCCGCTCCCGCATGGAGAGGCAACGCGCTGCCGGTAGGTCGAGCCTGCGCGCAATGCATTAAGATTGGCTTGCCGGTCGACTTGGCTATCGGTCATCGGCCATGCATGGCAGCATGCGCAGCGTGCGCAAACTCAGGCTGACCGAGCGATCAGACAGATGTCGGCGCCGTCCTTGGCGATGCTGAGCGGCATGCGCGCGGAAACCGCCAGTCGCCAGGTGTAGTAAGCCTGGATGGACAGCGCATCGAGCGGCGCCGTCTGGCCGCCGGCGACGTAGTCGGCCAGATATTGCGGGGGACGCGCACCCGGGCCATGGCAGCGCAGCAGGAAGTTCGGGCGCTCCAGCGTGCCCTCGATGCGTACGTCTATTTCGCCGCCGCGCGGCAGCGCGGTGATGGCCGCAGCAATCAGGTTGAGCAGCAGTTTCACCTTGTCTTTGGCCATCTGTCCGGGAATGCCGCGCCACGACAGCTTGTGCTTGCCCTTGCCGAGCAGCCCGCGACTGATCTGCTCGGCGGTCACCAGA
Source organism: Hyphomicrobiaceae bacterium (assembly GCA_035762425.1). Lineage (GTDB taxonomy): Bacteria > Pseudomonadota > Alphaproteobacteria > Rhizobiales > Hyphomicrobiaceae > AWTP1-13. The sequence goes on along the minus strand of DASTOW010000213.1, from coordinate 14,921 downwards.
TCGATCTGAGCGCCGGCAGAACCAGCGGCGCCAAACGCAAAGCGCGCGAACTGCAGGCGCGCCGACGCCTGCTCGGTGACGTTGCGAATCACATCCAGCGCGTACGTCTTGGCCTGCGCGTCGTCGTCCTCGTCGAGGATCTCCAGACCGTTGTAGATGGCGCCGACGGGACCGATCACGTCGTGGCAAATCTTGCTCGAGATCAGCGCAGCGAGTTCCAGATCAGTTGGCTGGGCGCGCTCTGTCATCGGAGGCCCTCGAGGTCTGAGTGGGTCTTGACGCAGACGGCGGCTGAAGCAAGCGCACACCACCAGCCAACTCACACCGGTTGCGCCTATGTCATACCTTGATACATGCTTCGCGCCGTACTGCAAGAGTCGGCGTCTGCGGGTCATTTGAAAGGGTTGTTTTTTTGTGATTGTCCCGCCATGTGTTGCCGTAACGATGCTCAATCGCGACGCTGGTCCTCTGATCTGCCACGCGAATCACCGGGACCGCAGCAATGGATTGCACACGGGATAGCCGCGAGTGCCGCAGACTGGCTGAGGCTCTGCTGCCCGTCGCGCTGGCCGCGGGTCGCGTGCAGATGGCCCACCACAAGGCTGGGGTCACAGCCCAAGCCAAGGCCGACCGCAGCCCGGTGACGATCGCCGATCATCAGTCGGAGGAGATCATCCTCGCCGCGCTCGCCAGAATTGCACCGGGCGTGCCCGTGATCGCCGAAGAGTCGGTCACCGCCGGCCGCATACCGCCAATCGATGACGGCACATTCTTCCTGGTCGATCCGCTCGACGGTACCAAAGGTTTCATCCGCGGCCGCGCCGAATTCACCATCAACATCGCACTGATCGCCGGTGGCCGACCGTCGTTTGGTCTCCTCTACGCACCGGCACTCGCGGATTTCTACGTAACGCTCGGTCCTGACGAAGCCATAGCTGCGCGGCTCGCCCCGCACGCCGAGGTCGCCGATCTTGCGGCGTGCAATCCAACGCGGCTGCGCACCCAGGTGCCGGACCCGCATGCGCTGCGGGCCCTGACCAGCCAGACCCACCTGAACTCGGCCACCCAACACTTCCTCGACGGCTACAACGTAGCTGACCGCAAGGCGGTGTCGTCCTCCCTCAAGTTCGGGCTGATCGCCAGGGGCGAGGCCGACCTCTATACGCGTGTCGGACCGACTAGCGAGTGGGATACGGCCGCCGGGCATGCTGTGCTGGCGGCAGCGGGCGGCTCGGTCACGACTCTGGACGGCGGGCCCCTGACATATGGCAATCGCGACCGCAAGTTCGTGAACCCGGACTTCGTGGCCTGGGCCCGCCAGCCGTTACCAAGAACACGCGCAGTCTAAACGTGTCACCGCGAAGTGGGTTTTCGGCCACACTTTTGTAATACTTTACGACAATTGTCGATAACTCCGGGGCTCACGCGTTTCAACTTGGAGCCCGATGTGAGATCGGGCGGAACCAACAATGGGGCGATCCATGCCGAGACAACTTTCGGCTCTGGCGGCCGCACTGCTGCTGCTGCCGACGATGCTTTGGGCAGCGTCCACGGCTGCCCAGGAGCCACTACCCTGGCAGCGCGGCGGCGACCCGCGCTATCAGCAGCCCGACGACGCCTATCGTCCCGATCCGCGCTACAACGAACCCCGGTACAGCGAGCCGCGCTATGACGACCCTCGCCAGCAGGGCTCGGTGCGGCCGTACGAGCCGACACCGCCGCGCTATGGCGCGCAAAACCAGCCCCAAGACCAGGCCTACCGCCCACCCAGGGGGGGTGACGCCTACGGTCCGCGCGGCAGCGAACCTTACAACGGTCCGGGCAACGGTGCGGGTGGCGGCTACTACGGCCCCGACCAGAGCAGCAGCTACAATCAGCCAAGTTCCGGGCGCTACGGACAACCCTACACGCCCTATGACGAGCCGCAGGACCGCCGCTACGACTCTCGCCCCTACAACAGCGAGGAGCCGGGGGAGGGCTACTCCTCCAACGAAATCCTGTCCGCCGGTCATCGCTTCTTCGGCACCGTCAGCAAGGGCATGGCCAGCGTCGTCGAATACGCCTTCAAGCAGCAAGGCCGGCCCAACGGCTACATTCTAGGCCAGGATGCGGGCGGCGCCTTCGTGGCCGGCCTGCGCTACGGCGAAGGCACCCTCTATACCCGGGATGCTGGCAGCCATCGCGTGTACTGGCAGGGGCCCTCGATCGGCTGGGACGCCGGTGCGGCAGGTTCCAAGGTTATGGTGCTGGTCTACAACCTGCGCGACCCCGAAGAGATCTACCAGCGCTTCGGCGGCGTGGACGGGTCGGCCTATGTGGTCGGCGGCGTGGGCTTGACCTTTCAGAAGAGCGGCGATCTCGTCGTGGCGCCGATTCGCGCCGGCCTCGGCCTTCGTCTAGGTGCCAATATCGGCTATTTGAAGTATACCCGGACGCCGACCTGGAACCCGTTCTGAGGGGTTAGAAGCGACCCAGTTGCGTGACGTCGCGTCGAAGTGGTCCTACTATTCGCGACGGCGAAAAGGCCAACGCTGCTGGGTCCGTGGCCGCTGCTTTGGCTCGCGGGCTCCCAGTCCTGGTTAAGGTGACGTCCTGCTTAAGGTGACTGGCACCTGTGCAGTCTAGGATGCGGAATTGATGTCGATCCAAACCGCGATGCTGGTCGCCCTGGGCTTCCTGGCAGCAAGTCTGCTGGGGTTGCTGCTGGCGTCCGCATTCTGGTCGCGGGCGGTGCGGCTCACCACCATCCGCATCAAGCAGTCGATGCCGGTCAGCGAGGCGGAGATCAAGGCTGACCGCGACCGACTGCGCGCCGAGTACGCCATCAAAGTCCATAAGCTGGAAACGCAGCTCGACCAGGCCAAGCTCGAGCGGGCTCGCCACCTGATCGATATCAACCGGCGCGATGCCAGCATCTCGGCGCTGGAGAGCAATGTCGGCCAGTACAAGGCTGACCTTGAGGAAAACCAGAACGCGCGCAGGGTCCTTGAGCAAACCGTCACCGACCGCCTGCCCAAGGTCGAAGCCAGGCTGTCAGAAGCTAAGCGGCTGCTGTTCAATCGCGACCGCGAGATCGCCGAACTTACGCAGGGCGCCAAGAAGCACAAGCTGGCCCTCGAGGAAGCAAGCTCCGTCCACGCCCAGCAGCACGCCCAGATCGAACGACTGAACAGCGCGCTGACCACGCGCTCTGGTCGTGCGCGCAGCGACAACCTACCCGAAAGCGAACACACGCTGCGCTCGGAGATGGATGCGCTGCGGGCGAAAACGCGCGAGCAGGCCATGCTGATCGACCGGTTGCAGGTGCGCCTTGGTCACGGCTACCTGCTGCCCGGCTCGGTTGGCGCACCGGCCACGCCAGCAACCAGCCTGGCAACCGCCCGGGGCGAGGGCGACACGGATCGTTCGCGCCAGGATGCTGCGAAGGCCGAGGCTGCGCTCAGCCCCGCTGGTGCGTCCGGCGACGGCGACGCCGATGCCATCCGCGCCGGCATGGAGCGCGAAATCCGCGGCTTGAAGGCCCGCGCGGAAGACCAGGCCGGCGAAATCGCCCGGCTGCGGGCGGCGCTGTCGACCTTCGAGCAATTCGATGGCAAATCCATCAATAGCCTCGGCAACAGCAAAATTGCCTTGAAAGCCAAGCTGGGATCTGCCCAGGCGCAGGCCGATCAGCAGGCAACCACCATTACGCGTCTGCGCGCTGAATTGGCCGCCGCTCACGAACGCCTTGCCCGGCAGGCGGCTCATTTCATGGGTGAAATGCGCCGCATCGGCGCCGGATCGGTGCCCACGTCCGGGCAGGTGCGGCGTCCGCAGCGCAGCAGCGAGCAGCGCCTGGCGGACCGGGTGTCGCAAATCACGAGAACGCAGCGCCCCGCCATCGCTGCGAATGCGGCGGCCACTGCCACAGCCACTGCCACAGCCACCACCAACGCCGCCGCCAACGCTACCGCCCACGCTACCGGCACAGCACCGGCTGAGCCTGTGGTCGCCGATCCGCCCAAACCCGCCGCCAATGGCCACTCCGACACCACCGCCACGGCGGCGGCAGCTGCAACCAAGGCGCCGCCGGAGAAACCAAGTTCAGAAGCTCCTGCCGCAGAAATGCCCCAAGCGACTAAGATATCTGGCGAGCGTCGCCGGCCTCGTCTGCTTGATCGAATTACCAGTCTGAGTAAAGACTAAGACCGGGACGCTCGGGATACACCCGCCGGCGGGGCGCGGACCCGCAGCGGGGAAGCTTGCCGGCATGTTCCTGCCGACGGAGGCGGCGATCCCAAGACGCGCGAGGGGTTGGTATGGCGTTTGCGCCTTTTCGGCCGGAGGACGGCAGCGAACCGAGCGATGCGAAACGTGACGCGAGTGTGCGTCTGAGCGATGCCGCGCAAATGCCAGCCGACAAACCGGACCAGACCGCGGACGCAGCGCTGGAAGGCGCCCTGGCCGACGTCGTCGCCAACGGTACGCAAGATGAGATCGAGCGTCTGACCAGCCGCATTGGCGCCGCCCAGGCTGGCTATGCTGGCCCGAACGGCGAGGCGTCGGCGCTGCCGTTCCCGGCCAAGCAAAACGTGGCTGCCCAATCCGGCGAACAGGGGTTGCTCGGCTTGCGCGAGTGGGGCGAGGCGCGCACGGTTGTGGCTGCCGAGCTTGCCGAGATCCAGTCGCAGCCCGGCGAGGAGCAGAAGCTTGGCGAGGGGACGCATTGGCACCCGGCAACGCAGCAGGATGCCGAGCCCTACCAACCCGAGCAGAACGAACCCAAGCAACCCGCGCAGCAAGAGGCGCTGGAACCTGTAGCAACGGTGACGCCGGAAACGAAGGCCGTCGCCGCGTTGCCCGGGCCAGAGTCGCTGGTGGCCGAGTCGCTGGTGGCCGAGCCGCTGGCGGCGGAGCCCGTGGTGGCCGAGCCCATGCTGGTCGAGCCGCTGGCGTCCGAAACGCTGGTACCCGAACCACCTGTTGCCGCGGCACTCATTTCCGAACCGCAGCAGTCCGAGCCGCCGGTGGAGGTGGTGGTCGAAGCGGCCGAGCCCGAACTGCCGCTGCCCGCACCGGCCGATGTCCAGTCAGAGTTAGCAGATGCCACGCCGGAGTTGCCCCTTGCCGAGCCGACGCTGGCTGAGCCAACTGCCGAGCCAAGCTGGCCGCAATCACTGCATGACCGGCTGGAGGCCTCCAATGTCGACGAGCCTTCGTCCGAGCCGGCCCGACCGCAGTCGCTGAGCGCGCGCTTGGGGCGCCCGCTGCCCGAGCCATCGCTTCCCGAGGCATCACACCCTCAGTTGTACAGCGAGGCCGCCGTTGCGCCGATCACCTCGGCGCTCGATGCGGCGACCAAGCTCGTTGCCGACGCCGATGCCGCCGCCGCCGCGTTGGAAAATCTCTCACGCATGCTGCAGGCCCACCAGCGGCCGGCGTCGATTGTTCCCTCGCCGGGGCAGCAGGCGGCGCTGCGGCCGTCGCATCCGTCGGCCAGATCGGGCATGCAAGACCAGCGACCCATGCCGATGCCGCCGCGATCCGTCATGCCCGACGGCGATCCCCTGCAGATGGCCTCGCCCCGGCCCGAGCACCGGCCGGTGCAGCGCATAATGCGCCCCGCTCCGCCCGTCGAGGTTCCTGCCGCCCCGCGCCCGATGCGCGCGCCGACCCTGCGGCCGACCACGGCGCCGCGCGACACGCGCCAGTTCGATCTGCGCGGTTTCATGGCCGGTTTTGCCATCGCCGGCGCGCTCGGCGCACTGCTCTACATCTACCTCCTGAGCGGCTGACCAACGCGCAGTCTGGGGCGCTTACAGCCCGTCCTGCTCAAGATGGGTTCGCCAGTCCGCGCGCCGCATCAAAAAAGGCCGCAGCCCCAGCGCCAACAGAACGAGCGCGCCGATCAGCAGGCTGCGCGCGATGGCGTGGTCGTACAGGATCCAGTAGGAGCCGCCAGACATCGCCAGCGACTGGCGCAAACTCATTTCGAGCATGGGCGCAAGCACCAGCCCCAGCACGACGGGTGCAACCTCGAAATCGAGCTTGCGCAGCAGGTAGCCGGCAAGCCCCGAAGCCACCATGATCCATACCTCCACCACGCTCTGGTTGACGGCGTAGACGCCCAGTACGCAGAAGACGATGATGCCCGTGTACAGGTACGGGTAGGGAATGCGCAGCATTTGCACCAACAGTCCGACCATCGGCAAATTGAGTGCAAGCAGCACGACGTTGCCGACATACATGCTGGCAATGAAACCCCAGAACAGAGCTGGCTGCTCGCTAATCATCAGCGGTCCGGGTGCCACACCGTGCACCAGCAGAGCGGCAATCATCACCGCAGTGATCGGTCCCGACGGCACGCCCAGCGCCAGCATGGGCACGAACGCACCGCACGCCGCCGCGTTGTTGGCTGCTTCTGGTCCCGCTACACCCGCCACTGCACCCCGGCCGAACTCCTCCGGCTTGTTGGAGAGGCGCCGCTCGAGGCCGTAGGACACGAACGAGGCAATGATGTGCGCGGAGCCCGGAATCAAGCCGATCAGAAAGCCCAGCACCGTGCCGCGCGCCGTCGGCCCGATCGCTTGACGCGCCTCCGCGCGTGAGGGCAACAGTTCGCCCAGGCGTGGCGCCTTGATGCCCGCGGGCGCGCCGCTGCCGGCCACCAACAGCACCTCCGACAGGCCCAGCAACCCAACCGCCACCGGCACCACGCCGATGCCGTCGCCGAGCTCGATGATGCCGTACTGGAAACGCAAGAAGCCCGACATCTGATCGATGCCGATCGTGCCGAGAAACAGGCCGAGCGCCGCCATGGAAAGTGTCTTGGGCATCGAGCCGCCCGACATGTAGGCGAGCACGATGAGCCCCATGGTCAGCAGACCAAAATACTCGGGTGGGCCGAATTTGAGCGCGATGCCGGCGAGCGGCGGCGCCACCAGCGTTAGCGCCACGAGGCTCACGCTCCCGGCAGCGAAAGAGCTGAAGGCGGCAATGGCCAGCGCCGCGCCGGCACGGCCTTTCTGCGTCATCGCATAGCCATCGATGCAGGTCATGACGGACGCAGCCTCGCCCGGAATGCGCATCAGGATCGAGGTGGTGGAACCGCCGTACATGGCGCCGTAGTAAATGCCGGCCAGCAGTACGATGGCCGTGGTCGGCGTCAGGCCGAAGGTGGCCGGCAGCAGCAGGCTGATGCCCGCGAGCGGGCCAAGGCCCGGTAGCATGCCAACGATCGTTCCGACCATGCAGCCGAGCACGGCATACGCCAGCACGCTCGGCTGCAAGGCGACCGAGAAGCCCAGGGCCAGATTGTGCAGGGTCTCCACCACCAGATCACACGCCCCACCGCCCGAGCGGCAGCGGTACTCTAAGCAAGGTGGCGAACAGGTAGTAGGTGCCGGCCGACAGCAGCAGCGCAGCGCTCAGCGCCGGCAGCGGAGGCTTGCGTTCGAGCACCAGCAGCAGGAATGCCGCGCTGGCGAAAATCGTGATGCGGTAGCCCAGCCGCTCCATGGCCAGCGCAGCGAACGCGCCGGCCGCCAGGATGCCGGCAGCGCGCGGTGCTTCCGCCCACGCAATCGACCGCCAGGCCGGCGTGCCCTTGTCGAGGAACGCCGTCAGCAGCGCGAATACGGCGAGCGCCACGGCAATCACCAGCGGCACAAAGCCCGCACCCGGATTGCCGAGCGATCCGAGCGGCAGTTTGCTGCTCTCCCAGATAATGCCGACGGCAATCGCCACCAGCGCCAGTCCCGCCACGCGGTTGCGGGTTAGGCCGTGCGATGGTGGTTGGCTCGACTGAGGCATTGGCGAGGTTCGTAGTGTTGCCAGCCCGGCAGGCCGGGCTGTCATCCCGGTGTGAGCGAAGCTGTGCGCCGGCGTCAAGGCGTTGGGTCTAGCCTATCGCGGCAGGGAGCTATTTCTTCTCCTCGACCTTGCCGACCCGCTTGACGGCTTGGCCGAGGCGCTGGGCATCGACATCCCAGAACGCCTTGAATTCGGGAGCGTCCTTGTAGTCGACGGGCGTCTGCATGTTGGCCATGGCGGTCTTGAACTCGTCCTCCTTGACGATGTTGGCAACCGACTCGCGCAACGTCTTCAGCACCGGCTCGGGCGTGCCAGCCGGCGCCAGCAGCCCGGCCCAGATGTAGAACTCGACATCCTTGTAGCCGAGCTCCTTGAAGGTCGGCACGTCGGGCAGCGCGTCGACGCGCTTGTCGCCCCAGCCGGCCAGCACGCGCAGCTTGCCGGCCTTGACGTGCGGCAGCACCACCAACGGTCCTGAGGCGAGCACCTGCACATGACCGCCCAGCAGATTGGTCAGCGCCGGTCCGGCTCCGTTGAAGGGCACATGCCGCAGCTTGATGTCGGCGGCGTGCGCAAACATCTCCATCGCCATGTGCAAGGTGCCGTAGATGCCCGATGAGGAGTAGGCAATCTCGCCCGGCCGCTTCTTGGCGTCCTCGACCAGGTCCTTCACGGTCTGCCAGGGACTGTCGGCGGGCACCACCAGCACGGTCGGATCGGACGACAGCAGCGCGATCGGCACCAACTGCTCCAAGCGATAGGCCGGCGGACGGTCGAACAGGGCGTCGGCGGCCGGAATGATGGAAATGGAGGAGAGCGCCAGCAGCAGCGTGTAGCCGTCGGGCTTGCTGTTGGCGACCTGCGCCATGCCGACCGCACCGCCAGCCCCCGGCTTGTTGGTGACGACGAATGGCTGCTTGAGCAGCTTCTCGAGCCCGGCGGCGACCGGCCTGGCGCTGGCGTCGGCAACTCCGCCCGGCGGGAACGGCACGATGACGCTCACCGCGCGCGAGGGATAGGCCTCCTGGGCAGCCAGCGGCGTCGGCAATGCGATGGCAGCCAGCGGCGTCAGGAATGCGATCGCGCAAATGAGCGCGGCAAGCACGCGATACATGGCGTTCCTCCGAGTGGGCCTGGTGGCTCTTGCTGTTGGGCCGGCACTCTATCAGGCTGTATCCGGCCTCGGAAGCGGCTCGGCGGCCGTCGCCGCCTGTGCCTGCGGACGGTTGAGCAGCGCCACCAGCGTGTAGCTGATGATCATCAGCAGGAACCATGCGCCGAGCTTGCCCATCGAGACGAGCGACCAGCCGTTGCGCTGATGCGGGTACATCCACGCGGCCGTGAAGGTGCCGACGTTCTCGGCGATCCAGATGAACAGCGCCACCAGAACGAACCCCAACAACAGCGGCATGCGCCGATGCTGCTGCCACACCTTGAAGTAGACCCAGCAGCGGCCGAACAGCAGGACGGTCAGCGCGAACAGCAGCACGCGTACATCGGGTAGATAGTGATGCGCGTAGAAGTTGACGTAGATGCCGAGCGCCAGCAGCGACAGCGCCCACAGCGGCGGGTGGTAGGTAAAGCGGAAATCGAACAGCCGCCAGCAGCGGGCAATGTAGGAGCCGATGGCCGCGTACATGAAGCCGGTGAACAGCGGCACGCCGCCGATGCGCAGCAGGCTGGCCTCCGGATAGACCCAGGAGCCGACCGATGTCTTGAACACCTCCATGATCGTGCCGACCACATGGAAGACGAAGATCACCTTCGCCTCCTCGTAGGTCTCCATCCTGCACAGGAGCAAGGCCGCCTGGATGGCGAGCGCGGCCAGCACCAGGAAATCATAGCGCGCCAGCCACGCGCCCTTTGGGTAGAACAGGTAGGTGCCAATCAGCAGCGCCAGCATCAGCGCGCCGAACAGGCAGGCCCAGCCCTGCTTGATGCCAAAGCGCAAGAATTCGTAGAGGAAGTGCGTGCCGCTGCGCTGCTGCGCCCAGGCGCCGATGCGCGCTTCGGCCTCGATGAAGTGCGCGAGCGGCGCCCATGTCGCGGCGGCGCTGCCGGCCGGCGTCTGGGCCGACCCAGCCAGCGGCTGAGGGTCAGCCGCAGCCCCCCTTATTCTCTTCTGCATGCATCCTCGCGGGCCTGCTGCCCGACTTTTGCGCGGGCTGAGCACTGGCCTTGGCGCGTTCATTTCATTAGATTCAGGCGCAGAGAGGATTAAATGACGGCCGTTTCAAGCAGGGCATGAGCGCATGAGCCGGATCCCGGACTTCACCAAGGTCGAGTTGACAGGGCCGGCCGTCGCCGCGGACACATCCACCAAGGCGGGCACCAAGGCGGGCACCAAGGTGGGCGGCGATGCTTGGCAGACGCCGGAAGGTATTGCCGTCAAGCGCGCCTATGCGGCCGCCGATACGGCTGGCCTCGATTTCATCGACGGCTATCCGGGCATGGCGCCGTTCCTGCGCGGGCCGTATCCGACCATGTACGTCACGCAGCCATGGACCATCCGCCAGTACGCGGGCTTCTCCACGGCCGAAGACTCCAACGCCTTCTACCGGCGCAACATCGCGGCGGGCCAGATGGGGCTATCGGTGGCGTTCGATCTCGCCACCCACCGCGGCTACGACAGCGACCATCCGCGCGTGCGCGGCGATGTCGGCATGGCCGGCGTGGCGATCGATTCCATCTACGACATGCGCACGCTGTTTTCGGGAATTCCCCTCGACCAGATGACCGTGTCGATGACCATGAACGGGGCAGTTCTGCCTGTGCTGGCACTGTTCATCGTCGCCGGCGAAGAGCAGGGCGTGCCCCCGGCCAAGCTCGCCGGCACCATCCAGAACGACATCCTCAAAGAGTTCATGGTGCGCAACACCTACATCTACCCGCCCGAACCCTCGATGCGCATCATCTCCGACATCTTCGCCTTCACGTCGGCCAAGATGCCGAAGTTCAACTCCATCTCCATCTCCGGCTATCACATGCAGGAAGCCGGTGCGACAGCCGATCTGGAACTCGCCTATACGCTGGCCGACGGCGTCGAATACGTGCGCGCCGGCGTCAACGCCGGGCTCGACATCGACGCGTTCGCTCCCAGGCTGTCGTTCTTCTGGGCGATCGGCATGAACTACTTCATGGAGATCGCCAAGATGCGCGCCGCGCGCCTGCTGTGGGCGAACCTCATCAAGTCAGAGTTCAAGCCGAAGGACGTCAAGTCGCTGGCCCTGCGTACGCATTGCCAGACCTCGGGCTGGAGCCTCACCGCCCAGGACGTGTTCAACAACGTGACGCGCACCGGCATCGAGGCGCTGGCCGCCACGCACGGCGGCACACAATCGCTGCACACCAATGCGCTGGACGAGGCGATTGCCCTGCCGACCGACTTCTCGGCGCGCATTGCCCGCAACACGCAGCTCTTCATCCAGCAAGAGACCGGCACCTGCCAGATCATCGATCCGTGGGGTGGCAGCCATTACGTGGAGCGCCTCACCTACGAGCTGGCGCGCAAGGCGCAGGCGCACATCGCCGAGGTCGAGCAGCTGGGCGGCATGGCCAAGGCGATTGCGGCCGGCATCCCCAAGATGCGCATCGAGGAGGCCTCGGCACGCACGCAGGCGCGCATCGACAGCGGCGTGCAGACCATCGTCGGCGTCAACAAGTACCAGGTGACCGACCAGGCCGACATCGAGGTGCTAAAGGTCGACAACAAGAGCGTGCGCGACAGCCAGATCGCCAAGTTGCAGCGCCTGAAGGGCGAGCGTGACGCGAAGGCGGCAGCCGCGGCCCTCGCTGGGCTGACCGAGGCGGCACGGAGCGGCCAGGGCAACCTGCTGGAGATGGCGGTGGCGGCAGCACGCGCCAAGGCCACCGTCGGCGAGATCTCCGATGCCATGGAGAAGGTGTGGGGCCGGCACCGCGCCGATACGCGCGCCGTGTCCGGCGTGTATACGGCAGAGGCAGGCAGCATGAACAAGGACGTCGAGCGCGTGCGCCGCATGGCCGAGGAGTTCGCCGCCAACGACGGGCGTCGGCCGCGCATCCTGGTCGCCAAGATGGGCCAGGACGGCCACGACCGCGGGCAGAAGGTGATCGCTTCAGCGTTCGCTGATCTCGGCTTCGACGTCGACATCGGGCCGCTGTTTGCCACGCCCGACGAGGCGGCGCGCCAGGCCGTCGAGAACGACGTGCACGTCATCGGCGTGTCGTCGCTGGCCGCCGGCCACCTGACGCTGGTACCCGACCTGACGGCGGCGCTGGAGAAGGAGGGCCGCCGCGACATCATGATCGTGGTCGGCGGCGTGATCCCCCCGTCGGACTACGATGCCCTGTTCGGGGCCGGAGCCAAGGCCGTGTTCGGCCCCGGCACCAACATCCCCGTCGCGGCCGCCGATTTGCTCGACAAACTCAACACGCAGCTCGGCTACGGACCGCGGGCCGCAGCTGAGTAGCTACCCCGCGCTACTTAGGAAGCCCTTTCAGCCAATCGCCCACGATACGGACCACGTCCGCGTCCTGGCCTTGAAAGCCATGGTGGGTGTCGGCCTGGCAGGGGTTGCTGCCCGTGTTGGTGCCGCCGCTGAGGATCTTGACGTCGACTTTGGCGGCCTTGGTCAGCAGCGCCTTGAACCTATCGGCCGATGCCGGCGAGGAATACCGACAGCCGTCCTTGCTGTGGAACACGATGAGGGTCGGCTGGCTGATGCGTTCGAGCCGGCCGACGTTGCGCTGCGCTGAGGGTTGCGTGCCATCGACGTGCATCAGCATGCCCGAGGTGATGACAATCGCGTCGGGCTTCTCTTCGCCGGTCAGCGTCACGGCGGCCTTGGCCACCGACAAGGCCGCGCGGCTGGTGCCCACCAGATACACCGGCGCGCTCTGCCCGCGCAGATGCTTGACGAGCGCGCCAATATCGCGGGCGTACGCGTCGGACCAACGGTAGCGCGGTACGCCGCCCTGCCCGCGCTTGAGATCAGGCGCGATGTCGGGGACGGCCGTCACGAAGCCGGCCTTGGCATAGTCGGCCCTGGTGCGCACCAGCTGGTTGCCCTTGCCCCAGCCGATGCTGCCATTCTTGCCGAGTTGCAGATTGCCGTGGCCGCCGGCAAGCAGGATCACGCTCGCCGCGGCCTGGCCGGCCGGCTTCAGGAGAAGCAAGCGCATGCTCTGGCCGGGTCGGGTTGGTAAATCGATGACCTCGGGCGTCTGAGCCAGCGCCGGTTGCAGCCACACAAAACCGACACAGGCGGCGGCCACAGGCACGAATACGCGTCCAATCATATGCAGCACGTATGCCCTCCATTATGCGCCAGGGAACAGAAAATTGACTTTTGCCATCTATCTGAAGGGCCGGGCGGAATAAGGGATACGGGACAGCGTCCGCTGCCTTGACATCGCCCAACCTCGCCGCTATCTCATGCCGCGACTGTTGGCACTCCACGAAGACAAGTGCTAACAGCAGCTAACTCCCCATAAACCAATTCGGGCCTTGCTAGCTAAGCCCCTGACATCTGGAGAGCTTTCTTCCATGAAGTTTCGTCCACTGCATGATCGTGTGGTCGTTCGCCGCGTCGACAGCGAGACCAAGACGGCCGGCGGCATCATCATTCCCGACACCGCTGCCGAAAAGCCCCAGCAGGGCGAGGTGATCGCCGTCGGCCCCGGTGCCCGCGATGAGAGCGGCAAGATCACGGCGCTCGATGTCAAGAAGGGCGACAAGGTGCTGTTTGGCAAGTGGTCGGGCACCGAGGTCAAGATCGACGGTCAGGAACTCCTGATCATGAAGGAAAGCGACATCATGGGCGTGCTCGACCGCTAAGGGTCGCAGCTGCCGGGTCGCAACGCGGCACAGGGCGCAACAGGCCCCCGCCCATCAGTCCGCCGCACGCAACGACACAGCGCACGCAACGACACAGGCCGTTTCCAATCCAGGAGTGAAGCATTATGGCTGCCAAAGACGTCAAGTTTTCATCGGAAGCCCGCGAGCGCATGCTGCGCGGCGTCGACATCCTCTCCAACGCCGTGAAGGTGACGCTCGGTCCGAAGGGCCGCAACGTCGTGATCGAGAAGTCGTTTGGTGCCCCACGCACCACCAAGGACGGCGTTACGGTCGCCAAGGAGATCGAGCTTGAGGACAAGTTCGAGAACATGGGCGCGCAGATGGTGCGCGAGGCCGCCCAGAAGACCAACGATATCGCCGGTGACGGCACCACCACCGCCTGCGTCCTGACCCAGGCGATCGTCCGCGAGGGCATGAAGGCGGTTGCGGCCGGCATGAACCCGATGGATCTGAAGCGCGGCATCGACAAGGCCGTGGCCCAGGTGGTCGAGGACATCCAGAAGAAGTCCAAGAAGGTCAAGAACAGCCAGGAAGTTGCCCAGGTCGGCACCATCTCGGCCAACGGCGAGAAGGCCATTGGCGACATGATTGCCGACGCCATGCAGAAGGTCGGCAACGAGGGCGTCATCACCGTCGAGGAAGCCAAAAGCCTGGAGAGCGAACTCGATGTCGTCGAGGGCATGCAGTTCGATCGCGGCTACCTGTCGCCCTACTTCATCACCAACGCCGACAAGATGATTGCCGAGCTGGAGGAGCCCTACCTGCTCATCCACGAGAAGAAGCTCGCCAGCCTGCAGCCGCTGCTGCCCGTGCTGGAGGCGGTGGTGCAGACCGGCAAGCCGCTGCTGATCGTCGCCGAGGAAGTGGAAGGCGAGGCTCTCGCCACGCTCGTCGTCAACAAGCTGCGCGGCGGCCTCAAGGTTGCGGCCGTGAAGGCTCCGGGCTTCGGCGATCGCCGCAAGGCCATGCTGGAGGACATCGCCATCCTCACCAACGGCCAGGTGATCAGCGAGGATCTCGGCATCAAGCTCGAGAACGTGTCGCTCGACATGCTGGGCCGGGCCAAGCGCGTGCGCATCGAGAAGGAGAACACCACCGTCATCGATGGCGCCGGCAAGAAGAAGGAGATCGAGGGTCGCGTGGCCCAGATCAAGGCGCAGATCGAAGAGACGACCTCCGACTACGACAAGGAGAAGCTGCAGGAGCGCCTGGCCAAGCTGGCTGGCGGTGTTGCGGTGATCAATGTTGGCGCGGCGACGGAAGTCGAAATGAAGGAAAAGAAGGCCCGCGT
>DASTOW010000212.1:0-36287 GCA_035762425.1 Hyphomicrobiaceae bacterium | reverse complement strand
CCCGGTGAGCATGCCAGCCAGCAGCAGCGACGCGGCACCCGCACCCATGCCCACGGTGAGGAAGCCCAGGGCGCTCGAGCGTTGGATGAAGGGGCGCGACCATACGTTGTAGAACGCCATGCACAGCACGGCACCGGTCATGATCAGCTCGCCGCGCCAGGCTCCGGCCGGTGCGGCCGGCAAGCCAGAGGCGAGCGCGGCCAACACGCCGAGCATGGCCACGGCGACGCCGGTTGACTTGCGCGCGGTGAGCGGCTCGATGCCGAGCAGGGCAGCGACCAGCATGGTCTGCAGCGGCAAGGTGGACAGGGCAAGGCTGGCGCGCGCTGCCGTCGTGTAGCTCATGGCGATGTTGTAGAGCACGAAGAACAGGCCGAAGTAGCAGGCGCCCAGAGCAGCCACCGCCGGCCAGTCCTGGCGTGGCGGCCAGCGCACGCGCAGGGCCAGTGCGACCGGCAGCACGCACAGGAAGCCGATGCCCCACCGCAGAATGGCCAGCGTGACGGCGTCGGCGTTGCCGACCAGATAGCGCGTGACGGCGGCCGCCGTGCCGCCGAGGCTGCTCGACACGATCGCGATCACCACCCCTGCCGCCTCGCCCACCCGTCGTCTCCCGTGCCACGATCAGATGTGCCATGTTGTGCATGGAGATCGTAACGGCAACTACCTGGCAGGTACTCATGAAGGGCCGCGCCGACTTTGCCGCCAGGCTGCAGTGGTGGCGCAAGCGCCGAGGTCTGGCGCAGCTGGAACTGGCCGGCCGGGCCGACATCTCGCAGCGACATCTGAGCTTTCTGGAGCTTGGCCGCGCATCGCCGAGCCGGCAGATGGTGCTGCGGCTGGCGCAGGCTCTCGATGTTCCACTGCGCCAGCACAATGCGCTGCTGCTGGCGGCCGGTTTTGCTCCGACCTGGCGCGAGAGCGGCCTTGACGCACCGGAGCTGACGCAGATCGCCAACGCCGTCGATCGCATGCTGGCCAAGCAGGAGCCCTATCCAGCGGTGGCGGTGGACCGGCACTGGCGGCTGCTCAAGGCCAACGGCGGTGCGGTGCGCCTGGTTGAGTTCCTGGTCGGGCCGATCGCGCCCGGCACGCCGATCAACCTCGCCGATGCGCTGGTCGCGCCCGACGTGCTGCGCCCCCACCTCGTCAACTGGGCTGAGGTGGTGCGCTACTTCATCCGCAGCGTGGAGACGGACGCCGCCGCCGACGGCAGCGACGAGACGGGCGCGTTGCTGGAGCGTCTGCTGGCCTACGAGGGGGTGTCGGCAGCCCTGCAGGGGCCGCTGGTGGAGGCCGGCAGCGGCCCGGTGCTGCCCATGCACTTCCGCAAGGGCAGCACGGCGCTGTCGCTGTTCACCACCATTGCCACGCTCGGCACGCCGCAGGACGTCACGGCCCAGGAGCTGCGCATCGAGAGCTTCTTCCCGATCGACGATGCCACCGCCAAGGTGCTGCGCGGCTGGGCTGCCAAGCCAACGGGGCGTAACCGGCGCAGCTGACCGGAACGGGGCTGTACGTGCCGTAGCGGCGGGGCGTAGGATCGCGGCCAAGCCCGGGCAATCGGCGCAGTCTTGGCGCCATCAAAGCAGCAAAGGAGGCAATCTTGACGACCGCATTCACCCCCCATGCAAGCAACCACGAAGGCCTCGCGCCCCTCGCGTCTCGGCTGGTGAAGGTGAAGGATCTGCCCTGGACGCCGATCCGTTTTCCGGGTTGCCAGGTGAAGACCCTGCTCGTCGACAAGCAGACGGGGCTCGCCACGGTGCTGGTGAAGATGGAGCCCGGCGCGGGGCTGCCCGACCACGAGCATGTCCTGATCGAGCAGACCTACATGATCGAGGGCCGGCTCATCGATCAGGAAGGGCCCGACCAGGGCATCGAGGCCGGCCCCGGCGATTTCATCTGGCGGCCGGCAGGCAGTCGGCATGCGGTCACGGCGCCGGAGGGCGCGCTCATGATTGCCGTCTTCCAGATCCCCAACAAGTTCTTCGAGAAGGACGGCAGCATCGTCGACCAGCTCGGCCATGATTGGGGTGAGACCTGGTCGACGGCGCTGGCGCGGCACAAGCAGCCGGCCTAGCGCACAAGCGCAGCCGATCGAGATCGGCGCGCCGCCACAGGCTTAGCCCTTGATGCGGCGGCGCGTTGGCAGCGCGCGCGTCGCCAGCACCTTGTCGACGCGACGCCCATCGAGGTCGACCACCTCGAAGTGCCAGCCTGACTCCTCGACCGACTCGCCCGTCGTTGGCAAATGCTTGAGGTGTGCGAGCACAAAGCCCGCCACGGTCTGGTAGTCACGGCGGGCCGGCAGGGTGATGCCGAGCTGGTCGGCCATCTCATCGGCCGGCATCCAGCCCGCCAGCAGCCACGAGCCGTCGTCGCGCGGGATGGCCGATGGCTCCTCGCCCTCGGCATCGGAGCGGAACATGCCGGCGATTGCCTCCAGCACGTCGGCCGGCGTGACGATGCCCTCGAAGTGGCCATACTCGTCGTGGATCAGGGCCATCGGTACCTCGGCCTGCCGCAGCATCTCGAGCGCTTCGAGCGCGTCCATGGTATCTGGCACGATCGGCGCCTTGCGCACGTAGGACTGGATGTTGAACGCCTGACCGGTGGCAAGGGCCGCCAGCGGCTCGCGCGTGCGTATCACGCCGACCAGCGTGTCGGCCGATCCGGTTCCGACCGGCACGCGCGTGTGCGAGGTGGCGATGATGGCGGCGATCTGCTGCTCCTTGCTGGCCGTCAGGTCGACCCAGTCAACGTCGGCGCGCGGCGTCATGAGGCCGCGCACCGGCCGGTCGCCGAGGCGCAGCACGCCCGAGATCAGGCGGTGCTCACCGCTTTCCAGCACGCCAGCCGACTCGGCCTCCGCGATCAGGCTCTTGATCTCCTCTTCCGTCACCGTGCTCCGCGCAGGCTGCCGCTGGCGCAGAATGAAGAACACCACCCGCGTGGATGCATCGAGCAGCCACACCGCCGGTGCTGCCGCCCGCGACAGGAACGACATCAAGGGTGCCACCGCGCAGGCGATGCGCTCGGCATGGCGCAGGGCGAGATTCTTCGGCACCAGCTCGCCGATGATGAGCGAGAGGTAGGTGATGACCGCAAACACCCCGATGTAGGAGGCCCAGTCGGCCATGCCGTCGGGCATGCCGCGCTCGATCAGGATGCCCTCCAGGTCCTTGGTCAGCGTGGCCCCGGAATAGGCACCCGCAATCAGGCCGACGGCGGTGATGCCGATCTGCACGGTGGACAGGAAGCGGCCGGGGTCGGAGGCCAGTTCCAGCGCCCGGCTCGCGCCGCGCCGGCCCTGCTCGGCCAGCGCCTTCAGACGGGAGCGGCGGGACGAGACGACGGCAAGCTCGGAAAGCGCAAACAACCCGTTGAGGGCAACGAGGACCAGAACGACGGCGATTTCGAACACGGCTTCGAGGCCGGTTCAGGCTTTCCGGACCTCTCCTCTTGCTGTTGCATGCACCGGCAGCGTCCTGGCTGCGGGCGGCATGGCTTTAAGCGGGCGCAATCTTTCACGTACGGGGTGCATCCGCAAGGCCGGTGCCCCAACGTGACGCGCGCCCCTTGACCGGCAGGCCGCGAAGGGCCTTATTCCACCTGCCAGCTGGCCGGACGGCCGCTGCCGGGCGAACAGGCTTTGCGGCCACACGCGCCCGGTGGAGGAAAGTCCGGGCTCCAGGGATCAACGGTGGCGGCTAACGGCCGCCGGGGGTGACCCCAGGGAAAGTGCCACAGAAAACAGACCGCCGGGTGGGGCAACCCGCAAGGCAAGGGTGAAAAGGTGCGGTAAGAGCGCACCGCGCGTCCGGCAACGGAGGCGGCATGGCAAACCCCACCGGGAGCAAGACCGAATAGGGGCGGCACGGCGCGGAGGCAACTCTGCGCCAGCGCGATCCTCGCCGCCGCCCGGGTTGGTTGCTCGAGGCGCGGAGCAATCCGCGTCCCAGATGAATGGCCGTCGCGGAGGGAGACCTCCAGACAGAACCCGGCTTACAGGCCAGCTGGCAATTGTTGTTCAACCTGTGCGGGATGGAGATCGAAGCTATGTGCCTGCCGGGCTGTCTGGAACATGTGACGGCAAAGCTGTCGCGGCGCGGCTTGCTCGGGGCTGCCGCAGCAGCCACCGTGGCCGGCGCGGGGGCGCTGACATCGAACGGCGCTGCAGCGCAGGCCTATCCCGCATTTCGCAAAGTGGTGGACCTCACGCACACGCTGTCGCCCGAGTTTCCGACCTTCTTCGGCACGCCCGGCATCAGTCTCAAGACGGTGAAGGAGATCAAGCAGGACGGCTACAACATGACGGAGTGGACGGTGGGGGAGCATTCCGGCACCCACCTCGATGCGCCGATCCATTTTTCCGAGACTGGCATCGGCCCCGACGCCATCGCCGTCGAGCAGCTGATCGTGCCGCTGGCCGTGATCACCGTTGCCGACAAGGCCTCCGTCGATGCCGACTACCAGTTGACGCCTGCCGACATAACGGCGTGGGAGCGACGGCATGGGGCGCTGCCCAAGGGCTGCTGCGTCGCCCTGAACTCCGGCTGGGACCGGCTTGTCGGCTCATCCAAGTTCACGGGCAAGGACGACAAAGGCGCCTTCCACTTCCCGGGCTTCCACCCCGAGGCGACCGACCTCCTGCTCAAGGAGCGCAACGTCGCCGGCATCGCCGTCGATACGCTGTCGCTCGATCACGGGCCGTCCAAAGACTTCAAAACCCACTACACGTGGCTCCCTGCCGGGCGTTGGGGCTTGGAGAACGTGGCCAATCTCGCACGCGTGCCGGCGCGTGGCGCGACCCTCGTGGTCGGAGCACCGAAGATCAAGGGCGCCACCGGCGGCCCCACGCGCGTGTTTGCGCTCACCTGAGGCTAGCCCAGCTCGAAGGAGGTGACGCCGAACAGGCGCTGTGTCTGCAGCGCTGGAATCGGGCCGGTGTACATGCGAGCGGTCTCGAACACCGGTGACAGCGCCAGCGACTGCGCCAGGGCGACGGCGTCGCGGTTGACACTTGGCACGTCGAGAAAGACGTCTCCGCCGCCCGTGCCGGCCAGCAAAGCTGCCAGCACGGCCTCGGCGGCGGCGCGGTCGTCGGCGACCAGCGGACCAATCTTGCTGCCCGTCCGGCACGGGCGGATCACCCCCCAGGCGGCCAGCCGGCCATCGCGCAAAAGCGCGCGGCCCACGTGTCGGGGTGCGCCGATCCAGGCGCGCAGGAAGGCGGAGCGTGCAGCGGGAAACACCGTGGCATCATCGGCTTCCACCGTCGCCAACGGCAGCTCGCTGAGCGCCACAACGTCGGCGCTCGGTGCATCGAGGCGGGCGGGGATGCCGCCGTAGCGGACGTTGGCATAGGCGAGCTTGAAGCGCGATTTCTGGTAGTTCTGCTGCTGCGCGACCACGCCGTCGAGGCCGATCACACGCGCACCGGCATGGGCGATGGCGGCATTCCAGATGCGCAGGCCGTAACCGTGGCCGCGCACGTCCTTGCGCACGATGTAGAAGCCCAGAAACGCCAAGCGCGCATCGTAGTTCACGCACGAGATGGTCGCGGCGGGCGCGCCGTCGAGCTCGCCGATCAGGAAGCCGCCGGGATCGACGGTGGCAAAGCAGGCAGCGTCCGCAAGGCCCGGGTTCCAGCCCTCCGCCGCCGCCCAATCGACGGCGATGGCGATTTCATCGGGGTGCATGGTCCGAATACGCAGCTCTTGCATGGCGCTCACCTCGGTTGCACGTTGGCCCGCAGACTAGCTGAATAATGGCCGCTGCCCTTTGGCACGATAACAGGAGACGTGAGCATGTCCCGCCTGACCTTGGTGATGGGCTGGTTGATAATTTCCATGAGCCTGTCTTTCACCGCCGCACAGCCGGCCGGCGCGTCCCAGAAGCTGCTGCAGGGAAGCTGGACTGCGATCAAGGCGGAGCGCGACGGCAAGGCGGCCGATGCTGTGGTCGGCCACCGCCTGTCCTTCACCGGCAAGCGTTTCGAGATCCGCTCCAAGGACGACCAGGTGCTGTTTGCCGGGACCGTGCGCGTGGGCGCAAGGGCGATTGACTTTGTGCATCAACAGGGCAACCTGAAGGGCAAGACGTGGCAGGGCATTTATGCACTGAGCGGCGATAGCCTGAGCGTGTGCGACAACGCGGCCGATCTGAAGAAGCGCCGGCCCACGTCTTTTGCAGCAAAGCGCGGCTCGGGCTATGTCCTGATCACGTTCGAGCGCGCCAAGACCTGAGCTGACGCTGTGCGACAAGCGAGGCTCGCCTTGCCGGCCGCGCCCGGCTACCCTGCAGCCAGAACAATAAGAGTTGCCTCGGGGAGAAGCGCAGGGTGGTGGCGTCGACGGTGACCATACCCCTTTGGGTGGCGGTGCTGGTGGGCGTGCTGGCGCTCGTCGCCCTCATCGACCGGCTGTTTGGCCCGGCGCTCGGCTGGTGGCTGCAGCGACGCGCCAATCGCGCCATCGACGAACTGAACCAGCGGCTGCGCCTGAAAATTCCGCCCTTCAAGCTGGCCCGGCGGCGACGCCTGATCGAGCAGCTGATGTTCGACCCCGATATCCTCAAAGCGGTCGAGGACGAGGCCAAGGAGCGGGGTGAGCCCAAGTCGGTCACGCACGCCCGTGCGCGCCGCTACGCCAAGGAGATCATCCCCTCGTTCAGCGCCTACACCTACTTTCGCGTCGGCACCACGCTGGCCAAGCGTCTGTCGACTGCGCTCTACCGCGTGCGTCTCGGCGCCATCGACGAGGCCAAGCTCTATCAGGTGCCGGACGATGCGTCGGTGGTGTTCGTCATCAACCACCGCTCCAACATGGATTACGTGCTGGTCACCTACCTGGTCTCGCAGAGTTCGGCTCTGAGCTACGCGGTCGGCGAGTGGGCCAGGGTATGGGCGCTGCAGAGCCTGATCCGCGCCATGGGCGGCTATTTTGTGCGCCGCGACAGCTCCAACGCCCTGTATCGCAAGGTGCTGGCGCGCTATGTGCACCTGGCGACCGCCTCAGGCGTCGCGCAGGCGGTGTTTCCAGAGGGCGGCCTGACGCGCGACGGGGCCTTGCGCCCGCCCAAGCTCGGGCTGCTGAGCTATATGGTGTCGGGCTTCGACCCGCAGGGCGGCCGCGATATCGTGTTCGTGCCGGTCGGCCTCAATTACGACCGGGTGCTGGAGGACCGCATCCTGACGGCGGCGGCTGCAACGCCCAAAGGCGAGCGCCCGCGCTTCGCGTTCAATCCTTTCGTGTTGACAGGATTCCTGCTGCGCAACCTGTGGCTCAGGCTGCGCGGGCGCTGGCATCGCTATGGCTATGCGTGCGTGAGCTTCGGCAACCCGATGTCGCTGCGCGGTTACCTCGGGGAGCGCGGCGTCGACCTGCGCGCGCTTGGCCCCGAGCAGCGCTTCGCCGAGATCGAGCGACTGGGCAATCGGCTGATGCACGAGGTCGGGCGGGTGGTGCCGGCGCTGCCCGTGTCGCTGGTGGCAACGGCCATCCTGGCGCATGGTGAGCGCGGCCTGTCCAGCCTCGAAATCAAAGGCGCGGTGTTCGACTTGATGGAGCTGCTCAGGGCGCAGGGCGGGCATGTGCACATCCCGCGTCAGGATCAGGAGTATGCCGTCGAGGTCGGCCTGCGCATGCTGCTGATGCGCCACCTCGTCGTGCTCGAGCACGGCGTCTACCGCGCCAATGCCGAGGAGGAAGCGCTGCTGCGCTTCTATGCCAACGCCATCGCCCACCTATTGGCGAACGCACCAGCGTCGGCCCGCCAAATCGCGCAAGCGGTCTAGGCTGCACCCTGGCTGGGGGCCGCCGCCAGGCTCGACAGGCCGGCCAGGTAGGTGCCAACCAGGTCCTCAATCATGCGGCTTGCCGTGTCCGTGGTGACGACCGACAGCTTGTCGGCCGTGGACAGCGACGTGATGCCGTGCACGCCCGCCCACAGCACCCGCGCCGCGCGCTGGCGCTCCGCATCCTGGCCAGGCTGGAAGCGCGAGCCAAGCGACTCCTCGACGCGCCGCATCAGGCCTTCGAGCTTCTGCTGGTACCAGGCCGGCAGCTCCGTGTTGGAGGGCATATGGTGCTCGAACAACAAGTTCCACAGGCGCGGGTTCTCCTGCGTGAAGGCCAGGTAGGCCTGCGCCAACCGCTCCACCCGCCCGGCCTCATCGCCGTCGCCGCGCAGCACACCGATCAGGCGTCCATCCAGCGCATCCAGCACGCGCGCCTCGACATTGAGCACCACGTCGTCGAGATTCTGGAACATGTTGTAGATTGTGCCGGGCGAGTAGCCGATGCGCCGCGCAATTTCGCGGGCCGACAGCCCCGCCAATCCCTGGGATTGAATAATCTCCTGCGCGGCGTTGAGGATAAGCTCGCGCAGCTGCTGCGGAGTATGCGTTGACCGTCGTCCCATGGCCGTCCCGCGGCGTGTGTCAATGCCCTGCGAGCTCGCAGAAGTCTGCCAGCATAGGTGGAAACGGGGCCGCTCGGCAATTGCAACCACTGATTGCGGGGGCGAATTGCCGAGCCCGGACGAACGGTCGGGACGAGTTGGGGTTGCCGCTACCGGCAAGACGCGGCCCATGGGCCGGGTCGCGCGACTAGAAGGTCGGCGACGGACAAGGCGTCTTGCCGTCGGGCTGCAGCAGCATTGCCGCTTGGCCGCGCGGCTTCATGTAGATGGTCTCAGCGAGCCGATAGGACGTGCCGCTTCCACCCCAGGTGTTGCGCATGACGTAGTTGAAGACCAGGGGCACGTAGTCATAGGTCACTTCGGCCACAACCACGCTGTCGTTGGTCGTCGCCATGTTGGGAGGCAGCGGGAAACTGGTGTTGGTGCATTTCGCACGTCTGTGTGCCGCCGGTGCCGTTGTATGCGCACATCCACGACTGTTTCGTCTACGTGGCGCTGGCCGGTGACGAGGTCACCTTGCGCAGCACGATCCTGATCGGGGTGGAGCTGTAGGGCTTCATGATGTAGCTGCCGACGCGCGTGACGTCGGCGACGTCGCTTTGCGCAATGGTTGTGTCGGCGCGCGCGATGAGATCGGCGGTCGAGCCGGCGATCTGCGTCACGCGCCGATCCACGGTGATGGCCTGGCTCATCTCCATGGCGCCGATGAACATGACGGCCATCAGCGGGTCGAGGAGCGCGAACTCGATGGCAGCGACGCCGCGCCGGTCCGCCTGCCACCGGCAAAGGAGGCGATGCACGCGCCTGGCAAGGCGCTGCAGGGGGCGCAGCATCGGGCGGCTTGGCATGCCGAACCCTTGAGCGCAGGTGTGGGATGGCGATGGGCGCACGGCCGCAGACCTCAGTTGTAAGATTCGGTGCGGAATGCGGCGGACGCCTGCACGAGCATGGAGCCGTCGCTCAGGTTGCTCTTCTTGAAGATCGGCAGCTGGCCGCCGAACTTCCAGGAACAGCAGACGGTCACCAGCACCACGGAGCTGGCGGCGCCCGGCTCGAAGTTGGCCGAGGACTGGCTGACCATGGTGCCGTCGCTGGCGCAGTTGGGCTCGACGATGCCGTTGAAGCTGCTGCTGCTCTGGACCAGTACCACCGCCCGGTTGGCGCAGTCGAGGAAGGTGGGCGCCTTGGAGCACATGACAGCGGGTCGGCGTGCCGTTGTCGGAAGGTTTCGAGCGCATGATGCGGCGCGTGCCGCTGCCGGAGGTGCGCTTCTTCGCCATCGTCATCTCGATCCAGCAGCAGGCGGGCGGCAACCTGTCGGAGGCGCTGGGCAACCTCGCTGGCGTGCTGCGCGACCGCAAGACCCTGCGGGCCAAGGTGCGCGCCCTGTCGGCCGAAGCCAAGGCGTCGGCCGCAGTGCTCGGGTCGCTGCCGTTCGTGGTGATGATCCTCGTCTACACCACGACGCCCGCCTACATCGCGCTTTTGTGGACCACCCAGGTCGGCCAGCTGCTGCTGGTCGGCGCGGGCATCTGGATGACCATGGGCATCCTGGTGATGAAGAAGATGATCAACTTCAAGTACTAAAACCGCGCGCCGAGACCGCCATGCTCGATCAATTGATAGCGCTGCTCACACCGCAGATTGCCGTGACGCTGGCCGCCGTGGCTGCGTTCGCCACCGTGCTGACCGTGCTGATGCCGGTGCTGTCGCGCGACCGGCTCAGCAGCCGCATGCAGGAAATGGCCACCGAGCGCAGCCGCATGCGCGCTGCCCGGCTCTCGGATCTTGCCAAGAAGGATGGCCACGGCCGGCTGCGAACGACGTCCAAGGGCTTCATGCAAGACATCGTCGACCACCTGCAGCTGCACAGCGTGTTCGATTCCGAGGACGTGCGCGACAAGCTGAAGATGGCTGGCCTGCGCGGGCAGGAGCCGCTTGTCACCTACATGTTCTTCCGCCTGGCCATGCCGCTGATCGTGGCCGTGATCGCCTTCCTCTACCTGTTCGTGATCGCCGACTACGACTATCCCGCGCTGGTCAAGATCGGCCTGTGCATCGGTGCCGGCTATCTCGGCTCCTACATTCCCAACATGTTCATCCAGAACCTGGTGCAGCGGCGCCAGACCTCCATCACCAATGCGTTCCCGGACGCACTCGACATGCTGCTGATCTGCGTGCAGTCGGGCATGTCGGCGGAGGCCGCATTCGGCAAGGTTGCCGAGGAGATGGGCCCGCAGTCGCTGGAGCTTGCCGAGGAGCTGAGCCTCACGACCGCCGAGTTGTCCTATCTGCAGGAGCGCCGTCAGGCCAATGAGAACCTCGGCAAGCGCACGGGCATCGCCGGCGTCAAGGCCGTCGCCACCGCCCTGATCCAGGCCGAGCGCTACGGCACGCCGGTTGGCCAGGCCCTGCGTGTCATGGCCAAAGAGAACCGCGACATGCGCATGTCGGAAGCCGAAAAGAAGGCGGCCGCTCTGCCACCTAAGCTGACCGTGCCGATGATCGTGTTCTTCGTGCCGGTGCTGTTCGTGGTGATCCTCGGCCCTGCCTTGATCCAGGTGTTCGAGTGGCATTGATGGACGCGGCAGGCAAAAAAAACGTCGTGCCGGCGCCGGCACGACGTTGCTGCGCATCGCCACGACCACGAGGTCTAGGCCTCGATCACCTTGAAGCCGTCTCCCCAGCGCGTGATGCGCCCCGTCGAGGGCGAGGGGAAATGCGCAAAGCAGAGCAGGGTCGGGGTATCGCACAGTCGCCCGAACAGGTTGCGGCGCGTGACGCCGGCCTGCTTGGCATCGTAGTCGACGCGCATGCCAATGTCCGGGTAGCGCGCCTGCAACGGCGAATGGATCATGTCGCCGGTGATCACAGCGTCCCGGCCGGTCCTGCCGATCTGCACGGAGAAATGGTCGATGGTATGGCCCGGGGTCGGGAACAGGTGCACGTCGTCGTTGAGCGCGTGCGTGCTCTTCACCACCTCGGCGCGCTTGGCCTCCACGATTGGCAGAACGCTGTCCGTGACCCAGGGATGGGCGGCCGCGTCCTCCTTGTGCTTGGCCGTCCAGAATTCCAGCTCGCGGTCGGCGAACAGGTACTTGGCCTTCGGGAAGGTCGGCACCCAGCGGCCATTGTCCAGGCGCGTGTTCCAGCCGACGTGGTCGACGTGCAGGTGCGTGCACATGACGTAGTCGATGTCGGCGACGCCGATGCCGGTCGCTGCCAGGTTCTTGTGGTAGGTGTCGCTGTCGAGCATGTTCCACATGGGCCGATGCGGCCGCGACTTGTGGTTGCCGACGCAGGAATCGATCAGGATGTTGTGGTGTGGCGTCTGCACCAGGAAGCTCTGCACGCACAGCACGACCTTGCCGGCCTGGTCGATGTACCTGGGCTGCAGCCAGCCACGGTTCTCCTCCCATAGCTCCTTGGTCAGCGTGGGAAAGAACTCGAAGGCGGCAAAAAACGTTGCTGCCTCCTGCTCGACCACGCGATGGATAGTGATGTCGCCGAGCCTGATCTGGGTCGTCACCGTGGTCTCTCCCTGGCTGCCGTCGGGTGGCATTCTTGCACGGAACGCCCACGGGCTGCCACGGGCATGCACGGCAGCGGGTGCGCCTCACAGCTGCGCGCAGAACAGTGGGAGGCGCACGTTGACGCGGGTGCCGCCGCCGGGTGCTGCATGCAGGGAGAGCGTGCCGCCGTGCGCCTCGGCGGCCTTCTGCGCGATGGTGAGGCCGAGGCCGGCGCCACCCGTATTGCGGTTGCGCGATTCCTCCAGACGCACGAACGGCTGCAGCACGTGCTGGCGCTGGTCGGGGCTGATGCCCGGGCCTTTGTCGTCGATGGTCAGCACCAGCTGGTCGTCCCTGACATCGGCGCCGATGGCGGCCTCGCGGCCGTAGGCGATGGCGTTGTCGGTCAGGTTGGCGATCAGCCGGCGCACGGCCAGCGTGTCGCCGAGGATCTGCGCCTTGGCGGCAGCGGCTGACATGATGAGCGAGACGCAGGCACCGCCGAGGCGGCGGTCCTCGGCCTCGCGCTCGAGCAGGGGCGCGATCTCAAACAGCTCCTGCGTGCGTGGGGCGGCGGCGGCATCGAAGGCGATGAGCGAGTCCTCCAGCAGCTGGTTCATGTCGTCGAGGTCGCGCACGGCCTTGGCGCGTTCGGCGGCGTCGGCGATCATCTCGGTGCGCAGGCGCAGCCTCGCCGCATAGGTGCGCAGGTCGTGGGAAATGCCGCTCACCAGCACGCGTCGGGCCTGCAGCAGGCCGAAGATGCGCTCGCCTAGCCGGTTGAAGGCGGCGATCAGGGCGCGGATTTCGGGCGCGCTGCGCGGGGCGTCGGCGATGGTCTTGGATTTCTCGGGGAACGTCATGCCGTCCACCGCCTGCGCCAGGTCGCGCAGCGGGCGCGCCTCTCGGCGCAGCATGATGACGACGACGACGGCGATGCCAAAGCCGAGCACGCCCGCCCAGAACCCCGGCGGGAAGCCGAGCATGCTGAAGGTGAGCACGCCACCGGTGGTGACGATCAGCGTCTCGCCCGTCTTGAGTGCGATCGCGATCTCCACCGAGCCGGGCGAGGCCCAGGCCAGCGCCTTGAGCGGGCCGGCGAACAATTCGTGCGACGGCTCGACGTTGACGCGCACCTTGCGCCCGCCGAGCGCGGCCAGATAGCGCTGCATGATCAAATCGACGACGGGTGCCTCGTACCAAGGCGGCGCATCGCCTTCGGGCGGTGCATCCGACAGGCGCACGCGCAGGTCGGCGCTGTTGGCGGCGCGCAGCACCAGCGGCCACTGTGGCTTGGGCGTCGCTTCGAACAGCTCGACCAGCGCCGCCGCCTGGTCGGGCACCGGCAGGCGGAATCCCGTTTCCGTGTCGCGGCTGCGCTGCAGGAAGTAGCCCCACATCACGAGCAACTGCAGGGCCACGAGCCCCGTGATGACGATCAGCAGCAGGCGGGCGCCGAAGCCAAGGCGGATCATGACGGCAGCGATTTCACGGGGTGCACGAACAGGTAGCCGTTGTTGCGCACCGTGCTGATCAACTCCAGGCCGGGCGTGGCCGCCTCGATCTTCTTGCGCAGGCGCGAGATGGTCATGTCGATGGTGCGGTCGTAGGCCTCCGCCATGCGCCCGCGCGTCCAGTCGAGCAGCTGGTCGCGCGTGAGCACACGGCGTGGACGCTGCACGAAGCAGGTTAAGAGTTCGAACTCGGCGGCGGTGAGGCCGATCGGCTCGCCAGCCTCCGTGCTAAGCCGCCGGGCATCGAGATCGATGACGAGGCCGGCGAAGGCATAGCGGCGGTTGGGCTCGGTATCGGTGGTGCCGCGGGCGCGCCGTAGCAGCGCCCTGACGCGGGCCAGCAGCTCGCGCGGGTTGAAGGGCTTCGCCAGGTAGTCGTCGGCACCCATCTCCAGGCCGACCACGCGATCGATCGGATCGGCTTTGGCGGTCAGCATCAGGATCGGCACCGAGCCGCCGCGGGTGCGCAGGCGGCGGCAGATCGACAGGCCGTCCTCGCCCGGCAGCATGAGGTCGAGAATGACGAGGTCGGGTCGCTGGCCGGCCAGCACCTGGTCGAGGGCGGCGCCACTCAGGGCCACCTCCACGGAGAAGCCCTCGCGGACCAGCATGTCGCGCACGAGACGCTGAATCTCCTGGTCGTCCTCGACTAGGACAATGAGTGCGTCCGTGGCTGTCGACATGGCCGTCACGGTACGAAGGCTCGGGTAAAAAGCAAGCGCGACTTGCTGCCTGTTACACGCTGTTACGTCCCAGCCAACACATGACATCAGGCGTTGCCGCGCCGGTAAACGGCAGCCAAGCGACGCGCTTAACGTGTCGGTCGCTGGGGTACTTCTCACGACACGGAGAAAGCAATGCAAAGACGCAAAATGATGGCAGGCCTAACGGCTTGTCTGGCGGCGACCGCAAGTCTCGCCGTCAGCGCCATGCTGGCACCGCCTGCCGATGCCTGGAGCCGGAAAGGCTCCGTCACGGGCCCGCACGGCGGCACCACCACCTGGCAGCGGTCGGGAAGCTGCGAGGGCGGCACCTGTACGCGCAGCGGCTCGCTAACCGGTCCTGCAGGCAATACGCGCTCGTTGCAGACGTCGCGCACCTGCAGCGGCGGGTCGTGCACCACCGAGAGCACCTTTACGGGGCCGGGCGGCAGGACGGTGACGCGCGATGCAACCGTCACGCGCAACGCCAACAGCTGGGAGAGCAACGCCAAGGTCACGGGGCCCAACGGCGGCACCTGGACGCGCGCAGGGCAGGGCTCCTGCTCGGGCGCAAACTGCACCTTCGGCGGCACCGTGACAGGCCCGCGCGGCAACACCGGCACCTACACCGGCACCTCGGGCCCGTCACCGTAGCGCCGGTTCGCGCTGCGCATCCCCCAAAACGCAAAAATGGAGATCTAGTGTCATGAATGTTCGCAGCCTCGCAGCCATCGCCACCCTTGCCATCGCCACCCTTGCCGCAGCGGCCTCGGCCGAGGCGGTGCCGCTCGGCGCCGTGGACGGCATCGCCGACACGCCCAACCTCATCACCAAGGTGCATGGATGCCATCGCTCGTGCGAATGGGGCCCGGTTCTGCGCTGGCATCGTCACGGCGTGGCCTGCCGCCCAGTTGCCTGCTGGCCGCGCGCCGTCCATCCCCATCGCTGCTGGGTCGGCCGCTACGGCGTACGGCATTGCCGCTGGTAGTCGCGGTTGCACGGGTGGCCGCATCCCCCCGCGGCCACCCACAGCCATCGAGGAGAGCCGACCCGTGATCTCAAGATCAATCACCTTTCTGCTGGTGCTGATAGCCATGCTCGTCATCGTCACATGGCGGACGGCAGCGGCACAGCCCTATGACCGGCCCCACCACCGGGCGGTCGACGCGCTATGCGGATGGGATAGCGAGCGCTATTGCGCCCGAGCCGGCGATGGCCTTGCTTGCCTGGCTCGCCATGCCGAGCGCCTGGGTCCGGGCTGCTATCGCGCACTGAGGATTGCCGCGATCCTGGACGGGTGCGAGCTCGACTACCGGCGCTGGTGCGCAGACGTGCCACCTGGCGGCGGCAGGCTGGCCGTTTGTCTGCGCGCCAACGCCGACCGGCTCAGCCAAACCTGCGTGCGTGCGCTACGCGGGCCTGCCATCCGTGGCGGCGCCAGCGTCTTGCGGCCCGATGGCGAGGACGACGAGGTGCTGCGGGGCGAGTGGAACGACCAGCGCCGGCCGGTGAAGTAGCAGCATGCGGCGCACTCGACGGCGTGTCCCGACCTGCCTACAAAGAGTACGCAACAGTTCGGGATCTGCTCGTTCGATGCGTCGCCTGCCGCTCCTGTTGGCCATCACCTTGGCGTGCTGCCTCCTGCACGCGGGAGCCGTTCTTGCCCAGGGCATGATCCGCGTGCAGGGGCCGCCGTTCCGGCAGGCCTGCATCTCTGACTACATGCGGTTCTGCCGCGGCGTGCTGCCGGGTCGGGGCCGCATCATTCTTTGCCTGAATGAGCACGTCAATGAGCTGACCCAGCCCTGCTTCCAGGCGCTGGCATTGCGTGGGCTCGCATCAGCCAGCGCGCTCAAGGCGTGCCGTCTCGACTACGATCGCATCTGCGCGCACACCGGGCCGGGCCTCAACCGGGGGCTGGCGTGTCTACTCGACAATGCGCCCGCGCTCAGCCCGGTCTGCCGTGACGCGCTCGCCAAGCAGGGGTTGTTCGACGACGAGCCGGACCCGCGCGAGTTCCGCAGGTAGACGCTCCTATCGATCGCTGCCCAGCCTGTGCAGGTCTGAGGCGGTGAGGCGCTCGATATCGTCGGTGGTGTCGCGATACTCCTGAATGCTCAGCTCGGCTCTGCGATCTAGCTCACCCTGAGAGGGCGCAGGCTCACCGGCAAGGCGCGTCCTGATGCGCGCACCCATCTGCCGCCCGCGCGCGACGCACCAGTCGCCGAGCTGGCGCTGCCGGCGATCATATTCGCGCAGGGCAGCCGTCAGGTCGTCGCCAGCGGCGCCAATGCTGTGCGCCAGGCTCATGGCATCCAGCGCCGCCTTGGTTACCCCCGCCCCGACGTGCGGGCGAGCAACGAACGCAGCATCACCGAGCAAAGCTACCCGGCCGATCGCCAGCTGCGGCGAGGCGAGGTCGTAGATCGGCTGGAAGAACGGTTGTTGCGCGTGCTCGAAGACGTCAGCCATGGGCGGGGCCAGCAGGGCGCGCGCATGGGCTTGCATGTGGGCGATGATCTGCGGCCGGATCAGCGGCGGGGCGATCGAGAACTCGTGCTGGCGGCCGCTGGCATCGGTGCACAGGTCGGCCAGTGCCTGCTCGTCGGCCGGGCGATACCACACGACGTTGTAGCTGAGGCGGCCCCGGGCGCGGTCCTCGTCGCGGGTCGGAACCGCGTAGGACACCAGCAGTTCGCCCTCGGGTACGCAGAAGACATATACGTCCTTGATGGCGGACCAGGTTGCGGGCGGCAGGTCGCCTGCGGGCGCGAGCGCGCGCCAGGCGATGTAGCCGGCATAGGTCGGTTTGAGGTCGGGCAGGACCTGGGTGCGGACGCTCGATCGGAAGCCGTCGGCACCGACCAGGAGGTCCGCCGTGCAGCGTGAGCCTTCGGCAAATAGCGCCGTAACGCTGTCGCCGTCGTCCTCGAGCCGGTCAAACAGCATGCCGTTGTGGTAGCTTGCGGACGGAAGGTTGTCCCTGAGTGGGCGATAGAGCCGCGACCAGGCGGTCATGGTCCGCCGCGCCGGCGCCTCGTGCACCAGCCGGTTGTCCCGGTCCAGGCACACGTAGCAGCGTGGTTGCGTACAATCCGAAGTATCGAGCGTCAGGCCGACGCGCTGCATCGCCTCGAACAGATCCGGGTGGGTGCCGATGCCGGCGCCGCGATCAGCAAGGTCGTCGGCCGTCCGCTCGAAGACGTCGACATCCCAGCCGATCGATCGCAATTGATGAGCAGCCAGCAACCCTCCGAGCGAGCCGCCGATGATGATCGCGCGGCGCTTGCGGACTTTCTGCACCTGCCGTGCCCTCCTCAGGACGCATCTACTTTTGAGGCTAGCCTAGCCGTGCGGATAGCGCCACGATACGCGCAGCAATGACAACAAAGGTAGAGGGAGGTTTCTCGTGAAGGCGGTCTCTCGGCTCATCGTTGCGCTTGCCGTGCTGACGTTGTCGGGCGCAGCGGTCGCCCAGCCCTATCCCGATCGTGCGGTGAAAATGATCGTGGGTTTCGCCCCCGGCGGGCCGACCGATGTCATCGCGCGCATCGTCGCGGAAAAGTTGTCGGCGAGCCTCGGCAAGCAGTTCTATGTGGTGAACCAGCCAGGTGCCGGCAGCAACACGGCCTCAGGGGCGGCGGCGGCCTCCCCCGCCGACGGCTACACGCTGCTGGTGGTGAGCACCGGCTTCCTGATCAACCCGAGCCTGTTTGCAAAGGTCCCCTACGATCCCATCAAGGACTTCGCGCCGATCACGGTGGTGGCCGTTTCGCCCAATGTGGTGACCGTGCACCCCTCCATACCGGCCAAGACCATGCAGGAGCTGGTGGCCTTCCTCAAGGCCAATCCGGGCAAGTACGGGTTCGCGGCCCCCGGCGTCGGCAGCACGCCGCACCTGTCCGGCGAGATCTTCCGCGCATCGCAGGGGGTCGATCTCGTGACGGTGCAGTTCACGGGCGCCGGCCCCGCCATCCAGTCGACGGTCGGCGGGCACACGCCAATTGCGTTCTCGGCGTTGCCCCCCGCCGCCTCGCTGGTCAGGGATGGCATGCTGCGCGCACTGGCGGTGACGAGCGACAAGCGTGTGGCGGGCCTGCCCGACGTGCCGACCATGGCGGAAGCTGGCATCGAGGGCCAGGAGGCCTATACGCTGACGGGCATCCTGGCTCCGGCCAATACGCCCAAGGACATCGTCGGCCTCTTGCATGGTGAGATCGTCAAGCTGGTGGCGCTGCCCGATGTGCAGAAGCTGATGGCCGATCAGGGCTTTGAGGTGGTCGCCAACACGCCCGCCGAGTTCGCTACCCGCATCAAGGTGGAGATGGAGAAGTGGGGAAAGGTGATCCGCGACGCTAAGATCAAGGTGGAGTAGCGGGCGCTGCCGGTCTGAACGACCGGGCCTTGGGCGGCATGGACATTCACCAATGATAGTGCCAAGCACGCCATCTATGCGCGGCGCCACCCCAGACGATGTTGCGCGCATCCGCGCCATCGCGCAGGCCGCGTACGCCAAATATGTCGAGCGCATCGGACGCGAGCCCGCACCGATGCTGGCCGACTACGCGGGCGATGTTGCCGGCCAGCGCGTGGTCGTCATAGAGGCGGGCGCAAGCGTGCAGGGCTACCTGGTGGCTTGGCCGGAGGCCGACGCCTATTTCATCGCCAACATCGGGGTCGATCCGCGATGCCAGGGTGCTGGTTTGGGCCGGCGCCTGATGGACCATGCCATAGCCGAGGCCCGCCGCCTGCAGCTGCCGGGTCTCAAGCTGTATACCCACGCGCTGATGTTTGAGAACCTGTGCATGTACGCGCACCTCGGGTTCGTCGAAACGCACCGTGTGTTCGAGAACGGCTTCGACCGGGTCTACATGCGCCTCAGCCTGGCTTGAGGCGGCATGATCTAGCGGCGCAGGAAGGGCTGCATGCCTTCGCGGGCCAGCTCGTCGGCGCGCTCGTTTTCCGCGTGGCCGGCATGACCCTTGACCCAGTGCCACTCCACCTCGTGGCGCTGGCGGGCGGCGTCGAGGCGCTGCCACAGCTCGGCGTTCTTGACGGGCTTGCGGTCGGCCGTTTTCCAGCCGTTCTTCTTCCAACCGTGAATCCACTTGCCGATGCCGTCCTGCACGTACTTGGAGTCGGTGTGCAGGTCGACCTGCGAGGGGCCCTTCAGCGCCTCCAGCGCCGAGATGGCGGCCAGCAACTCCATGCGGTTATTGGTGGTCACCGCCTCGCCACCCGACAGCTCCTTGCGGTGCTCGCCGGAGATGAGAATGGCGCCCCAGCCGCCCGGGCCTGGATTTCCCGAGCAGGCGCCGTCGGTGTAGATCACGATTGCCGGTTTGGCAGCGCTCACGGCGCGGCCTCCCAGCCGTAGTCGGCGGCGCTGCGCACGGTGCGGTGGAATTTCAGGCGACGCAGGTACTCGAGCGGATCGTGCGGTTTCACCAGGGCGTCCTTCGGGGTGTGCAGCCAGTCGTAGGCGCGCGTCAGCAGAAAGCGCAGGGCCGAGCCGCGTGCCAGCAGGGGCAGCATGTCGCGCTCGCGCGGACTGATCGAGCGCACGTTCTGGTAGCTCCTGAGTAGGGCCTGCCCCTTGGTGATATTGAACGCGTAGTCGGTCTCGAAGCACCAGGCGTTGAGCGAGACGGCCACATCATAGATCAGCGCATCGTTGCAGGCGAAATAGAAGTCGATCACCCCGGACAGAGTGTTGCCGAGAAAGAACACGTTGTCCGGGAACAGGTCGGCATGGATGACGCCTTGCGGCAGATCCACAGGCCAGTGCGCCTCCTGGTGGGCGAGCTCCTGCTCGATGACGGTGGCGAGGCCGGGCGTGATCTCGTCGGCACGGTCGCGGAAGCGCTCGAACAGCGGCCGCCAGCCGGCCACGCCCAACGCGTTGGCGCGGCGCAGCTTGAAGTCCGCCGCCGCCAGGTGCATGCGCGCCATCACCTCGCCGACGGCGGCGCAGTGGCGCACCTGGGGCCGGCGTATCCACAACCCTTCCAGGAAAGTGACCAGCGCGGCGGGGCGTCCGGCCAGCGTGCGCAGCATGCGGTCCTGGCTGTCGCGCACTGGCGTCGGGCAATTCAAGCCCGCCTTCGAGAGATGCTCCATAAGCCCGATGAAGAACGGCAGGTCCTGCGCGGCGACGCGCTTCTCGAACAGCGTCAGGATGAACTGGCCGTTCTCGGCGTGCAGCAGGTAGTTGCTGTTCTCGACGCCCTCGGCGATGCCCTTGCAGGATAGAAGCGAGCCGAGGCCATAGCTGGCAACAAAGGCGGCCAGCTCGTCGTCGGGAACTTCGGTGTAGACCGCCATGAACGGGGGGCTCGGCAGACGCAGGTTGGACCAGTGTTGGCCTGATCGCTTCGCATACTGGGAGCCGATGCGCAAACGCAAGCGGTGAGACTGCCCGTGACACAGGGGCCCGGGGCTTGCCTGGCGGCGCATTTTTGGCCGGGGCGTCCGTCCGCTTGCGGCGCTCAAGAGCCCTTGTCGGCGGTCGTGGCTGGGGGGCGGCGCAGAATGCGCACCGCCGCACCCTTGAGCCGCTTCCAGGCGTCGCGATCGCGCGTCTTGGTTTGCACGATGCGCCCGCCTGTCGGGCGCCGCTGCAATGTCAGCAGGCGGCTATGCAGCTCCTGCAGGCCCGGTCGGTGTCCGACGCTGAAGATGGTCGCCTCCGGCAGGCGCTCGAACAGCAGGGTCAGCAGCCGGAATTCGCTGTCGATGTCGAGCGCCGCCGTTGCCTCGTCCATAATGATGATGTTGGGCTCGTCGATCAGCAGGCGAGCAAAGGCAATGCGTTGCCGTTCGCCGCCCGACAAGGTCTGGTCCCAGCGCACCTCCTCGTCGTCGAGCTTGTCCCCAAGGTAGCTGAGCCCGACATCCTTGAGCACGGTGCGCGCCCGATCGTCCTGCAGCAGCCGGCCCTCGACCGGGTAGGCCATGGCGTCGCGGAGCGTGCCGAGCGGTATGTAGGGCCGCTGCGGCACGAAGGCCAGCTTGGCGCCAGCCGGCAGCAGGATGCGCCCTTCGCCCCACGGCCACAGGCCGGCGATGGCGCGAATGAGCGTGCTCTTGCCGGAGCCGGATTCGCCGCCCAGCAGGACGCGCTCGCCAGGCTTCACCGTTATGTCGGCGTCGTCGATGACCACGCGGCCGTCCCTGTGCACGATCGACAGGTCGGTGATCTGGATGGTATTGGCGCTGGTGTTCTCCACGACGATCGCCGCCGTGCGCGCGGCATCCTCGTCCATCTCGTCCAGCGCGTTGTAGAGTTCATCGATGCGCTTGGCGGACGCGCTCCATTCGGCAAGGCGGATGAAGTTGTCGGCAAACCAGTTGAGCGCTGTAAGGACGGCGGTGAAGGCCGCGGCGATCTGCATGACTGAGCCCAGCGTCAGCTCGCCCGCCAGATACTTGGGCGTGGCGAGCAGGACGGGAAAGATCGGCGCGAAAAATGCGTTGCTGTTGAGCAGCCATGTCAGGTGGCTGTGCTGGCGGATCACGCTCATCCAGCGCGCAACGAGCTCCGATAGGGTCTCGGTCAGCTGCTTGCGCTCGTCGCCAGCTCCCTTGATAAGGGCGATGCTCTCGGCGTTCTCCCGCACCCGCGTCAGCTCGTAGCGGAATTGCGCCTCGCTTTCGTTCTTGGTGGCGACGCGCCCGACCAGGGGATGGCCGATGAGGTACGTCAGGCCCGACACCATCGCTGCATAAAGCAGCGCCGCGAAGGCGAGATAGCCAGGTATCCAAAGCGAGACCGAGCCGACGCTGATGGTTAGCGAGCCGCCGACCCAGAACAGGATGCCAACGAAGGTGACGGCGGCCAGCAGCGCGTTGATGAAGCCGACGACGAACTCCACCACGGGCTCGGAGGCCAGGCGCAGATCATCGGCGATGCGATATTCGGGATTGATCTGCTCCTCGTCGGTGACCGCCAGGCGATAGTAGCGCTGGTCGGACAGCCAGCGAGCGAGCAGCTCTCCGGTCAGCCATTCGCGCCAGGCAACCTGCAGCGTCATCCGGCAACGCACCATGGCCACGGCAAAGGCCGCTCCCGCCACGACCAGCACGACGATGGTTGCAACCAGCTCCAGCAGCTGGGTGGCATCGCGCTTCTCGAGCGCATCGAAGAACCATTTGTTCCAGCGATTGATGCCGACATTGACCGCCAGGTTGGCGAACACCAGGGCGAGCGCGCCTATCGTCCAGAACCATGCCTTGTGCTTTCCGGGTCCGGTCCAGAAACCGCAAGATCGCTTGACGAACAGCCAGGCTGATGCGGCACGTCCGGGATCGAGGCTAGACGCATTTGCGGTAGTGGCCATGGTTGGAAACCGACGACATCCGTGTTGCCCGTCGTGACGATGACGGCTGGGCGTTGCTTGCGGCGGTCCCCGAGGACGCAACTCGCAGTCCGACGTTGCCCCTCGCGACGCACAGCAAACGCTGAGCCCACGCTTGCTGTTCCAGGGCGTGATTAATGAGTGGGGGAGCGGGTGGCGCCTAGGCGGCGCCGGGTTCGCGCAGCTCGCGGGGGACGTTGAAGGCGATCTGCTCCTCGCGCGTCACCACGCTCTCGACCTCAACGTCGAAACGGTCGCGGAAGGCCTGGATGATCTCGCTCACCAGCAGCTCGGGGGCAGAGGCGCCGGCCGTGACCCCCAGCGTGGCGATGCCGTCGAACTGCGTCCAGGGGATCTCGGAGGCTTGCTGCACCAGCAGGGCCTTGGGGCAGCCGGCGCGCTCCGCCACCTCGACCAGGCGCAGGGAGTTGGAGCTGTTGGGTGCGCCCACCACGATCAGCCGGTCGCAGCGGGCCGCGATGGCCTTCACCGCGGCCTGCCGGTTGGTGGTGGCGTAGCAGATGTCCTCCTTCTTCGGACCGACGATGGCCGGAAAGCGCTGCTTGAGGATGGCGACCATGGCTGCGGTGTCGTCGACCGAAAGGGTGGTCTGGGTGATGTAGGCGAGCCGCTCAGGGTCGCGTGGACAAAAAGCACGGGCGTCGGCGGCGGTTTCGATCAGGCTGGCCGCGCCGGGCGGCAGCTGGCCCAACGTGCCCACCACCTCCGGGTGGCCGGCATGGCCGATGAGGACGATCTCAAGACCCTTGTCCAGGTGATCGCGGGCTTCCGCATGCACCTTGGAGACCAGCGGGCAGGTGGCGTCGAGGTAGAACATGTTGCGCGCCTTGGCCCGCTCGGGCACGGCCTTGGGAACCCCATGTGCCGAAAAGATCACAGGTGCCGATGTTTCCGGGATCTCGTCCAGCTCTTCCACAAAAACGGCACCTTTCGACCTAAGTGATTCGACCACGTGCCGGTTGTGGACGATCTCGTGGCGCACGTAGACGGGAGCCCCGAATTTCTTCAGAGCCAGCTCGACGATCTTGATGGCGCGGTCGACCCCGGCGCAAAAGCCGCGGGGGGCGGCGATCAGTATCCGCAGTGGAGGACGGGGGCGTGCGGCGTGGTCTTGAGCCATTTTTCGGGCCATGTTCGAGGCCAGGCGAAGGCAGGCCGGTGCTGGTTAAAGTGGCGTGGCGATTCGTGTTGCCTGTGCTGGCCGTGGGAAGTGCCCGGTGCTAGGCTGCTTGCGAATCGCCGGACAAATACCAGAGGGCTGCGTCAGGGCTCGATGGAGTAGGGAATACCGGTCCGTAAGAGACCGGGCAAGTGTTCGGACAGGGGCGTCGTGACGCAATCAGGACGGGCAAGAGCGACGGGCTGGCTGAGGTGTGCTGCTGCGGCAGCGCTCGTGAGCGTGCTCGGCGGCTGCGGGATGTCGTCGCTGACCTCGGGCATTGGCAGCGGCTGGTTCGGCGGCGGCCAGAATACCTCCACCAAGGCCGATGTCGGATCGGTCAGCGAAGACCAGCTGTTGCAGGCGGCCAAGAGCGAGACCGGCAGCACAGGCACGGTCGGCGGCGGCGAGGTGGCCTACGGTTGTCCGCGCTTCCAGGTGTGGTCGCGCGACGGCTATCTGACGATTTACGAGCAGGGCAAGATCGGCGATGGCCTTGCCGTCATGCACCGTGGCGAGATCACCAAGACGGCGCGCGAGTGCCAGATCGAACCGGGCCGGGTGACCGTGAAATACGGCTTCTCGGGGCGCGTGCTGCTGGGGCCGAAGGGTAGGTCTGGCAATGTTTCCATGCCGCTGACCGTGTTCGTCACCGATGCCAAGCGCGAGAAGGTGG
Source organism: Hyphomicrobiaceae bacterium (assembly GCA_035762425.1). GTDB lineage: Bacteria > Pseudomonadota > Alphaproteobacteria > Rhizobiales > Hyphomicrobiaceae > AWTP1-13. The sequence goes on along the minus strand of DASTOW010000212.1, from coordinate 11,920 downwards.
CAACCGCCCAGGTGAAGATCGACGTCGATGTCTCGCTGGACAAGCCGATCGGGTACTTCTCGGTGGTGCGTTCCGTGACGTTTGCCGTGCCGGAAGGCTCGCGTCCCGGCGAGTTCGAAGTGTTCGTCGGCTTCGACCGCAATGTGCGCGGCGCTGGTTAAGGCGTTCGGCGGACTGTCAGCGGGCGCATTTCTTTTCTCTTAAGACTGTGCGGCGCAGGCTCGGCTTGGCGCCCGATGGTCCGGCGCGAGCGCAGGAACATTTCTGCGCCTGGGCGGTTGGCGCTCACAACAGCAGAAAGGAGTTTTTCATGCGCGCCAGAGTCACTCTCGCTGTCATGCTCGCTGCAGCAGCGGTTGCCGGAACGCTTGCGTTGCCCGGCAGCGCCTCCGCCCAGATGGGTGTCTACGTCGGCCCGGGCTACCAGGGATATTACTACTACGGTGAGCCAGGTTATCCGCGCGTCTATCGTTCTTCGCCGAACTACTACAACGACGATGACGGCGACGACGTCATGTACGGTTATGCGCCGGCGCTCCCGTACCCGAGAGGCGGGTGCGGCGTATACCACTATTGGGACGGCTTGCGCTGCGTCGACGCGCGCCGGAAATAGTAGCGACCGCCCCTGACGACGCGTGCGAGCAGGGTGTGCGACGGCGCGATATGCTCGCCGCCCACCCACGCGATAGCAAAGGTCATGACGTTCAACACGACTGAGCGTTTGGCACGCATTTCGGGCTTGGCATGCATGCCTGGAAAGAACGCATGCTAATGCGCGAGCGGCCCTCGCACGCTGGGTGGTGGCTGGTGGCGATCTCTGCGCTCTGCGCCTGGTGCTGCGCTTCCTCAGGTCCACACCCACGTGCTCGACGCGCGTTGACTTGAGCCCGGCCGGGGGTATCATCCGCGCCGGTCCATTCGAGATCTGCGGAAGAGACCGGCTGGGGTGACTGGCCGGCGCCGAAGGAGCAACCGCCCCGGAACCTCTCAGGCAAAAGGACCGCAGATTGATGGCGCTCTGGAAAGCAGCCGGTCGCAGTGCCGGTTCACCGAAGGGGTAAGGCGGTCGCTCGAAGGGGCGAGTTGCCGAAATCTCTCAGGTCCCGTGACAGAGGGGGCTTGGTCTCGCGCGGAGGTCCGCGTGGGAAGCGAGCCTTATGGGACGTGAGACGAGATGAGCGCCGAGCCAGGCCAGAACGAGCCTCTCAAACGCACTCCGTTGTATGATCTGCACGTTGCGCTCGGCGCCAAGATGGTGCCGTTCGCCGGCTACGAGATGCCGGTGCAGTATCCGCTAGGCATTCTGAAGGAGCACCTGCATACGCGTGCCGGGGCCGGCCTGTTCGACGTCTCGCACATGGGCCAGGCCTATGTCGACGGCCCTGATCTTGCGACCACGGCGCGCGCGCTCGAAGCACTGGTGCCGGCCGATATTGCCGGGCTGAGGCCCGGCCAGCAGCGCTACAGCCAGCTGCTCAATGACGAGGGCGGCATCATCGACGATTTGATGGTGACGCGGCCGGCCTTGGCCAAGGACGACGGCCGCCTGCTCGTGGTGGTGAATGCGGCATGTAAAGACGGCGACATCGCGCACATGCGCAGCCGGCTGCCGTCCGCGGTGACGGTGCGGCTTGCCGACGACCGGGCGCTGCTGGCGCTGCAGGGTCCCACCGCCAAGGATGTGATGGCGAGGCTGTCGGATATGGCGGGCGGGCTGGCGTTCATGACGGCAGCAAACGGCAAGATCGGCGACTTCGACTGTCACGTTTCCCGGTCGGGCTACACCGGCGAGGACGGCTTCGAGATTTCGCTGGCGGCGGCTCAGGCGACCGACCTCGCCAAGCTGCTGCTGGCTCAGCCCAACGTGCAGCCGATCGGTCTTGGCGCGCGCGACTCGCTCCGGCTGGAGGCGGGCCTGTGTCTGTACGGTCACGACATCGACGAGACGACGAGCCCGGTCGAGGCCGGTCTCACCTGGTCGATCCAGAAGCGGCGGCGGGCTGAAGGCGGCTTCCCCGGTTGCCAACGCATCCGCGATGAGTTGGCGCGAGGGCCAGGCCGCAAACGCGTCGGCATCAAGCCCGCGGGACGAGCGCCGGCACGCGAGGGCACCGAGATGCAATCGACCCAGGGCGAGCGCATCGGCATCGTCACGTCGGGCGGCTTCGGGCCGAGCGTGAACGGCCCGGTTGCCATGGGCTACGTGCAATCGGCGAACGCGGCCCCGGGCACGTCGGTGAACCTGATGGTGCGCGGCAAGGCGCTGGCCGCGTCGGTCGTGCCGCTACCGTTTTTCCCGCATCGCTACGCACGCTAATACGAGGACCGCACATGGCTATCGAACGCTTCAGCAAGGATCATGAGTGGGTACGCGTGGAGGGTGATATCGCCACGGTGGGCATCACCGATCACGCCCAGGGTCAGCTCGGTGATGTGGTGTTCGTCGAGGTGCCGGAGGTGGGCCGCAAGGCTGCAGCCGGCGAGGCGGTGGCCGTGGTCGAGAGCGTCAAGGCGGCAAGCGACGTGTTCGCGCCAGTGTCGGGCGAGGTGGTGGAGGCCAATGCCGACCTGGCCGCCAATTTCGCGCTGGTCAACGAGGATGCCGAGGGCAAGGCCTGGTTCTTCAAGATCAAGCTGGCCAATGCCGCTGAGCTCGACAAGCTGATGGATCGCGCCGCCTACGACGCGTTCGTGAAGGACAACGCCTGACCGCGGAGAGTTGCATGGCACACGAATACTTCGCCACCGTGTCGTGGACGCGCGGCAGCGATGAGCCGTTCAGCGACAACAAGTACAGCCGTGGTCACACCTGGGCCTTCGACGGCGGCGTAACGGTGCCGGCGTCGTCCTCGCCGCTGTCGGTACGGCTCCCGTTCTCGAAGACCGATGCCGTCGACCCCGAGGAAGCGCTGGTGGCTGCGCTGTCGAGCTGCCACATGCTGACCTTCCTGTATGTGGCGGCCAAGGCCGGCTATGTGGTCGACAGCTACGAGGACAAGGCCGTCGGCGTAATGACCAAGAACGAGCGCGGCAAGCTGTTCGTGTCGCGCGTGGCGCTCAGGCCGCGCATCGTTTTCTCCGGCGCACAACAGCCGACCGCCGCCCAGCTCGACGAGCTGCACCATCACGCCCACGAGGAATGCTACATCGCCAATTCGGTGCTGACCGAGGTGGTGGTGCAATCCCCGCCTGCTGCTTGAACGGAAAGTCTGACCGATGCGCTACCTGCCGCTTACCGACGCCGACCGCAAGGCCATGCTGGCCAAGATCGGCGTTACCGATATCGATGCGCTGTTTGCCGACATTCCGCAGGACAAGCGGCTGACGGGTCTGGTCGACCTGCCCACGACCAAGGGCGAGCTGGAGGTGGAGCGGGAGCTGGCGCGCATGGCCGCACGCAACGTGGCGGCGGGCTCGGTGCCGTTCTTCGTCGGGGCAGGAGCCTACAAGCATCACGTGCCGGCCACCGTCGACCACTTGATCCAGCGCTCGGAGTTTCTCACCTCCTACACGCCCTACCAGCCGGAAATCGCGCAAGGCACGCTGCAATACCTGTTCGAGTTCCAGACGCAGGTGGCCATGCTGACAGGCATGGAGGTGGCGAATGCCTCCATGTACGACGGCTCGACGGCAGCGGCGGAAGCCGTGCTGATGGCGCACCGTGTCACCAAGCGGCGCAAGGCGCTGATCAGTGGCAACCTGCACCCGCACTATCGCGAGACCATCGAGACGGTGTCGCGCATGGCCGGCGACGATGTCGTGGCTCCGCTTGCGCATGGCGCGGCGGAAGACCTCAGCAAGCACATCGATGCGACGGTGTCCTGCGTCGTCGTGCAGAACCCGGATGTGTTCGGGCAGGTGCGCGATCTCGCGCCGATCGCCGAGGCGGCGCATGCGGCCGGCGCCCTGCTGATTGCGGTGTTCACGGAAGTCGTGTCGCTGGGGCTGGTGCAGCCGCCGGGCGCCATGGGTGCCGACATTGTGGTAGGCGAGGGCCAGTCGATCGGCAATGCACTGTCGTTCGGGGGGCCCTACGTCGGGCTGTTTGCCACCCGTTCCAAGCTGATCCGGCAGATGCCGGGCCGGCTGTGCGGCGAGACGGTGGATCAGGAGGGTCGGCGCGGCTTCGTGCTGACGCTGTCGACGCGCGAGCAGCACATCCGCCGCGAGAAGGCCACGTCCAACATCTGCACCAACTCGGGGCTGTGCGTGCTGGCCTTCACCATTCACATGAGCCTGCTCGGAGAGGCAGGCTTGCGGCGGCTGGCTCGTGTCAATCACGCCAATGCGGTGAAGCTCGCCGACCTGTTGGGCAAGGTGGCGGGCGTGCAGGTGCTCAACGACACCTTCTTTAACGAGTTCACCATTCGCGTGCCCGGCAAGGCTGCCGAGGTGATCGAAAAGCTGGCGGCCAAGGGTGTGCTCGGCGGCGTGCCGGCATCGCGGCTGCTGCCCGACAACCCCGACATGGCCGATCTGATCATCGTTGCCGCGACCGAGGTGAATACGGACGCAGATCGCGCGGCCTATGCGGCGGCGCTCAAGGAGGTGCTGTGATGCTGAACCGACAAGGGCGGCCGACGGCGCCGGGCGAGGCGGCCGAACGCGCCGACGCGACCTGCAGCGGCAATCGCGGGCTGCAGATCGAAGAACCGCTGATCTTCGAGGTCGGACGTACCGACACCACCGGCGTCGATTTGCCGGAGCCGGGAAAGTTCGCCGCGCGTCTCGGCAAGTTGCTGCGCACCGAGCCGCTCGGCCTGCCGGGGTTGTCGGAGCCGGAGGCGATGCGCCACTACGTGCGCTTGAGCCAGAAGAACTACGGTATCGACACGGGCCTTTTTCCGCTCGGCTCGTGCACCATGAAGCACAACCCGCGCCTCAACGAGAAGATGGCGCGGCTGCCGGGCATCGGCGACGTGCATCCGCTGCAGCCGCTCTCGACGGCGCAAGGCGCGATCGCGCTGATTGCCGAGCTGTCGCGCTGGCTCTCGGAGCTTACCGGCATGCCGGCCATCGCCATGACGCCCAAGGCCGGGGCACACGGCGAGCTGTGCGGGCTGATGGCCATCAAGGCGGCAATCGTGGCGCGCGGCGAGACGCGGTCGGTGGTGCTGGTGCCGGAGTCGGCGCACGGCACCAATCCGGCGACGGCGGCGCTGCTCGGCTATCGCGTCGTCACGGTGCCTGGGCGCGATGACGGCACCGTCGATCCGCAAGAGGTGAAGAAGCGGCTGTCGCCTGACGTCGCCGCCATCATGCTGACCAACCCCAACACCTGCGGCCTGTTCGAGCGCGACGTGGTGGCGATTGCCGATGCGGTGCATGCGGCGGGCGGCTTCTTCTATGCGGATGGCGCCAACTTCAACGCCATTGTCGGCAAGGTGCGGCCGGGCGATCTCGGCGTCGATGCCATGCACATCAATCTGCACAAGACGTTCTCGACGCCGCATGGCGGCGGCGGGCCGGGTGCAGGTCCGGTGGCGCTGTCGGCAGCGCTGGCGCCGTATATGCCGGTGCCGTACGCGGTGGCCGATGCCGCTGGCGTTCGCTACGTCGAGCATGCGGACGACGGCAAAGGCCAGCCCTTCGGCCGCATGTGCGCCTTCCACGGCCAGATGGGCATGTTCGTGCGGGCTTTGGCGTACATGCTCTCGCATGGCGCCGACGGCATGCGCCAGGCTTCCGAGGATGCGGTCCTCAACGCCAATTACGTGAAGGCCGGCTTGTCCGACCTGATGTCGCTTGCGTTCGCAGACCGCCCGTGCATGCACGAGGCGTTGTTCGACGATAAATGGCTGGAGGGCACCGGCGTCACCACGCTCGACTTCGCCAAGGCGATGATCGACGAGGGCTTCCATCCGATGACGGTGTATTTTCCGCTGGTGGTGCACGGCGCCATGCTGATCGAGCCGACTGAGTCGGAATCGAAGGCCAGCCTCGATCAGTTCATCGCCTCCCTGCGTGGGTTGGCCGGCGCCGCCAAGGCCGGCGATGCGGCACGCTTCAAGGACGCGCCGCGTTTTGCTCCGCGCCGCCGCCTCGACGAGACCAAAGCGGCTCGCGAGCCCAAGCTCAGGTGGACGGCCAGCCAACCTCGGCAAGCGGCGGCAGAGTAGCTGGAAAGATGGCCGCGCCGGCTTCGTGCAGAAACTGGTCATCGCCATGCTGCCCAGTGGCTGAGCCCAGGCCATAAAAGGCAAGTCACAGGCCTGGATGGCGCGTTGCCAGGAATGGGGTTGCGCCTTCGATCTGGGCGCTGGGCGCAATGCGTGGCAGGGCGGTCGCAATCGGCGCCGGCACCTGCCGTGTCCGGCATGTGAAGGAGGGAGGTGGCACCGCATCGGGCGGGGACAGTTACACCGCCGCTGGCGTTCGCACATCCAGTCCGTCGCCGGCCGCGCGCGGCGCATCATCGAACGACAGCCCCCGGTCGCGGGCCAGATGCAGCATGGCGCGCTCGGCGAGCGCGGTGATGGTGAGCAGGGGATTGACGCCCAGCGAGCGCGGCATCACCGACCCGTCGATAACGTAGAGCCCGTCGAGCACGTCCGTCGAGCCAGCCCCGGCGCGTCCGTCGAACACCCGGCACTTGTGATCGACGACGCCCACCGCGCGCTCCGCTCCCATGCCGCAGCCGCCGAGCGGATGGGCCGTGGCCGGCTGCTGTCCCATCACCGTTCCCGATAGCGGGTTTTTGACGTAGCTGCCGCCGGCCTTGCCAACCAGCGCTGCGAGCGCCGCGTCCAGGCGCTGATAGACCGGCTCGTCCTTGGCGGTCGGCCAGCGCACGGTGACGCGATCGTCATCGAGCACGATGCGCCCCGCGGCGCTGTCGTGGGACACCGCAAAGAACGTCTGCAGTCCCGCGAACGGCCCCTTGTAGACGCCGGCGACCAGGCTGTGCAGGGCGCCCAGCAGCCGCCCGTTGGGGATGAACATCACCGGCAGGATCGGCGCCAGTGCCGAGGGCAGCACGCCCTCCTGGATGGTCAGGCTGTTGGCGAGGTTCTGCTCGTCGACCATCTCGATCTGGCCGGACACGCAGGCGCCGACATCGAGACCTGCCACCTTCTCCGGATAGCCGACGCCGATGGCGTTAACTGGCACCTTGGCGCCGTAGCCGAAGGCGATGATGTCGCCATTGGCGGAGAAGCGCTCGCCCAGGCGATCGGACACCTGCAGCCCCTGCTCGCGTGAGCGCAGCAGGATCTCGGTGCTGCCGAGTGTACCAGCCGCCAGCACCACCATGTCGGCGGTCAGTGTCGGCGCCGACCGCTCAGCATCCTGGCGTTCACAATTCACCCGCCAGCCGCCGTCGGCGCCCTTGGCGATCGAGCGCACCTTGGCGTGCGTGAAAATCTCGGCGCCATGCCCTACAGCGTCCGGTAGATAGGTCAGCGCCACCGTATTCTTGGCGCCGAGGTTGCAACCGCCGCAGCAATCGCCGCAGCGTGTGCAGGCGGGCTGCCGGATGCCGGCGGCATTGATGCTGTCGGCGAAGTTCACCACCACGGGGGCCGCCACCGGCGGCTTGCCGAGCGCAATGCTGGCCTGCTCAAGCGCCTTGAACTTGGTGTGCGTGGAGGCCTCGGGATCGCGTGCGGGCCGCAGCCAGCGCAGGGCCCGCGCATAGCCTTCCTCGAGCAGCCCGTCCTGGGCGATCTGGCCGGGCCATACGGCATCGCCCAACATGCGCGCATCGGGCCTCAGCGCCACGCCCGCATTGATCAGCGAGCCGCCGCCGACGCCACAGCCGACCAGCACGTGCATATCATCGCCAAGGCGTACGTCGTAGAGCCCGGCCGCCGAGCCGGTGCGAAGTCGCTTGCCGGTCACCTGCATCTCGGTGCGCAGATCGGGGAAGCGGGAGGGAAACTCGCCCGTCACGAATTCGCGGCCACGCTCGAGTACGGCAACCCGCTTGCCGGCCCGTGCCAGCCGCGAGGCGGTCACTCCGCCGCCGTAGCCCGAGCCGACCACGATGACGTCGTAATGAGGCTTCAGATGCGCGAGGCTGCGGGCAAGGCGTGTCATTGCTGGCTGGTGTCCCGGAGACAGGAGCACGGCTCCTGTGCATTTTTTGAGCGCACCATAGGCCGTCACACGCCGGCCATCCAGATAGTCGGGTGGCGTTTTGAACACCTCTACGCTGGAGCTTGAGCCTGCAAGGCCAGGCCAGCCGGGCCTCCAACCGGGCGTCGGCCGGCGGCCCGACCTCAGGTCTGCCGCGCTTTGCCGCGCGTCAAGGGATGAGCCTCACCCCGGCCGCTTTCGCCCGAGCGCCAGCGTGCCACAGCGGCCTTGCGCTCCATCAGCTGCACCGCCCACAGCGCCTCGCGCGTGCCGGCGCCCATGAAGGCCAGCAGTCGCTGCAGGGACGCCGACGGGTCGGTCGGCGGTTTGCTGTCGTGGTCGTGGAACTCGGCCCTCTGCCGCACGTGCGAACCCCTCGCTTCAGGCACAACAGGCTGACGGCCTGCGCCTCACCCTCTACTTGCCGGCGTCAACGCGACCCACACTGCCGGGTTCCGTCAAATGATCGCGTGGTGTGACACGCTAGCGCCCGGCACGCGGCAGCCCCGAATAATGGCTGTCGCCAAAAAAGCGCTTGCGGCCCTTGCCGCCCTGTAAAATTGCGTCGGCGATCACGGTTCCGACCACCGTCACGATGATGCCGATCACGATCTGGGACATCCAGCCCTTCATGTTTGCTGCCTCGTGCAGATGCCTCCCGTCCGGCGCGCTATGGCTAGCTGCCCGACACGGCAGAATTGGGACGCGCGTGCCCCACTTGCCCCGCGAAGGGTGCTCAGCGGGGCGCCAAGGCGAAGCTATCCGGCGCCGTTGGGGCTGGTCTGCTGCGATTGGATCCGGTGGGCGCGTGCCTGCGCTTCAGATGCGGCGGGCGTTTAGTCGGCGCTGCAATACCTCCACCACGGCCTGCGTGGCGGCCTTGAGGCCCTGATCGCCGCCGAATTCCATCGGCCGCAACGCCTGTATCGCAAAGGCCTCGTCCACGGCCTCATCGATCAGCTGGGCCGCCTCGCAGAGCGCGGTGATGCCGTGGCGCTCGCCAAGCCAGTCGAGCATCATGGCCGCGCACAGGATGGTGGCGGTTGGATTGGCTTTGTCCTGACCGGCGATGTCGGGCGCACTGCCGTGGGCCGGCTGGAACAAGCCGTGCGCATCGCCGAGCTCTGCGCATGGGGCAAGACCCATGCCGCCGACCAGGCCGCCGCCCAGATCGGAGATTATGTCGCCAAACATGTTCTCCATCACCAGCACGTCGAAATCCCAGGGCCGCCGGATCAGGTCGAGCGCTTGCGCATCGACATAATTGTAGCTGGTGCGGATGTCGGGGAACTCGGCTTTCTTCTCATCGAAGATCTTGCGAAAGAAGGCGTAGGCGCGAAACACGTTGGCCTTGTCGACGCAGGTGACGAGCCCTTTGGCCGGATTGCGCGCCTTGCGGCGGCGCGCCATGCGGAACGCCACATCAAACAGCTTCTCGCTGGTGGCGCGGGTGATGCGCAGGGTCTCGCGGGCCTCGCTGTCGCCGATCACCTCGCCGCGGCCGTGGGTGTAAAACAGTCCCTCGGTCGATTCCCGCAGCACCACGAAATCGATGTGGCTCGCCCGTTCGTCCAGGAGACGGCGTGGCGTGTTGGCAAACGCCTTCACCGGCCGGATGCCCGCGTAGAGCCCGAACGCGTCGCGCAGCTTCAGGTGCGGAGCGATCTCCGTGCCGTCGGGATAGCGGATCGCCGGCCAGCCCATAGCGCCCATCAGGATGGCATCGGCGGCGGAGGCGGCCGCGAACGCGGCCTGCGACATGTCCTCGCCGCTGTCGCGATAGTACAGCGCGCCCATGTCGAGACGCTCCTCGACATCGAGGGTGAAGCCGCCTACGGCCTTTTGCACAATGCCCAGGACATGCAGGGCGGCGGGCACGATTTCGCGTCCGATCCCGTCGCCGGGCAGGGTCGCGATCCTGAACTTTGTGTTTGCCGTCGGCATGTCGGCTTGGCTCCCTCCTGCGGCGCTTCCAGAGCGCATAGTTCATGCTGGCAAAGCAAGGTCAATTGCGGGCCGCGTTCGACGCCACCATGCGTGCAGCGCATTCCGCTTCGCCAGCGCAAACACGTCCGGTGTTTCGCGCATGCGGCGCGGTCATCGCGGTCATCTGCGCGGGGCGCGGGCTGGTCTTGCCGAGGATCGCCATCGCAATCCCGAACCGCCCCGAGGAGCGCAGCGCGGCTCGGCCGGCGCCGGTCAAATGCCATCGCTCGGGGACCATCCTGGCAGGCGCACAAGGTTAAGATCGTGCCTTGGCCGCAGCGCGCGGGCAGCCGACGGCGTGCTCGACTTGGTTCAAAACGAAACAGGAGCGCCCGAGACCGGCACACCGGCGCCGCTCCAGCCGGCAATTGGCGCCTGCAACCGACCCGGCACGGCTATTGCAGCAGCAACTGACAAGTGAGTTGGGCGGCCTGTTGTTAACGGTCTCGCGCAGCTCACCTGTTCGGCAAGACTGACGTCGCAATCGCGATGGTCACGCCGGACGCCTCGCCATGGGAGGTCGAGCCGCTGCACCTGCGCGAAGGGCCACTGGGACGCCCCGTCAGGACGCAGCTTCCCCACAACCCGCACACCGACGCGGCCGCTTTCGCACGGCCCAAGCGCGGTCCCTGCCATTGTTGACGGAGCACTGTCGTTGCAAGGGCACCTTGTTCTGATCAAGCGCGGCGGCCTTTGGGCCACATCCAAGAAAAGGTTTAGCCGCATCGCAGTCATGGTCGGCGCTTTGGCACTTTCATTCTGCCAGTTGCCGATGGCGCAGGCCTCCTTCGACCAGGAGCGCATCGCCTATCCCCGGTTCTCCAACGAGCTCAATGAGGCAATCGAGCAGGCATCCGAGCGCTACGGCGTACCCGAATCTGCTCTGCGCGCCTTTGCAGCCATCGAGAGCGGTGGCAGAGCGCACGTGAGCACCGGCAGCTATCACGGTGTTTTCCAACTCAGCCATGGCGAGTTTCGCAAGTATGGTGGACGCGGAAGCATCTTTGATGTGAAGCAGAACACCGATGCGGCCGCACGCAAGCTGCGCGCGGAGATCGACCTATTCGATCAAAGGCACGGCCGCGGACCAACAGCCGTCGAGCTCTACTTGATGCACCAGCAGGGCATCTACGGCGCCGCCTTGCACCTCTCGGAGCCGGATGACCCGGCCTGGCAGAACATGCATCAGACCGGCGAGGGCAAGAAGCGAGGCGCGGGATGGGCGCGCAAAGCGATCTGGGGCAACGTGCCGAGCGATGAGCGCGTGCGTTTCCCGGCTGGTGTGGAGAGCATCACCAGCCGCCAGTTCATCGAGATCTGGACGCGCAAGATGGAGCGGTTCGGGGGCGATGTGACGACGCCGATCCCTGGCTCTACCGCCATTGAAATCGCTGCCAAAGCGGCATCGTTCTAGAACGATTGGTGCCTAGCAAGCTAGCGACCGGGCGGCGAGAGAAGGGCCAAGGCCTGCCTCAGCCGCCCGTCTGCTTTGGCAAGCAGCGAGCGGGCCCGCTCGGGCTCGCAGCCGTGCAGGAGCAGCACCGCTAGCTTGAGATCGCCATCGGCTGCGGCAATCGCCGTTTGCGCCTCCTGCCGGCTCTTGCCCGTCAGATAGACCAGCATCTCCTCCTTGCGCCTGGTGAGCTTCCGGTTGGTGGCCTGCACGTCGACCATCAAGCCGCGGTACACGCGCCCCAGGCGGATCATGACCAGTGTGGACAGCAGGTTGAGGGTGACACGCTGCGCGGTGCCGGCGTTCATGCGCGTTGAACCGGCAATCGGCTCGGCGCGTGTCTTCAGGAAGATGGCGTGGTCGGCTTCGGTGAGCAGGGGGGTTGCTGGATTGTTGGCAATGCCG
>DASTOW010000211.1:0-7188 GCA_035762425.1 Hyphomicrobiaceae bacterium | reverse complement strand
ACAGCGGTGACCGCGATCACTTCCTCTTCGTAGGCGGCCGGATAGGCTGAGGGCGCGTCGGGCCCGCCGTTGCCGGCGGCAGCCACAAACACCATACCCTTGAGCTTCAACTCGCCAAGGCGTCGGTGAATAAGGGGGTCGCGTGGGCCGGACAAACTCATGTTGACCACCTGCGCCCCGTGTTGCTCGAGCACACTCAGCGCCCACAGCAAATGATCCGTATCGGTTTCCAGCGTGCCCGATGCGTTTTTGTAGAAGGCGTCAGCAATCACATAGTCCGCGTCAGGGACCAGGCCAGCCGTATCCGAGTTTGGATCGCCTGTTAGAAGGCTGAGCACGCCGGTCCCATGCGCATGGGCCTCGGTGACATCCGACTTGCGACGCACCTGCAGCTTCTTCCAAGCCAGCGCTGGGTGCGTGGTGTCGACGGCCGTATCGATGATGCCAATGGTTATGCCTGCGGCGCACGCGGCCAGCCCCGCTTTCCACTTGATGAGAGGCGCCGCATAGCAACGTTGCGGATCACACGATCCCAGTCCGGAAGCGGCATTCGCTGCGCGCGCCGGTGTGCCATCATCAGCAAGATGATAAACGAAATTCAGTCCGAAGCTCGCCCCTTGCATTTCTGACTGCAACTGGGCACGGGCGACAATGGGGTCCTGCGTGTCTGACACCAGTCGCACCACACCTTTGCCAGCGCCCGCAGTTTGCCGCCAGCCGCGCAGGCCAAGTTCGCGCAGTACGGTTGCACTCGCACCGAACACGAGCAGCTCATTGGGCTTGTAGGTCCCCGGCAGCGGCAGCGCGACAATAGACTTTGCCGCGTTAGGCTTTGCCGGCTCTGGTGTCGTCGTCGATTTCTTTGCGGAGCGACCTTTGTTGGCAAGCTGCCCCGGCGCAGCCCCCTTCTCCGCGGCACGGCCGGTCTCGGCTTGCGGCCGCGGTGGCTCCGCTTGCGGTTTCGACTGCATCCACTTGACGAGATTGCCGATCGCTTCGGCGACCGTCTTAGGTGGCTCATCGCCGGCTGGTTCGCCGGCTGGTTCTACCGGCTTGCCTGCGCCAGGCGCTTCTTGTTCAACCTTGTCACGGCCATTGGCCTGGGGGGGCTGGCCTTGCCCATTGGCGCCCGCCTCTGGCTTGCGTTTGGCCTGAGCATCGCCAATGAAGGCTGTGCTCGTCACCTCAATCCAACCACCTGCCCAACCACCTGCGCCTTCGACATACATGCTGATGTGCGCCAGCAAGCTGCAAGCGGTAGCCACGGCAAGCCAGACAAACATGGCCATGAGGCGCGCAAGCACCCAGGCCAACCGCTCCGGGCTAGCTGCACCAATCAACGCACGATCGTCACATGCGCCTTGCGCCACGCTGCACGCCCCTCAAAAAAAGCCCACCATCCAGCCTAGCACGCGCGAAAAATTCGCGCATTAGGCGTTACGCCAACGCCAGCGTGAGGAACAAAAAAAGACCAATATATAAGGACTTGGATGCGTAAGCGTGTTGGCTAGCCAAGCCATCGCTGCAATCCATAGTGCCTTTGGTCGCTACATTTGTGTCAGGCGCGTGGGGGCCTGTGGAATATTCGGGCGCTGCAGCCGTTGTTGGCGCAGGTGCGGGAGATGAGGTGTGACTGACGAGTTCCGCTCTCGGCTGCTCCAGCTGATCCCCCGTCTCAGGCGCTTTGCCGTCGCGTTAACGGGTGACCTGGATCAAGCCGATGATCTGGTTCAAGAAACCTGCGCGCGCGCTTTGTCGCGCAACACTCAATGGCAACAAGGTACGCGGCTCGATAGCTGGATGTATCGTATCGCACAAAACATTTGGCTTGATCAGCTGCGGGCCAAGAAGGTGCGCGGTGATCACGTTGACTTGGCAATGACCGACATATCAGGCACGGACGGCCGCACCATTGTCGAGCACCGCTTGTCGCTGGCGGACGTCAATACCGCAATGACGAGGCTGCCCGCCGACCAGCGCGTGCTCGTTGCCCTCGTTTGCATCGATGGCATCTCTTACAGCGAAGCTGCTGCAATTACTGGCGTGCCGATCGGCACCGTCATGAGCCGGCTCGCCCGAGCCCGCCGCCAACTTCACACATATCTGGAAGGCGAAGCGACGCCGCGCCTTGCAATCGGGATGAAACCATGAGCGAGCCTTTGACCGCACATCCGATCTCGGACGAAATGCTCATGCGCTTTGCTGACGATGATCTATCGCCAGTCGAGCGAGCCCTTGTTGCTGCGGCCGTTGCCGGCGATCCAGAGTTGGCCAAGCGGCTCGAGCCTTTTCGTTTCACGCGCGACAGGCTGGCCAGAGCCTATGACGTCACCTTGGAAATCCCGGAGCGGCTTAGCAATGTTCTACCGCCCACGCACGGCGCAACGCCGTCAGGGCCAATTCTGTTGATGCTGTTTTTGCGCCGGCCCGACATACGCCGGGGCCTTTTGGGCATGGCTCTGCTCATCCTAGTGACCGGCGCCGTCGGTGGCTGGCTTTTGCGTGACCGGTTAGGCTCTGACGAGGCGGGGGCCACCGCGGCCATGCAACGTGCCCTCGAGGAGACCCCCAGCCACAGCACCGCCCGGCTGGACAACGGCACATCCATGAAGCTCACCTCCACCTTTGCTTCAATCCATAAGCAGTGGTGCAGAGAATACGTAGTGCTCTATGCAAACAGCACACAGGCGGCCGGGCTGGCCTGCCGGGGAGCCAACGGCATCTGGAAGGTCGAGGTACAGCAAGATCCGGTCAGCCCCGCACGATCATCGCGGCAGACGCGACAGTATGAGCCGGCTGGGGAGGGGCCAAGCGAGCGCCAACCAGTTGCGGACTATCGCGATCGGATTTTGCAAGCCGATGCTTCGCAGCAAGACGAGCAGCTCCTGATTGCCCAGCGCTGGAACCGTCGCCCCTGAGCCCCTGCTCTGCCCACCGAGTTCTGACCCGCGAGAGGCGCATGCATAAGATGGAGGTCATGGCCGAAATTCGCCCAGAGGCTGTTAGCGCAGCAGATCGGCCGCAGTCTCCCGCGCGGTCTGCAGCGCCCATCAAGGATGCCAAAGGGATGACGGCGAAAGTCAGATCGCCGGGCAAGGCCAAGCGCAGCGTCGACAAGCGCCCGAAGGGCTGCATGGCGCGCCTGCAGGCGGCCGACCCCGACCTGAAGCGCCGCGCCATTCTCAACCGATGTGCGAGGCTATTTGCCGCGCGCGGCTATGCGCGCACGTCCATGTCCGAGCTCGCTTCGGCGTGTCAACTGTCCGAGGCGCGGCTGCGCCACTACTTTGCGACCAAGGAGCAGCTGCTTTACGACCTGCTGAAGGCCCACTTCATCAAGCTCGAGGAAGCGGTGAACCTGGCGGATGCGCCCGGCGTGCCGCCGGTGGAGCGGCTGCGCGGCCTCGTTGCGGCGCTGCTGGCTGCCTATGAAGGCGCCGACACGCTGCACAAGGTGCAAATGGACGCGCTTTCGGCGCTGCCAATGCCGCGCCAGCAGGAACTGAAAGCCTACGAGCGGCGGTTGGTCGATTTGTTCGCCAGGGCGCTGCGCGAGATCAATCCCTCCCTGGCGAAGGGCAATCGGCTGCTCAGGCCAGTAACGATGTCGCTGTTCGGCATGGTCAGCTGGTCCCCCCGCTGGTTCCGGCCGGGAGGACCGCTGGCGCGTGCGGCGTATGCCAACCTTGTCACGCAGATCATGGTCGATGGCATAGCCAGGCTCGGATCCGACAGCCCCACGTGCATCCGTTTGCGTTCCAGGCTGACCAGCACGCTAGTTGAGCGCGCAACGGTCTGTAGCGTCGGTGAGGCGTGACGCGCACAAGGCCGACGTTGGCAAGCAAGATGGCGGCCGCCCTGGCCTACAGCTGTTCACCCGAGCATCGAGCATCCTTGGCGTGTGGCCGCTGCTGGCAGCCACGTGGACCCGAGGCCGCGCGCATTGCACGCCGCCAGCGCCCGACAGCCAGTCCGCGCGCTCACGCAGCCAGGGGCCACAAGCCCAGGCCCCACAAGCAATGTCACCACGCGGCATGGGCGCGCAGCTGAGCTTGGCCTGGCAGATCGAAACGTGGCGCGCCGGCCTGATGCTTAGCCCGCAAACGTAAGGCCGACGATGATCGGTCCAAGCACGGTCAGGAACACGTTGGCGATGGCATAGGGTACGGCCACGCCGAGAACCGGGGTTTGGCTTTCAGCGACCTCGCAGCATCCGGTTACGGCCGCATCCACGGTCATGGCCCCCGCGAGTGCTCCGCACACAATGACGGGGTTCATGCGCAGCAGATGGTAGGCGACCAATGTGCCGACAACCATCGGCGTCAGTGTCACGACCATGCCCGCAAACAGCAGCATCACGCCGTTGGCCTCAATCGCCGCCAGGGCCGCGGGTCCGTTGGCAAGGCCGATGGCCGCGACAAAGCCGCCAAGCCCAAGATCGATCAAGGATTGCTGGGCGGCCGGCGGGAAAGCGCCCATGGTCGGTCGGCGCGCGCGCAGCCATCCACAGACAAGTCCGGCAACCAACGCCCCGCCACCACCGCCAAGTGTCAGGGGAATTGCGCCCAGCTGCAAGCTGAGCAGCCCAACCAGCAGACCCACCGCCAGGCCAGTTGCCAGGAATGCGACGTCCGTCCGGTCGCCGGTGCGGATGGCCTGCCCCACCCTGGGCACGACGCGATCCACATCTTTCACTAGGCCTACCAGGGTCATCACATCGCCAACGTAGATGCGCGTCTGCGGCGTGATCGGCACCTCCAGGCCCTGGCGCGTCAGTCCGCGCAGAAACACGCCGTGGGCTTTATCCCCCATGCGCTCGACGATGTCGCTCAAGGTGCGTCCATGCAGCTCGCCTGCTGTCACGAACACTTCCACGGCGTCGCCGGGTATCGAGGCCATGACATGCTCGCCCTCGATCTCGGAGCCGACCAACGGCGCCGCGGCGACGATCGCCGCTGTCGGGCCGGCGAGGAGGATTTCGTCATTGGCTTGCAGTCGCGTAGCGGGCAGGACGTCGACATCCCTGCCGCCTCGCAGGATGCGCTCCACGATGACACGCCGTCCGATGCGGGCTTCAAGCTCACAGATTGTCAAGCCGGCAGCCGCCGTGACGCGGTATGCCCGCACCTGAAACTTTCGGTACAGCAGGTTGCCGGGCTCTGCCGATCCGCCGACCGACATCTCGGCCTCGAGCTTGGCCGCCTCTTGCTTGAGGTCGACGCCCATCAGCCGAGGTGCGACCAGCGGTACGAACAGCAGAACTAGGATATAACCGCACACATAGGTTACGGCGTAACCGGCTGCGATGTTTGCCTGGTTCTGCCTCAACAAATCCTCGGGCAGCCCAAGCTGGGCCAGGGCACCGGCCGCCGTTCCCATCATCGAGGTTTGCGTCAGGGCCCCCGCCCCCAGCCCAGCCGCAGTGCCCGGACCGAGATGCAGGAAAAACGCGAACGCGAGCACTGCAAGCAGTCCGGAAACGCCGACGACCAGTGCCAGCGCCACCTGATGCAGGGTCCGCAAGCTCAGCGAAGCAAAGAACTCAGGTCCTGAGCGATATCCGATCGTGAAGACGAATAGGCCGAACAGGATCGACCTCAGGATTGGCGCAATGACGAACGTGCCCAGCTGGCCGAGGACAACCGCGACGATCAGGATGCAGGCGGTGGCGCCTAGCGCAAAGCCAAGGATGCGAATGCGCCCAAGGACTGTTCCGATGGCAATGGCCAAGAAGAGGAATATCTCAGGCGCATCGGTGGCCACGCGGTTGATCCAGGTCATCGTCGTTCCGCCGGATCGCGCCTTGTCATCTCCCTCGACGGTTACTGCGCCAGGATCATCGCCACGTATCCGAACACGGTCAGCATGATGCCAGACAGCGCGTAGGCAACGGGGAAGCCGATCCATGGCACCGAGCTGCCGATTTCGGCGGCGGCCTCGCGGCAGGGACCGGAGTGGGAGCGTGCACCGGCGACGCCGCCCATCAGGACCGCCGGATTGATCTTGAAGTAGTGGTAGCCGATCGCCCAGACGATGAATGGCGGAATTGAGCACGCGATAAAGCCGACCAGGAAGATCTTGAAGGCCAGCGCACCGGTCAGCTGGGCAAGCAGGCTGTTGCCCGCGTTGACGCCAACGATTGCCACGAACACCACCAGCCCCAGGTCTTCCAGGATGTTGCGCGCCGCGTTCGGCGTGTTGCCGAAGAAGCGAAGGCGGGAGACCAGCGACGATACGATCACGCCTGACAGCAACAGGCCGCCGGCGTTGCCGAGGCCGACTTTGGACCCGAAGGCCGGGAATTCGATCATGCCGATCAGGAAGCCGAGGATCATGCCGGCAGACAGCGTTAGCAGATCGGTCGCCGTGCTCGGTCGTGCGATGCGGCCGAACTTGTTGGCAAGCTCCTGCACGGCACCCTTGAGGCCGACCACCGAGATGATGTCCAAGGTCTGCAATTCAGTCTTGAGGCCGGCCGGGAACGGCACGCCGCCTCGTTCGTACTTCCCGATCTGCAGCTGCCCTGCAAACGGCTCATTTCGGAACGACACCAGCTCCCTGCCGACCACGTCCTTGTTGGTGACGATGATCTCTGCCTGGTCCAGCGGTATGTTGAGTGCACGCTGGTGGGCAATCTCGGGTCCGATCAGGCCCATCTTGTCGGTCAGGGCCTCGATGCGGCCGCCGAGCGCAATGACGTCGCCAAGCTTCAGGGTCAACGAGGGGTCGGCACCCAGCTCCTCGTCGCCGCGTACGACATTGACGATCCGGTATTCCGGGTGGGTTTTACGGAAGCCGGCGATGGTCTGGCCGGCGGTTGCAGCATTCTCGAGCCGATAGGCGCGCAGGCCGAATGGACGGAAACCGGAAAGACCGGAGTCATCTACCTTGGCAACGCCGAACTCGGCCTCGTATTGCTTGGCGGCGGCCTTGGCATCGACGCCCCACCAGCGCGGCAGATACTTGCAAATCAGGATGATGCCGACCGTGCCCCAGATGTAGGTGATGCCGTACGACAGGGCGACCATGGCGGAGGCATCCTGCGGGGTGACGCCGGCCGGTAGCCTGATGACCGATGCCGCCTGCTCGGCAGATCCGATTGCTGCCGACATGGTCTGCGAGCCGGCCAGCATGCCACCGGCAGCGCCCGGCGGCAGGTTGAACAGCTTGGCGCCCAGCACCACGATC
>DASTOW010000210.1:0-5067 GCA_035762425.1 Hyphomicrobiaceae bacterium | reverse complement strand
GCGATCCAGCCGGCGCTCGCAGATCGCTAGCTTGTGGTCCAGCTGTCCGGCCCTCTCGAATGCCTCGCGCGGCGCGATGGCCTGTTCGCCGCGACACATGAAGGCCGCCACGTGCTCGATCCGTTCGGCGCTGGCTTCCATGAAGCGACGCAGGGCATCGAGTTCGATGGCAACGCGCGAGGAGGGGCAGATCTCAGTCATTCTCATGGGCAGTGCACGTTTCACGTTCTGATAAACGAAATCGCTAAAGTGAGTCGCGAGCCCCCGGCAATCGGGCGCACTCAGCCGGCAGGAAGGCGTGGCGCGAATGCCGCTGGCCAACCTTGAGTTGCCCCGCAGGCGCACCCTTCACCGAACGCGCAAAAGGGGGATGAAACGTGCGCGGCTTCCTGCTACGCAACCCCAAATTGCCACCCCTGCAATATCGGGACTCTCATGCAACGCACGCTTGTGGTCATACCGGCCCGCCTGCAGTCGACACGACTGCCGAACAAGCCGCTCGCCGACATTCACGGCGTGCCGATGATCGTGCACGTCTGGCGTCGGGCGATGGAGGCCGAAACCGGCCGCGTGGTGGTGGCAACCGATGCGCTCGAGATCATGGCCGCCATTGCGGCCGCCGGCGGGGAAGCCGTCATGACGCGGACGGATCATGCCACCGGCTCCGATCGCGTCTTTGAGGCGGTAAACAAGATCGACCCGGAAGGCGACTTCGACATCATTCTGAACCTGCAGGGCGATCTGCCGACGCTGGAGGCGCGGCTGGCGCGCGATTGCCTCGCGCCCCTGTTCGACAAGGGACCGCACATCTCCACCATCGCCGCGGCAATCACCGAGCCCTCCGAGCGCACCAACCCCAATGTCGTGAAGGTGGTAGGCACACCCACGGGTGTGCCGCGCCGCCTGCGCGCCCTGCTGTTCACGCGCGCCACTGCTCCGTTTGGCGATGGGCCGCTTTACCATCACATCGGCATCTATGCGTTTCGCCGCTCGGCGCTCGAGCGCTTCGTCGGGCTGCGCCCGTCGACACTGGAGAAACGCGAGCGCCTCGAGCAGCTGCGTGCGCTCGAGGACGGCATGCGCATCGACGTGACCGTCGTTGACACGGTTCCACTCGGCGTCGATACTCCCGACGATCTCGAGCGCGCCCGTCACCTGTTGGCCTGACGCGAGTGCGATGATCGAGAAATTCGCCGGCGTTCGCGGCCACTTCGGAGCGAATGTCTCGGTCTGAATCACACCAGCAAGACTACGGCTCCAGTGCCCTCGTGATTGGCGAAGTTTGCTCGGGGCGTTGGCGGTAAAGTTTGGCGAACTTCGCAATCGGGACACTAGGCACTCATCGCAAACCCAAGCTTCTTCATGGCAGACCGCAAGATCAAGACGCCGACCGCTTCGGCCAAGTCACAGCGCACGGCCAGCCCGGAGCGCAAGCGCGGCACCGGCGCGCGCGTATCCTACCAGGGCGAGCCCGGCGCCAATTCGCACATGGCCTGTCTTGAGGTTTTTCCTGACTGTGAGCCGTTCCCCTGCGCCACGTTCGAGGATGCGCTCGCAGCGGTGACGAACCACGACGTGCGCTACGCGATGATCCCGATCGAGAACTCGGTGGCCGGGCGGGTGGCCGACATTCATCACCTGCTGCCCAAGGCAGACCTGTTCATCGTCGGCGAGCATTTCCTGCGCGTGCGCCACAACCTGATGGCACTGCCCGGTGCGACGCTCGCCACCATCAAGCGCGTGCTGAGCCACACCCAGGCCCTCGGCCAGTGCCGCACGACCCTGCGCCGCCTCGGCCTGACGCCGGTGCCGGAAGCCGACACAGCCGGCTCGGCCCGCATCGTCAGCCAGTCCGACGACACGAGCCTGGCGGCCATCGCATCAGAGCTGGCGGCCACCGAGTACGGCCTCAACACCTTGATGCGCGGTATCGAGGACGTCGGCGACAACACCACGCGCTTCATCGTGCTGTCGGCGGACAAGCACGAAGCCCAGCCGAGCGACGGCCCGATCGTCACCACCTTCATCTTCCGGGTGCGCAATGTTCCGGCCGCGCTCTACAAGGCGCTCGGCGGCTTCGCCACCAACGGCATCAACATGACGAAGCTTGAGTCCTACCAGGAGGGGGCCTTCGCGGCGACCATGTTCTACGCCGATATCGAGGGCCATCCGTCCGACCAGGCCGTCAAATACGCCTTCGACGAACTGCGCTTCTTCTCCAACGAGAGCCGCATCCTCGGCGTCTACAAGGCCAGTCCGCTGCGCAAAGAGCTGGCTCGGCAAAGCGCCGTTGCCCGCATCAAGGGTCACACGGACTGAGCTGCACACTGATGCACGCCGGCTGCATCAGTCCTTGCCGTTCTTCTCGGCATGGCGATTGGTGAAGCGCGCGTTACCGAGGCCGGTGCCGATGGTCAACGCGCCCCAGTGCCTGCGATCCTTCATATAGGGCAGCTCGCTCAGGCCCTGCACGACGGCATCGTTATGCATCACCACCAGCGTCTCGTGATCGCCGACGCGCGGCACATGCTCGGCGATGCTCGCCGGCAGATTAAAGCGGCTGCTCGCCCAGTTGCCGGGCAGGTTCTGCGCACCACGCGCGATCGAGCCGTCCTCGTGGATCACGCCAGGGCAGCCGACGCCGATCACTGGAGCCAGCGAGAGCTTGTTGCGCTTGGCCCAGTCGAGCAGGTCGTCGAGCATCTCCGCCAGGCGCTCGACGGCATCGTCCCGCTTCACCTCCTCGTCGCTGTGGCGCCAAAGCTCGAAGTGCACGACGCGCGCCTTGGACAGGTCCGCGTTCTTGGCGATGTTGAGCTCGACAACGCCGGCGCGGATGTTGCTGCCGCCCACATCGACCGCCAGGATGCCGTCGTAGCCTTTCAGCATCCAGGCCGGCAGCAGATGCGCCGCGCCCAACAGGCCTGCCTCATCAGGATCGTTGCGGATCAACTCCAGCGCTACCGCCACATCCTCGGCCCTGAGCAGCAAGCCAGCTCGAGCCACGGCAAGCTCACCCAAGCGGTTGCCACGAAACCCGCCGCCGATCACCAGGCATTCGGTGTCCCGCCACGCCTTCAGACGCAGGAAACGGCGGATCACCTGCGCCAACTGCTGGGCGAACTCCTCCACCGCGCTCTGCACCAGGGCTGCCGCCTCAGGCTCGCCTTCGGTCAGCATCTGCGCCAGCTTCTTCTTGCTGACCTCGTCGGTCGGCTTGTCGCCGAACGGGTCCTCGTCATCCTCCTTCAGCACCTTGCGCCACCTGTCGAGGATCTCGGCGAACGCGCGTTTGCTGGCTCGGTCGCCGAGAAATCCGTCCTCGTCCTGCACCTCGACGTTATAGCTGTCGACGCGCACACTCGGCAGCACAGTGGCGCCATGCGTGGGAAGCTGGGTTTTCTCGTCTTTGGCCTTGGCCATGTGCCTCTATCCCGTCGCGCGTGCACCAACAACGCAGCGGCGAAGGTCACGGTTCCGCCCACGCACCCCGCGCGCTAAACTGGGACGTGCGCACAACCAGCACATGGAGACCAGCCATGCAGCTCAAGGACAAAGTCGCAATCGTCACCGGCGGTGCGTCGGGCTTCGGCCGCGCCATCTGCGAGCTGTACGCCAAGGAAGGAGCCAAGGTGTTGGTGGCCGACATCAACGGCCAAGGTGCACGCGAGGTAGCGCAAGACATCGGCAAGGCTGCCGCGCACGTCGCGGTCGACGTGTCCAAGCGCGCCGAGGTCGAGGCCATGATCGGCGAGGCGGTGAAGACCTTCGGCGGCGTCGACATCATGGTCAACAACGCCGGCTACACCCACAAGAACCAGCCGATGCTGGACGTCACCGAGGAGGAGTTCGACCGCATCTACGACGTCAATGTGAAGGCGATCTACCTCGCGGCGCTGGCTTGTGTGCCAGAGATGGAAAAGCGCGGCGGCGGGGTGATCATCATCACCGCATCTACTGCCGGGGTGCGCCCGCGCCCAGGCCTCACCTGGTACAACGGCTCCAAGGGAGCGGCGATCATCCTGACCAAGTCGATGGCGGTCGAGCTGGCACCCAAGAACATCCGCGTGTGCGCCATCAACCCGGTGATCGGCGAGACCGGCATGCTGGAGCAGTTCATGGGCATGCAGGACACGCCCGACAACCGCGCCAAGTTCCTCGCCACCATTCCGCTCGGCCGCTTCTCCAAACCAGCCGACATCGCCAACGCTGCCCTATTCCTGGCTTCGCCCGACAGCAGCATGATTACCGGCGTCGCCCTCGAGGTCGACGGCGGCCGCTGCGTGTGAGCCCCGCATGCCCGGTTTGGCTGGCGCCGCGCACGCCGATACGAATTGATCGGGCGGCATCGCCAGCCCAGCGCGCCTGCGCAGCAAAGCCAGCATCGTCTTGAGGCCGCCGAGGCGACTGAGCAAAGCGCCGGCGTGGCTGAGCCCTGCAATTGCCTGCCCAGGGCATCAGCCCGCCGGCAGCACACGCCACACGCGGATCGGCTTGTCGGGCGCCGGTGCCACTTTCTGCAGAAACCCGATCGGCTCACCCCGCAACAGGCGTGCACGCCGTTTGCAGCGCACCACAGCCGGCATCCGCAAGCAATTTCAAAGCCCTGCCCGGCGCCGTGCGGCCCGCCGTCGCGCCGTTCATCCGGCGTTGGTCAAATCACCGCCGCTCGGCCATTTTCATGCCGCGATGGCGGCAGAAAGCTGCCCGAGCGTATAGGCCTTGAGCATTTTGCTCATTTGCAGGGAGGCAATTCCATGTATGGCAGAATAGTTGCGGCACTAGCGACAGCGCTGGTGCTGTCGGGAGTGCTGGCCAGCGATGCGTCCGCGCAGCGCTGGCGCGAGCGCGAGCGCGATCGCGGTTGGGTGATGCTCGGCCAAAAGGATGTCGGCTTTGGTGTCGACCGCGATGTGATTCGGGTCGGCCAGGGCGAGGAATGGTATCGCGACCGCCGCTTCCGCACGCTGCACTTCATTGCCGAAGGCAACGACGTGCACATGATGTCGGTCCGCCTCGTCTACTTCAACGGCTATGGCGAGGACTTCCGCGTCGACCAGGTGATCC
>DASTOW010000209.1:0-5618 GCA_035762425.1 Hyphomicrobiaceae bacterium | reverse complement strand
TCGAGCGGGTCCGCAGTCTGGTAGACGGGTCCGGTGCGGCGGCTGCAAAGGCCTGAAACGCCAGCCGGATTGGTAGCAGGGCGCGGCGGCGATCACTTTACGGATACAAGGTTTAGATGAGCGAATCGGGCGTAGCACGCCGTGTCGTCGTTACGGGCTTGGGCGTCGTAACGCCGATCGGGACCACCGTCGCCGATTTCTGGGCGGGCTGTAAGAGCAGCAAGTCCGGAGTCGGCGCACTTGGCGGGTTTCCGCTCGAGGACCTCAAGATCCTGATCGCGGCGCAGATCAAGGACTTCGACCACAAGGCGCGCCTTAAGCACTTCCGCCGCGACAAGATCATCCTGCACGCCGACCGCTATTCCTGGTTCGCCGCAGCGGCCGCCGACGAGGCGGTCAAGCAGGCCGGCCTTGAGACGCCGGTCGCCAATCCCTACCGTACCGCCTGCATCATTGGCTCGGGCGCCGGCGGTCTCGTCACCTACGAGAAGGCCTATCGCGACCTGTTCATTGAGAACAAGCGCGCCACCCACCCGCTCACCTTGCTGCGAATCATCGGCTCCTCGGCCTCGGCCCATGTCGGCATCGAGTATGGGATCAAGGGTCCGACCTTTGCCACCTGCAGCGCTTGCTCGACGGCTGCTCACGCCATCACGCTGGGCCGCGACTACATCCGCCACGGCCTCGTCGATCTCGCCATCGTCGGCGCCTCGGAGAGCGTCATCAACTACGGCACCGTGAAGGCCTGGCAGGCCATGCACGTGCTGTCCCCGGAGGGCTGCTTCCCCTTTGCCAAGAAGCGCAACGGCACGGTGCTCGGCGAAGGCGCCGGCATCCTGGTGCTGGAATCGGAGGAGCACGCCAAGAAGCGCGGCGCCAAGGTGCTGGCCGAGCTGAAGGGCTGCGGCATGACCTCCGACAGCAAGGACATGGTCAACCCCGACATCGACGGCCCGAGCGAGGCGATGCGCCTGGCGCTTGCGGACGCGGGTCTGAAGCCGGAAGAAATCGACTATCTGAACGCCCACGGCACAGCCACCACCATCAACGACAAGAACGAGACCAACGCCATCAAGAAGGTGTTTGGCGATCACGCCAAGAGGCTTGCCGTCTCCTCAACCAAGTCAATGCACGGCCACCCGCTGGGTGCCGGCGGCGGCATCGAGGCGGTGGCGTGCATCAAGGCCATGCAGGACAATTGGGTACCGCCCACCATCGGCCTCGACGAGCCCGATCCGGACTGTGACCTCGACTACGTGCCGAATGTCGGCCGCGAGATGCGCGTCACCTACACGATGTCCAACTCGTTCGCGTTCGGCGGGCTCAACGCAGTGCTCGTGTTCGGTCCGCCGCCTGGCTGAGGCGCGCGCCGACGCACGGATCATGCCTGGGGGAGTGAGGCATGGGCGAGGCTCCGCTACCCGGCTTGTCCGTCTTTCTGATCACCCTCAACGAGGCTGATCGGCTGGGTGAAACGCTGGCCGCCGTATCCGGCCTCGCCTGCGAGATCATCGTCGTCGATTCGGGCTCCACCGATGGCACCGTCGAGGTGGCCCGTACCGGTGGGGCACGCGTCATCCGCGAGCGCTGGCGCGGCTACGGTCCGCAGAAGCGGTTCGCCGAGGAGCAGTGTGCCGGCCCCTGGCTGCTCAACCTCGATGCCGACGAGTTCGTGCCGCCGGAACTGGCCGCCGAGATCCGCGCCGTGTTCGCGCACGGCGAGCCCAAGCACGTCGCCTACAAGGTCCAGATCGCCGACCAGCTACCCGATTCACCGGCGCCCAAGCGCTTTGCGTACGGCCCGAGCCCGGTGCGCCTCTACCGCAAGGATGCCGGCCGCTACAGCGACAGCCCCGTGCACGATCGCGTCGATCTGAAGCCTGGTAGCTCGGTGGGTCGTCTGCGCCAGCGCATCCATCATCGTTCGTCGCGGTCGCTCGCACACCACCTCGCCAAGATCAATTCCTACACCGACGCCCAGGTCGCCGACCTCATTGCGCGCGGCAAGACGATTGGGCAATGGCGCCTTCTCATCGAGATGCCGGTCTGGTTCTTCAAATATTACGTGATGCGCCGCCAGTTCATCCACGGCTTCTACGGCTTCACCACATCGGTCGGCGCCTCCTACGGTCGCTTCCTGCGCGTCGCCAAGCTGATCGAGTGGCAGCGCGAGCAAGCGCGCAAGCAGCGCAAGACGTAACACACTGTTTACTTCCTCGCCCTGTAGCGCTGTTCGTCGCAGCCGCGAAACCACAACCTTGTGCCATCCGTTCTTCAAGTAGGAGGACGAGATGTACGAATGGCTCTTGAAAGACCGAGCTAACCTGGAACGCAATCGGCAGCGCAAGGAGCGCGACGTCTGGGCCTGGACCGTGATCGGCCTAGTGTTTTTCGGCACGCTGGCCCTCGTGTGGCTGCCGCTTCTGATTGCGGCCTATCGCACGTAAAGGCATGCGTTGAGGCATTGGCCGGGGCAGCAGGACGCGACCCTGCCGATCGGCGATTGCCAGACCGGCGATTGCCAGACCGGCGATTGTCAGACCGGCGATGGTCAGGCCGCTCTCCTGCGCCGGGCGCCCAGCACACAATTCACGTCCCATCTCCCAAGTGTGACTAGCATCGGCGCCGGCCCGCACCACGTAACGGCCAACTCCGACACCATCAGCGAGAACTGCGATGAAACACGTCCTCATTGCGGGCGCGATGTCGGTTGGCCTAATGCTAACCATGGCTACAGCGGCCAATGCCGGCGCCCGCCACCATCCCGACCACGACAGCTACCGGGAGCTCGATCCCGGCGCCACGCCGCGGCAGCTCAGAACCTGCACGGCTACGAGAACGGCGGGTACTACGAATTGGACTCCAATGCCGTCCCGTTCGGCAGCCGCGTGTGGTGGGAGCTCAAGCAGCGCGCGGGCGGCGGCCACTAGCGCCTGACCAGCACTGTGGCTGAGGATGTTGGTGGGCCCGGCAGGACTCGAACCTGCAACCAGACGGTTATGAGCCGCCGGCTCTAACCATTGAGCTACGGGCCCCCCGCGCGCCTCGACCCAGATCATGCTCCGGATGCAGCGCCCCCGAACCTCGAGAAATCCTTCCTCGAAACATCAAGTTAGGCCAATCTACAGTGGGCCCGGTGCGGATCGCCTCTATTACACGATCCGGCCCATCGCGCAAAACACTGGCATCGGGCCTTGTGCGGACACGAAGCTCGTGTCTGATGGCGTCTGATCGCCCGGGCTTACAAGGATTATGCTATGCGTACGTTCACTCAGGCTTTGGCGGTTGCAACGCTGCTGGCGACGGCAGCGATCATGGTCGCGAGGCCCGGCATGGCGGCAGACGATAGCAAGGTGGAGCGGCTTGTCAGCGTATCGGCCACCGGCTCGGTGGTGGCCGTGCCCGACACCGCCTACATCACCGCGGGTGTGCTCACCGAGGCCGATACTGCCCGCGAGGCGCTGAGCCGCAACAACGTCGCCACCGCCAAGCTCATCGACGGCCTGAAGGCGGCCGGCATCGCGGCCAAGGATATCCAGACCAGCCAGCTCAACGTTTCGCCGCGCTATTTGCAGCCCAAGGACGGCCGCCCGGCAGCGGTGAACGGTTATACCGTCAACAACCAGGTCCGCATCACCGTGCGCGACGTGAAGCGGCTGGGCGAGGTGCTCGACCAGGCCATCACGCTCGGCGCCAACCAGATGCACGGCATCGCCTTCGAGGTGTCCACCGTCGAGACCCTCAAGGACGACGCGCGCAAGGTCGCCATGCAGAACGCACGCCGCCGCGCCGAGCTCTATGCCACGGCCGCCGGCGCACAGTTGGGGCAAGTTCTGCGCATCTCTGAAGACGTACGCGATGTGGCCGGCCCCATGCTGCAGAAGGGCCGCGTTGCCTTGGGCGCTGTACCGATCGAGGCCGGCTCGCAGACCCTGGAGGTCGAGGTGCACGTCACCTACGCGCTGAAATAGGGGCGCCTAGCTGTCGTCCCGGCCTGAGCGCCAGCTCAGAGCCGGGAGCCAGTGCCGCCATGCCTTGAACCAGTTGCGCCCCGGATATTCGCTGTCGCGAATTGCCGGGGCCACACCGGCGATCAGGCCGCCATACGCATGTCGGCCGCCTTGGCGCTCTCCATGATGGCAGCGACGCCCATGCCGCCAGCGGTACATACGGAGATCAAGCCGCGCCCGCCATGCTCGGCCAGCAGCTTGGCGAGGTTGGCGATGATGCGCGCCCCGGTGGCCGCGAACGGATGGCCGTAGGCGAGGCTCGAGCCCTTCACGTTGAGCTTGGCGCGATCGATCGAGCCAAGCGCCGCACCGCGGCCCAGTCGTTGCACGCAGTAGTCGGGATCCTCAAAGGCCTTCAGCGTTGCCAGCACCTGCGCCGCGAACGCCTCGTGGATCTCGTAGAAGTCGAAATCCTGCAGCTTGAGCCCGGCGCGGTCGAGCATCTTCGATACGGCGATGGTCGGCGCCATCAGCAGGCCCTCGCCTTCCACAAATGCCAGCGCCGAGGTCTGCGAATAGGTCAGATAGGCCTGCACCGGCAGACCGCGCTTGGCCGCCCACTCCTCGGAGGCGAGCAGCACGGCGGCCGCACCGTCGGTCAGCGGCGTCGAGTTGCCCGCGGTCAGCGTGCCCCGCTCCTTGTCGAAAGCAGGCTTGAGTTGTGCCAACCGCTCGATGCTGATGTCCTCTCGCAGGTTGTTGTCGCGGAACACGCCGGCGAACGGCACGATCAGGTCGTCGAGGTAGCCGCTGCGATAGGCCTCCGCCGCCTTCTTGTGGCTCTCGAACGCCAGCCGGTCCTGGTCCTCGCGGCTGACCTTCCATTCCTGTGCCATCAGCTCGGTGTGCTGGCCCATCGACAGCCCCGTGCGCGGTTCGCTCGTGGACGGCGCCAGTGGCACCAATTCGCCCGGCGAGAACCCCTTGAAGGCCTTGAGCCGCTCCATGGCCGACTTGGCAGTCTGCGCCTCCACCAGGCGATGGGCCAGCTTCGGTTTGACGACGATCGGCGCATCCGAGGTGGTGTCTGAGCCCATGGCGATGCCGCTCTCGCTGGCACCGATGGCGATCTTGCCGCCGATCATGATGGCCGCCTGCAGGCTGGTGCCGCACGCCTGGATCAGGGTCGTGCCGGGCGTGGCTGGTGACAGCTTGGAGCCCAGCACCGCCTCGCGCGCCAGATTCCAGTCGCGTGAATGCGACACCACCGCGCCGCCTACCGCATCGTCGATCTCGGCGCCCTTCAGGTCGAACTTGTCGACCAGGCCGTTCAGCGTGGCGATCAGCATCTCGAGGTTCGAGCTGTCGGCATACAGCGTGTTGGAGCGGCAGAAGGGAATGCGCGAGCCGCCGATCACCGCCACCCGCCGAAGTTCTTGGGTCATTTGGGTCTCCGATTGACCGCTGTCTCACCCACCGGGTTTGACACCATGTCTGCCAGCATTGTCATTGGCGTCAGACCTGCGGGGTCTGCCGCGCGAGTCATCACTCTGCGGCCGGGCGGCGCAGCATGGCGACGTTGGATTTCTCCTCGCTCGCCTTGAAATGCAGCGGGCCGCCGCGGAACGGCGCAAAGCCGGTGCCGAAGATCACGCCCGCATCGACCAT